>NZ_CP150917.1:2970625-3275000 GCF_039908645.1 Pseudomonas helvetica
ACCACGGCCACTCGCCGGCCGTCAGACCGGTTGCCTGCCAGCCGCGATCGCGGATAAACCTGACCAGGGTCAAGCCGAGGCCGCTGCCCAGGTACAGCAGCCCCGCCAATAAAATCGGCGAGACCTCCACACCTAGCAGTTTGGCCAGCGGGGTGCTGGCGCCAAACAGTGCGGCCGCGCTCAAGGCGTAGAAAATACTCAGGTTCATGGGGGCTCAGTGCCTTAATGTTCAAGGAGATTCAGGCCCTGCGGGCCATCAGAAATGCCAATACTGCCAATGATATCGCGCTACTTGAGCTTGATGCCCGGTTGGCGTTCATTTCAGGTACAAAAACCACGCCCCAGCGCGTGAAAGCAGCGGCGTCCTGGCCAATGAACGTCTGCTATTCGACGTGGACTCACCCGGTCGATTGTCCCGGCAGCAAGCATTGGGCATTATCCTTTGCCTGATATGAAGGAACGTATCCCATGACTACTACACCTACGTTGCATTTGATGTGCGGCAAGATCGCGTCTGGTAAATCAACGTTGGCAAAGGTACTTGCCGACAACCACGCGGCCATCCTACTCAGCGAAGACCATTGGCTTTCGATGCTTTACCCCGGAGAGATCCGTTCGGTGGGCGATTATGTGCAGTGTGCACATCGCATTCGTGGGGTATTGGGGCCGTTGGTCACCAACATGCTTGCGGCAGGTGTTTGCGTGGTATTGGATTTTCCTGCAAACACCGTCTCTGATCGCGAGTGGTTGCGCACCCTGGCAGATCATGCGAGGGCGCAGCATTGCCTGCATTATCTGGACGTTGACGAAGAGACTTGCCGCGCCAGATTGCACGCACGGAACGCCGAGGGCGCACATGATTTCGCAGCCACAGACGCCGAGTTTGATCTGATCACACGCTACTTCAGCATTCCGGGCGAGGAGGAGGGGCTGGTTGTCGTTGTACATTAGCAACGATCAACTTTGCGCTGGGCGACCACGTGGTAGCCGCCCCCTGCAGTGAACACGATTGCGAACAGGCCCGCCAGCAGGCTCGCGCCCCATAGCGCGCCATGGTCTTCGATGATCGCGGTGCTGGAGGGTGCATCGGCGCGGTAGAGCACTGTCACTGAGTCGCCCACCGCGTAGCCGAATATAAACCCGTTCTCGGGGTAGCTGACTGCCTTGCCCGTGGCGTCGGTGAAGTCAATTTGTGGGTGGCTGCCACCCGCGTTCAGGGCGCTGACATGCCCTTCGGCGCGTTGCGCCTGGGCCAGAAAGCCAAGCCGGTCTTCGACCAGCCATAGGGTGAGGTAGAGCAGGCACAGGCCCAGCGGGATGAAAATCAGCGCGCGAGGCAGATCGCCCCGGCCAGAAGATGGCGTCTTGGTCATGGCAGGTCCCTTGCATCGTCCGTAAACGCCGGTCATTACGAAGAACCGGCGGGAATCTGTCAATCGGATGGGGAAGAACTGCGCCTGGTGCTGTCCGGCGTTCATATCGGTGCCATTGCGTTTACTGACTTCGTCATGATCCATGGCAGCCTCCAAAAGCGGGACCGGTATTTTTATCACCGGTGTCGGGCGGTTTAACGGGTTTCGCGAGCGATACCATTTTGATATCTCATCCATTAAAGTATGCGCCGCTCGAGAGATGGATCCCGGGCTTTTTCTCATGGAGTAATTCAGTGAAGCACCTCAGCAAAGTTGTTGCCGTTGTACTGTTCGGCCTGGTTCTGGCGGGTTGCACCGGCACCTCGATGAAAACCCAGCACTATGACAGCACCCAATACACCGTTCTGGGTCACAGTGAAGCGAGTGCCACAGGCCTCATGCTGTTTGGCTGCATCCCGATCCAGCAGAACAGCCGTTTTGTTCGTGCTCAGGACGCGGCGATCAAGGCCAAGGGCGGCGATGCAATGATCAACACCCAGGTGCAGGAAAAATGGTTCTGGGCTTGGGTCCTGACCGGTTACACCACCAAGATCTCTGGTGATGTGATCAAGTTGAAAAACGTTCAGTAAGCGCGGTACCGATCCTGCGGGCAAGTACGCTCGGACGTGAAAAAAGCCCGGTTTAGCCGCAATGCTGTTCACTTAAGCCGATGTTTCAGGCACAACCGCAGTTGTGGCGAGGGAGCTTGCTCCCGCTGGGGCGCGAAGCGGCCCTGAATTGGGCCTGCTACGCAGTCCAGCGGGAGCAAGCTCCCTCGCCACAGATACTTCTCAGGCCTCCAGACCTCCTTAAGTGAAAGCATTGCGGTTTAGCCGGGCTTTTTCGTCTGTGCTCGTTGCGCGAAATGGCGGCGTATTTAATGTTGTGGGAGGGCCAGCGAGAGGGCCGCTGCGCCATCGCCGGGATCACCTTCGGCAAGCATCTGCATCAGACTTTCAGCGTAAATCAGCCATCTCGTACAGCGGTCGGATCTCAATCTCGCTCGGTCCCGGCATGGGGTTGGGGCAACGCTTCACCCAGGCGACTGCTTCGTCCATGTCCTTGACTTCCCAGAGCCAGAAGCCGGCGACCAGCTCGCGGGTTTCGGAAAAAGGTCCGTCGATGACCGTACGGCCGGGACCATCGAACGCAATACGCTTGCCTTGCGAGGAGGGCTTGAGGCCGTCGGCGGCAAGCATGATGCCGGCGTTGACCAGTTCCTCGTTATATCGGCGCATCGCCTCGAACATCGCGGTCGTGGGCAGAATGCCCTTTTCACTGTCGTCGGTAGCCTTCACGAACACAATGACACGCATCGTCTTCTCCTTGTTTGAGCCGGTCTCATCGGCCTGGCATTGGAATGACGAACGGGGTTCCGGAAGTCGATATCGTACTGCAAAATTTTTCGACGATTGGGGCGCAGGTGCGAATGGTTACTTCAAGGTCATGACGACCTTGCCGTTCCGACGGCGACGCTACCAATTGGCTGCGCAAAGTTGCGGGCGACACGATCCCGGCCTATGGTCCAAGCGAGACATTTCCTGTGATGGGCGCACGTTGACTCACCGTCGGTTGCAGCCCATCCAATGTGATAGTCCGCAAGGAGGTGAAGACATGCCGAACAACTCTCGCCCGGCTGTGCTCGGGCTGATCGGCAATACGCCGCTGGTGCGCGTCAGCCGCTTTGATACTGGCCCGTGCACATTGTTCCTCAAGCTTGAATCGCAGAACCCCGGTGGGTCGATCAAGGACCGCATCGGCCTGGCGATGATCGACGCCGCCGAGCGCGATGGTCGCCTGCAACCTGGCGGCACCATCGTCGAAGCCACCGCCGGCAACACCGGCCTCGGCCTGGCGCTGGTCGGTCGCGCCAAGGGATACCGGGTGGTGCTGGTGGTGCCGGACAAGATGTCCACCGAGAAAGTCTTGCACCTCAAGGCGATGGGCGCCGAGGTGCACATCACTCGATCCGATGTGGGCAAGGGCCATCCCGAGTACTACCAGGACGTTGCCGCGCGGCTGGCGCAGGAGATTCCCGACGCGTTCTTCGCCGATCAGTTCAACAACCCGGCCAACCCGCTGGCCCATGAGTGCAGCACCGCTCCGGAGATCTGGGCGCAGGCCGAGCATGATCTGGATGCCATCGTCGTCGGCGTCGGTTCGGCCGGCACACTGACCGGGCTGACCCGTTTCTTTCGCCGTGTGCAGCCTGACCTGGAAATGGTGCTGGCCGACCCGGTCGGCTCGGTGATGGCCGAATACAGCCGCAGCGGCACCCTTGGCACACCCGGTTCGTGGGCGGTGGAAGGCATCGGTGAAGATTTCATTCCGTCGATTGCCGACCTGTCCAGCGTGCGCCAGGCCTATTCGATCAGCGACGAGGAAAGCTTTGATCACGCCCGCCAACTGCTGCGCGCCGAAGGCATTCTTGGCGGTTCTTCGACCGGTACATTACTGGCGGCCGCATTGCGCTACTGCCGCGAGCAAACCGAGCCGAAGCGGGTGGTCAGCTTCGTCTGCGATACCGGCACCCGTTACCTGTCGAAGATCTACAACGACCAGTGGATGACCGACCAGGGCCTGCTTGCGCGCAAGCGCTACGGCGACCTGCGCGACTTGATTGCGCGGCGTTTCGAGGATGGCCGGGTGATCAGCGTCGGCCCGGACGACACATTGCTGACCGCCTTCCAGCGCATGCGCCTGGCGGATGTGTCGCAACTGCCGGTGCTGGTGGGCGGAAAGCGGCTGGTGGGGGTGATCGACGAGTCGGATATTCTGCTGGGCGTGCACAAAGACGCTTCGCACTTTCGTATGACCGTGGCCAGCGCGATGACCGACAAGGTCGAAACCCTGCCTCCCGGCGCCAGCCTGGCTGAACTGCAGGCGGAACTCGACCGTGGGCTGGTGGCGGTCATTGCCGACGCCTCGGGCTTCCACGGCCTGATCACTCGCGTCGACATGCTCAATCACTTGCGGAGATCCCTTACATGAGTCAACACGATGAAAACGCCACGCCACGGGCCTTCGCCACTCGTGTGATCCATGCCGGCCAGACGCCGGACCCTACCACCGGGGCGTTGATGCCGCCGATTTATGCGAACTCCACCTACTTGCAGCAGAGCCCCGGCGTACACAAGGGCTTCGACTATGGGCGCTCGCACAACCCGACGCGCTTTGCGCTGGAGCGCTGTGTGGCAGACCTCGAGGGCGGCACCCAGGCATTTGCCTTCGCCTCCGGGCTGGCGGCGATCTCCACCGTGCTCGAACTGCTCGATACCGGTTCGCATATCGTCTCTGGCAACGACCTGTATGGCGGCACTTTCAGGCTGTTCGACAAGGTGCGTCGGCGCAGTGCCGGGCATCGCTTCAGTTTCGTCGATCTGACTGACCTGACGGCCTTCGAAGCGGCGCTGCAGGACGACACGCGAATGGTTTGGGTCGAGACGCCGAGCAATCCCTTGCTGCGCATCACCGACCTTGCCGCGGTCGCGCGTACCTGCCGCGAGCGGGGCATCATCTGTGTGGCTGATAACACCTTTGCCAGCCCACGGATACAGCGGCCGCTGGAGCTGGGCTTCGATATCGTGCTGCACTCGACGACCAAGTACCTGAACGGCCACTCCGACGTGATCGGTGGCATTGCCGTGGTCGGGCAGAATGCAGAGCTGCGCGAGCGACTGGGCTTTCTGCAGAACGCGGTGGGGGCTATCGCCGGGCCGTTTGATGCTTTTCTCACCCTTCGCGGGGTGAAGACCCTGGCGCTGCGCATGGAGCGCCACTGCAGCAACGCGCTGGAACTGGCACGCTGGCTTTCGCATCAGCCACAGGTGGCGCGCGTCTATTATCCGGGCCTGCCGTCGCACCCGCAGCACGAACTGGCGCAACGGCAGATGCACGGTTTCGGCGGGATGATTTCCCTCGACCTGGACAGCGACCTGGCGGGTGCCAAGCGTTTCCTCGAGAGTGTGCAGATCTTCGCCCTGGCCGAGAGCCTGGGCGGGGTCGAAAGCCTGATCGAGCACCCGGCGATCATGACGCACGCCAGCATCCCCGCCGAAACCCGTGCAGAGCTTGGCATCGGCGATGCATTGATACGGTTGTCAGTGGGGATCGAAGATGTCGAAGACCTGCGCGCCGACCTGGCCCAGGCGCTGGCGCAAATCTGAGCAGCGCACACCCTGTAGCAGCTGGCTTCGCCAGCTGCTACAGGGGTAGGGCGCAACATAGCTCGGAAAGGCCCCGCCGTGAAAACAAAAGCTTACGCATGACACGACCTGTCCCTACTGATAAGCATGACCGAACGCCGGCATCCGCTGATTACTTGCCAGGCGTCTAAACGGAGGCAAACGATGACACGGGTTCGCGTTGAGGGTTTTACCATCTCGCTCGATGGATACGGAGCAGGTCCGAATCAAGACATCAACAATCCGCTCGGTGTTGGTGGGACGGAACTGCACCAGTGGCTGGTACCAACACGCACGTTCCAGCGGGCCTTGTTCGGCAAGGACGGCGGTACGACCGGGGTTGACGATGATTTCGCCGCCCGTGGCTTTCAGAATGTTGGGGCCTGGATTCTTGGGAGGAACATGTTCGGACCCATTCGTGGGGACTGGCCGGACACAAACTGGAAAGGCTGGTGGGGAGATAATCCACCGTATCACGCTCCAGTCTTCGTCTTGACCCATCACGCTCGTCCCCCCATCGAGATGGAAGGCGATACGACGTTCCACTTCATAACAGGAGGCATTCGCGAGGCGCTAGACCGTGCACGCGAGGCTGCTGCCGGAATGGACGTGCGAATCGGCGGTGGGCCGGACACAATCCGGCAGTATCTTCGTGAGGGCCTCATCGATGAACTGCACATTGCTATCGCACCGGTCCTGCTCGGCCGGGGAGAATCGCTGTTCGAAGGGATTGACTTGCGGGCTCTGGGATACGAATGCGTTGAACATGTAGCGTCGGAGAAGGCCACGCATGTCGTCCTACGGCGCCAAGGACACACGGACGACTAACCACTCGCTGAAGGCCGGTAGTCGTTGCATCTCGTTTGTCACCAGCGTTTGGCTAAACTTAAAAAGTCGGGAGTGAACTGAAACCAGAGTGATAGCGGCGATTATCGGATCTGGCTTGGCATCAAGACGGTACTCCCAAAGGAGACGACTATGTATGCGGTGATAAGAACCTACCTGGGTACGGGAGCAAAGCAGCTTTTCAAACTTTTAGAAGAGCGCAAGGCCGATGTCGAAGCTGCCCTGCGGACAGTGCCTGGCCTCGTCAGCTACACGCTGCTGAATACGGGTGATGGTGTTACGGCGGTGACTGTTTGCACGGACAAGGCCGGCAGCGATGCGAGTTTGAAAGTCGCGCGCGAGTGGATTCAGAAAAATGCCTCGCATATCCATGCGAGCCCGCCGATCGTTACGGAAGGTCCGGTCATTGTGCAGATCAAATAGCGCGCTGTTTCGGTTGATGTCACGACACTATCGCTTCCCGGCACGCAAAGCGGGCGCCTTTAAGGCGCCCGTTTTCATTCACTTCGACGCCTGCCATGGGTGGAGCTCCGAATCAGATTTAAAGGGCTGATCCGATCAGCAGGTCGCCAAACCTGGTCGCCATATGGGCGACGGGGGGACTATAAGCTTCATCCAATCAGGGGGAAAGGTGAGGGATTCCGAGGCTGCTGTAGGATCTGTATCGATGTGGCCCTGGACCAGAACGAAAACGCCTTCCTGCGCAAATTTCCAGTCCGGCTGATCAACCCATTACTGGTAAATTTTACGTAGTGACGCAAACTTCAAAACACTGCCTGCGTTTTCACACAGCCTGAGCCCAAAGTAGCCAGACCTGACGGGTAGAAAACGGCCAAAAGCCGCCGCTCACTGAGGACTGCTTGCGACCCTCTGCGGACGTTTAGCTGGTAACCGATTGGCTAGCTACTTTCTTGGAAAACGTCTTACCAAAAGCAATCCACCTTTTTTCATAATAGAAGGTCGAGATATGCGCAGTGAGAAAAACTGCGGCGAACAACAAAGGGCGCTTCAAATATTTTATGACGGTCTCTCCGCTACCCAGCCAAGTCTGTTCCAGCAGCGGATGAACAACATAGAGAGCGTACGAGATGGTAGCTATATAAAATAGAACGCGACTATTCAGGATTTGGGTCACTCGTGCCCGGCTATTGAGTAACGTGCTCCCCACCAAGGCTGCGGCAAGATAGGGGCGGAAGTAGTTCATGAAGCCCGCATCGGGATGACAGGACAAGGCAAACAGGAGGAGTAAAAGTATTTGTGCGACCCCCGGTTGGGTCGGAAGTTTCGCAAGGGTGTTGCCCAGTCTATTGCTGTGTATCAGTGCAAGTATGCATCCAGCAAGTATTTCATCAATGCGGTAATACGTGTTGATTGCGACATGGACATCATTCACGACTCGGTACATTGTGACGGCAATGCAGAGAAAAGGGATTAGCACTACCCACTTGTTTCTCATCAGAACTACCAACAACGCTATGGCGACATAAAATTGGACCTCTACGCACAAACTCCATAGGTGGCCATTTGCATTGCCAAGCCACATTGGCGGCCAGTTGGCAATGAACAGAAAGTTTGCGCTGTAAAAATCCGAAGTGCTGTTCATGACAAATAAAGCAATCGCCATATACAACCAGGCGAGAGGCACAATCCGAAAGATTCTGCGGATTAAAAAATCAACGACGCTGCTGTTGCTGAGCAGAAAATTTGTTATCAGGAAACCCGATAGCGTAAAAAAAATAGCCATTCCCATAACGCCTGCGGCAAAATTCAATTGCCAATGCTTTGGACCAAGTGGTAGCAGGTGGCACGCCAAGACAAGCAAGATGCTGATGCCGCGCCATCCATCAAGCATGCTTAATCGGGAGTCTGCTACGGAATGACCATTCATGTTTGCATTCGCTCGTTGGAATGTGTGTCTCAATCAGCAGTCAGCTGAAGGTTCCGCTCCCTCGCATTTTTTTCCAGAAATCATAATTCTCTATCAATACCAAGCCCGCTCTTGGGTCGATAGAGGATATTCGATAAAGGCAGTGCTGCGTCTGAAGACTGTCTTTAGTTCATATAAAAACCCAGTGGTCGCGGCGGTGAAAATTTCATGAAATCAGACCCTTTAAAGTTTTCAGTCTAGGACAGCTTTTGCACTTTACGCTTCACACCATGAAAAAATTCTAGGCGCGAGGGATTCGCTAAATGACTGGGCTTTTGACGTTGCTTGGCAGCATGGCTCCAAGTGAATCGCCCACTTTTTGGTAGATTCCCGTGACCGGCGGCTTTTGGCTGTGGATTCAACCGGTCGACGCAACAGATTGGCCAGAAGCGGACCTCCGGCGTTCGCCTGAAAACAAAAATGGGCCAGGGCGCCCAAACCGCGTCCTGACAGTCTGGTCGGAAGAGTTCGACCTGCCACCCTCCCTCGAGTGCGGAGGGCGTCCGATTCAGCGTTTCTTCAGCATCCTGCTAGGGCAACGTGTCGCGCTTGGCGAAGATGCTTGCCATTTCCGCCGCGTTCTCGGTTCCCCAGTTGCACAGCGGCACGATCGCCTCAGCCAGGCTGCGGCCGAGCGGGGTCAGCGTGTAGTCCACGCGCGGGGGCACTTCTTTGTAGTCGGTCCGCGCCAGCACGTGGTCGGCTTCCAGATCCTTCAATTGCTGGATCAGCACCTTGTCGCTAACGCCCGGGATCAAACGTTTGAGCTCGCCGTAGCGCTTCGGGCCGTCGCGCAGGAAAAACAAGACCAGCGGTTTCCACTTGCCCGAGATGATACGCAGCGTGGCGTTGAGCCCGCATCCGGTACCGCAGATTTCAGAAGTCGTCGTCATTTTTTGATACTTACCAAAAGGTGCATACTTGTCCTTAGGTTATCAGGGCTGCATCCTCGTCCTCAAGCAAGCAATTCCTGCTTGGGTACAACTCCAACGAAGGATGCACGACATGACCAGACTGAATGGAAAGACCGCCGTGATTACCGGCGGCGCTACCGGCATCGGCCGCGCCGCGGCAAAGCGCTTCATCGAGGAGGGCGCCTTCGTCTTCATCTTTGGCCGTCGACAGGAAGCACTCGACGCCGCTGTGGCCGAGCTCGGGCCCAATGCTCGCGCGGTGAAGGGCTCGGTCTCCGATCTGGCTGACCTCGACCGACTCTACGCGGCGGTGAAGGCCGAGCGCGGAACCCTCGACATCGTCTTCGCCAATGCCGGGGCGGGAAGCCAACTTGCGCTCGGCAAGATCACCGCCGAGCATATTGACGAAATCTTCGAGACCAACGTGAAGGGTTTGATCTTCACGGTCCAGAAGGCGCTACCTCTGATGGGGCAGGGCGGTTCGATAATCCTGACCGGGTCGAGCGCCGGCACCACGGGCGCCCCGGCATTCAGTGTCTACAGCGCAAGCAAGGCAGCAGTGCGCAACCTCGCGCGGAGCTGGGCGGAGGATCTGAAGGGTACCGGCATCCGGGTAAACGTGCTGTCGCCCGGGCCGACTGCGACCGAACTTGCGAAGGCAGCGTTAGGTGAGGAAGGCATGAAGGTCTTCGCCTCGATGAATCCGCTCCAGCGCATGGCCGATCCGGCGGAGATCGGAGCGGCGGCCGCGTTTCTCGCATCGCAGGACAGCAGCTTCATGACCGCAAGTGAGGTCGCCGTTGACGGCGGCCTGGCGCAAATCTGACTCGCCGCGCCCGGCCGGTCACTCCATTCGATAGTTGGAGCGGCTGGGCGTGGAAAACCTGAGGAGAATATATGAGCTACGCAATTATCGGCTTCGGCAATATCGGTCAGGCCTTGGCCAAGGCGTTTGCCCGCAACGGCATCGAAGTATCCGTTGCAACCACGCGCGACCCGGAAAGCTTTGCATCCGCCGCAGCAGCGATCGGACCTCAGATCATTCCCAAAACACTGGCGGAAGCCGTCAAGGCGGACATCGTCTTTTTGGCGGTCCGTTTCGAGTCGCACCGGGATGTCGCAAAGGCACTGCCCACTTGGAAGGGCAAGACCATCATCGATGTGACCAATGCCTACGGCGTGTCCCCCGAGGAACTGGGAGGACAGCCTTCTTCCAAGGTCGTCGCGCAGGCCTTCACTGGTGCAAGACTGGTTAAGGGCTTCAATCATTTAGGCGCTGCCGTCCTTGCTCAAGATCCGGCCGTGCAGGGCGGCAGGAGAGTCGTATTCCTGGCAAGCGACGATGACGACGCCGCAACGGAGGTTGGTGCGCTCGCGGAAAATCTCGGTTTCTCGCCGATCAAACTGGGCGGGCTTTCGGAAGGTGGACTACTTGTGCAGGCGCGCGGAAATAGCTGGGGTCACCTGATCTTTAAGGACTTGGTCAAGTTTGACTGATGAATCGTGATCGTCATTTTTGATGCAATCTCCCTCGTGGAAAAGGGCGGCCACAGTCTGATTAAAGTGAGGGCGACGCCGGCTTCAGGTCCTCACTGATAGGTCCACAACTTATACGATTGGATAAGTGCTCAATAATGAAGAAGAGGATCGATGATGCTTAATAATGAAGGAATAATCAGAGAACTCTGCGCCGCCGCGGAAGGCCAAGGAACGGATATCGAGAAGTTTGTCTCCATGTTCTCTGAGGAAGGATACATGTGGGATATGGCATCCGGCATGAAGTTTCGCGGCAAGGCCATTGGTGAGTCTATCGCGGGTATGGTCAGTGCGTTCCCCGATGTCCACCGTGAGATATTCAACATCCATGTCGCGGGAGACGTCGTCGTTGTCGAACTCGCGATTCGGGGAACGCACAAGGGTGATCTGCCTCTTGCTTCAGGGACGCTAGCTCCCACGGGCAAGAAGATAGATGTCCCGTCATGCGATGTTTTCCGCCTCGAGGAAGGGAAGATCGTATCTTTCCATTGATATAACGAGGCTTCCGCAATGCAGCAGCAACTTGGCCTCGTCCCCGGCTGAATGGCCGACACTACGCGATCCGATGTCAGAGCAGTGGAGAGGTCTTTATGAGCATTCAAGAGAATATCCAGATAGTGAAAGACTTTTTTGCAGCAATGGGCGCTGGCGATAGGCACGGTCTGCTGGCGTTGTCTGCCGAAGATATCGAGTGGATCATTCCGGGAGAGGGCTGGCCGCTGGCCGGCACGTACCACGGGCACGCGGGATTGGCAGACGTGCTTCAGAAGGCTTCCGCAGAGATGGAAATTTCATCCCAGGAGCCCCCCGAGTTCGTAGCGCAGGGAGACCGGGTTCTGGTAGTCGGCTTTGCTACGGGTAAAGTCAAAGCCACGAACAGGACGTTTGAGGACCACTGGGACTGTCAGATATTTTGTGTGCGGGCCGGTAACGGCCTGCCGTCAGGCAGGCCGTGCTTTTACCAGGTCGGCCTGATAAATCGATCTCCGTACAGAATCGCAAATTGATTCATCGCGCTTTTCCAGTCATGTGCCGCTGAGCCCCAGTTTGCGGTGATATTGCGTAGCCCAAGCCAGATCAGTTTCGTTGCCGCATCGTCGGTCGGGAAGTGGCCGCGGGTCTTGATGATCTTGCGCAGCTGAGCGTTGATGCTCTCAATGGCGTTAGTCGTGTAGATCACTTTTCGGATCGCCGGCGGGAACACGAAAAATGGAATCACACGATCCCAAGCGCGGCGCCAAGCCGCCACTACCGTCGGATACTGCTTGCCCCATGGCCCGTTTTCAAACGCATCCAGCGCCTGCTCAGCCGCTTCGGCGGTGACTGCCTGATAGATCGGTTTGAGCGCCTTGGCCAGTTCGCGGCGTTTATCCCAGGCTGCGTAATCAAGACTGTTGCGGATCAGATGGACAACGCATGTTTGCAGTGTCGTGTCTGGAAATACGGCGTTGAGCGCTTCTGGCATGCCTTTAAGGCCATCGGTCACAGCAATCAACACGTCTTCGACGCCGCGTGTCTTGAGGTCGTTGAACACCTTCATCCAGAATTTGGCGCCCTCGGTATTTTCTATCCAAATGCCGAGAATATCGCGTGTTCCGTCAGGCAAAACACCTAGGGCCAAGTAGATCGCCTTGTTGCGAACCAGCCCCTCTTCGCGGATTTTGACCCGTAGAGCATCGAAAAAAATCACCGGGTACATCGGCTCCAAAGGCCGCTGTTGCCATGCACCGATCTCTGCCATGACCTCGTCGGTTACCGAGCTGATGAAGTCGGGAGAAACGTCAGTACCGTACTGCTCTGAAAGAAACGCACGGATCTCTCTGACAGTCATTCCACGGGCATACATGGCGATGATCTTGTCATCGAACCCGGTGTAGCGGCGCTCGTGTTTGGGAATCAGGATAGGGGAAAAACTGCCGTCCCGGTCGCGAGGAATATCCAGTCGGAGCGGGCCGTCGCCGGTTAGAACCGTCTTGCCGCTTTTGCCGTTGCGCTGATTGGTTTCATCCTCTGGACGCTGCGCGCCCGGCGGATAGCCCAAGTGATGCCCGAGCTCAGCACTCAGGGCTCGCTCGATCAAAGCCTTCTTGAACGCCGCAGACGCGTCCTCGATGGCTTCAGCGGTCATCGGTCCATCGGTGAATTGCTCGAGCAGCTCTTTCGGGATTTTCGGCAGCTCTCGCAACGCAGGTTTCTTTTTGGTTGGCATACATGCACCTCTTGCTCATGTTATGCCCGAACACAAAATTTCTGACACCCCCGGACCACTTTGTCTTCGCCATCACTGTTCGCAATGGCAAGCTGACGAACATCCGGGAGTACGTCGACACGCAAGCACTAGCGCGGGCCTCAAAGATGGTCGCGAGCTCCAGGCCCTGACTCATCGAGATCGATAACACACGAAACTATTAACAAAGTCAGCGAACAGCTAACGCCCCCGCACTGTCGCTCGATGCGCTGTGTGCCGGCGAAGGGTTGAGCATGGGCATGAGGCAACGCATGCAGGCTCCCGTGAATGGCGAGTCATCAACTCGGTCAGCCACCGATTCCGAGTACCTGATCGATCCCGATTATTTGTGTTCATTACTCATTCCACCCTCCGTAGAATCCCGTCACGGCATCCCCACCCGAGACGGAACCTCTCACCCATGCAAACCCCCTCCATCCAGCGCCCCCTCTGGCAAACCTACCTCCTGTTCCTGGCCCCCATGGTCCTGTCCAACTTCCTGCAGTCCATGTCAGGCACGATCAACAGCATCTACATCGGCCAAATGCTCGGCACTCAAGCCCTGGCGGCGGTGTCCGGGATGTTCCCGATCGTGTTTTTCTTTATCGCGCTGGTCATTGGCCTCGGTGCGGGGGCGGGGGTGTTGATTGGTCAGGCGTGGGGCGCGCGGGAGCCGCAGATGGTCAAGGCGATTGCCGGGACGACGTTGCTGTTGGGGGCGATGATCGGCTTGGTGGCGGCGGTGGTGGGGAGTGTGTTTGCGCGGCCGGCGTTGCAGGGGTTGGGGACGCCGGCGGATGTGCTGGACGATGCGGTGGCGTATGCGCATGTGATGATGTGGACCCTGCCGTCGCTGTTGGTTTATGTGCTGTTTACCCAGTTGTTGCGTGGGGTCAGCGATACGTTGTCGCCACTGGTGGCGCTGGTGGTGTCGACGTGTATCGGGCTGGCGCTGACGCCGGCGTTGATTCGCGGCTGGTTCGGTTTGCCGCAGATGGGCATTCAGAGTGCGGCGTTTGCCGGGTTGGCGGGCAACCTGTCGGCGATGGGTTGGCTGGCTTGGCGGTTGATTCGCAAGGGGCATCCGTTGGCGCCGGATCGGGCGTTTTTTGCGGCGATGCGGCTGGACCTGGGGATCCTCGGCAAAGTGCTGCGCATCGGCCTGCCCACCGGGTTGCAGATGGTCGTGCTGTCGCTGTCGGAGCTGGTGATTCTGGCGCTGGTCAACCAGCACGGTTCCCAGGCGACGGCGGCGTACGGGGCGGTGACGCAGATCGTCAATTACGTGCAGTTCCCGGCGCTGTCGATTGCGATCACGGCGTCGATCCTCGGGGCTCAGGCCATCGGGGCAGGGCGTATCGAGCGGATCGGGCTGATCCTGCGCACCGGGTTGTTGATCAATGTGTGGCTGACCGGTGGCCTGGTGGTGCTGGGTTATTTGCTGTCGCACTGGTTGCTGGGGTTGTTCCTCACCGATCCGTCCACCCAGGCCATGGCCGAACACCTGTTGCACATCATGCTCTGGAGCCTGCTGGTGTTCGGTTTCCAGGCGGTTATCGGCGGCATCATGCGCGCCAGCGGCACGGTGATGGTGCCGGTGGCGATTGCGATCGTGTGTGTGGTCGGGGTGCAGTTGCCGATGGCGTATGTGCTGGATGCGCAGTTCGGATTGCAAGGCGTGTGGATGGCGTTTCCGCTGGCTTACCTGGGGATGCTGATGTTGCAGACGGCGTATTACACCATCGTCTGGCAGCATCAGAAGATCGAGCGGCTGGTGTAGGTGGCTGACACGCTCCACGCCCGGGCGAAGATCCCGGGCATGGAGCTAAAGGGAAACAACCCGCCTGATGTCGATCAATGTCCGCCGACCACCAAATGGCTGAACGGCACCACATACGCCTGCAACGTGACCAGCCCGCCCACCAGTATCGCCAGCACGATGGAGTGGAAAAACACATAACGCAGGATTTCCCCTTCATGCCCATACCAGCGGGTGGCGGTGGAGGCCACCACGATCGACTGGGCGTCGACCATCTTGCCCATGACCCCGCCGGAACTGTTGGCCGCGGCCATCAAGATCGGGCTGATGCCCAGTTGTTCCGAGGTTACTCGTTGCAAGCCGCCGAACAGCACGTTGGACGCCGTGTCCGAGCCGGTCAAGGCGACGCCGAGCCAGCCGAGCAGGGTGCCGAACATCGGGTAGAAGATTCCGGTGGCGGCGAAGGCCAGGCCCATGGTTGCGTCCAGACCGGAATAGCGGGTGATGAAACCGAGGGCGAGCATCGCCGCGATGGTGGTCAGCGAATAGCGCACCACCCACAGCGTTCGCAGGTATTGGCTCACCAGTTGCGGGATGGAATAGCCCATCAGCAGCCCACCGAAGATCGCCGCCAGCAAGATCCCGCTACCCGTGCTGGTGAGCCAGGTGAATTTATAGATAGCTTCCTCAGGTTTCGGTTGCGGCACCACGGGCGGAACTTTTTCGACCTGCAAGTGCAGGGTAGTGAAGGTCAGGGCCGGCGCGAAGATCGGGTTCGCCTCGCTCACTGGCTTACCCTGGGGATCGAGCTTGGCCGAGTGGGTTTGCGGGTCCATGGCTGGACGGATGTCGAACATGTTTTTGAAGCCTTGAGTGCCCCACGCAAAGACGAAAACCGTGAGGATGATCCAGGGCATCCACGCACGCATTACGGTGGGTCGGGCATCGCTGGCAAAGGTTGCACTGGCCGCCGTTTTTTCGTCTGGCGATTCCTCAACTTTTGAGTCGTCGACTCGCCCCGACAAGGCGGCAGAGGTGTGTACGCGGGCGGGTTTCCAGACCTTGAGAAAACCGGTCAGGCAAGCCATGGAAATCAGTGCGGCAATCACGTCCACCAACATCGGCCCATGGTAGTTGGACACGAAGAACTGCGGCACCGCGAAGCTGACTCCGGCCACCAGAATCGCCGGCCAGATTTCCAGCATTTTGCGCCAACCGGCGAAGGCCCAGATCAACCAGAACGGCACGAGCACCGAGAAGAACGGCAACTGCCGGCCGACCATCATCGACAGTTGCATTTCATCCAGCCCGGTGACTTTCGCCAAGGTGATGATGGGTGTGCCCAAGGCACCGAACGCCACCGGCGCGGTGTTGGCGATCAACGCCAGGCCGGACGCGGCCAGGGGCGAGAAGCCCAGGCCGATCAGGATGGCCCCGGTCACCGCCACCGGCGTGCCAAACCCCGCCGCGCCTTCGAAGAACGCGCCGAAGCAAAAGGCGATCAGCAGCAATTGCAGGCGGCGATCGTCGGTAATGCGCGCCAGGGAATCCTGCAGGACTTTGAACGAGCCGTTCTCGGTGGTCAGCCGATGCAGATAGATGATGTTGAGCACGATCCAGCCAATCGGAACCAGACCCGTCGCGGCACCCAGGAGAGCGGCGGAACCGGCCATATTCGCCGGCATACCGAAGGCGAAGATGGCGATCAGCAAGGCCGTGCTCAGCGCCAGCAAGGCTGCGATATGCGCCTTGAGATGGAAAAACGCCAGGGACGTGAGCATCACCACCACCGGTAACGCCGCCATGAGGGTCGAGACCAGCGGGTTACCGAAGGGATCGTAGACTTGCTGCCAGACCATGTTCCACCTCTGCGTCTATTGTTGGCAGTGCAGGCCCCGAAAGGGGGAGGTGAAATTGAGTATAGGTGGCATTGCGCGGCGGGCCGGCCGGCCTGCGTTTGGCGGCATGCGCTCGAATGAACGGCGTCACAGCCCGTTGATGCTAGACAGAGATACGGTGTGAAGCTGTCTCCAGTGTTTTCCACAGTTCCAGCATGGTCGGATTCTGATTGGCTTTCGAACAGTACGAGCGGATTTCCAGCTGAGCGCTCCACTCGTTGCCACCGGCCCGGACGAGTTGCCCGCGTTCCAGTGCTTCCGTCACGGCACTTTCGGGCAACCACGCCACGCCGTAGCCCTCGATTGCCATCCGCATGAGCAGCATCGCCATATCGGCTTCATAGCAACGGGAAAGCACGCAGGGAACAGGGGCGTTCTTGATGACGATATCGGCAACGCGCCCCAAAAAAGTCGTGGTGGTATAGGCCAGGTGCGGGACGGGTTTTCCGGTTTTCCCAGGCAGCCGGTGCAGCGGTTCACCCCGACGATTCGGAGCGCAGAGAGGGATGAACGAGTCGTGCCCCAAGGTCAGGCTGACGAATTTTTCGACATCCAGCAGGATCGGCGCTTGAGGGTGATGGTAGACGATCATCAGATCGCAGTTTCCCTCGGCCAGTGCGATGACCGCGTCATGGATATTGGCCGCCACCACACGTGCATTGAAATGCGCGTTGTGCTGTTGAAAGCGGGTCAGCCATTTGGGCAGGAAGGTCATCGACAGGCTGTGCCCGGCAGTGACCTGAATGGAACGCCCAGGCATGCGTTCCTCTTGCCTGAGCGCTGAACGCAATTCAAGCAATGCAGCCAGGGCTTCGCGTCCTTGTTCGCAAAAGGTTCGGCCTGCCAGCGTCAATTGAATCGGGTAGGTGCCCCGATCGACCAGTTCGACACCCACCCAATCCTCCAATGAGCGAATCCGTCTCGACAACGCTGATTGGGTCACACATCGAATCTCGGCCGCCCGGGAGAAATTCTTGCACTCGGCGATTGCCAATAGATCGTCCAACCACTTGATTTGCATGACGCCGCCTCCAGCTGTGCTGCGCAAAATTCTACGCCCCTGATACCGGGTATTCGCGACATTTCACAAACTATTCCAAAACCGCATCGGGATATGGCGATTACTCATCATCTGCCTATCGCGCTCTTCATAGAATCGATCATGCCGCCCGCAGCAACAGAGCACCCGGGCATTTCGATCCTTTCTCCTGCCAAGCAAAAAACCAATAACACGACTTGAGGAAAACACCGTGAAGAACAACAGACTCCCTCGGCATATCGCCTACGGCATCGCATTGGGCGTGCTCGTTGGCTGGCTTTGCCACCATTTCGCAGCAGACGCCAAGTCTGCGAAAGAAATCGCTACCTACTTCTCGATGGTCACCGACATCTTTCTTCGCATGATCAAAATGATCATCGCGCCACTGGTGTTTGCGACGCTGGTTGGCGGTATCGCCAGCATGGGCAGTTCGAGATCCGTGGGGCGCATCGGCACCAGGGCGATGGCCTGGTTCATCAGCGCGTCGGTGGTTTCACTGTTCATTGGCATGCTACTGGTGAACGTGTTCCAGCCGGGTGCCGGGCTCGATCTGCACGTCAGTCAGGCGGGCGCCACGCCGTTGGCGGTGAACACCGGTGATTTCAGTCTCAAGGTGTTTATCAGTCATGTTTTCCCGCGCAGCATTGCCGAGGCGATGGCCAACAACGAGATCTTGCAGATTGTCGTGTTCTCGCTGTTTTTCGGTTTTGCCCTGGCCGCCGTGAAAAAAGCGGGTTTCACCCAGATCACCAAGGGTGTGGATGAGCTGGCCAAGGTGATGTTCAAGATCACCGACTATGTCATGGCCTTTGCGCCCATCGGCGTGTTCGCCGCTATTGCGTCCGCGATCACCACCGAAGGGCTTGGCTTGTTGCTGGACTACAGCAAGCTGATCGCCGAGTTCTACCTGGGTATCGCTATCCTCTGGGCGGTGCTGTTCGGCGCAGGTTATCTGTTTCTCGGTCGTTCGGTTTTTACCTTGGGGAAGCTGATCAAGGAGCCGATCCTGTTGGCGTTTTCCACGGCGAGTAGCGAATCTGCCTACCCGAAAACCATGGAGGCTCTGGAGAAGTTCGGCGCTCCGAAACGGGTGTCCAGCTTTGTGCTGCCGTTGGGGTATTCGTTCAACCTCGACGGTTCGATGATGTACCAGGCGTTTGCAATCATGTTCATCGCCCAGGCCTATAACGTTGAACTGAGCTTTACCCAGCAACTGCTGATATTGCTGACCTTGATGGTGACGAGCAAAGGCATGGCCGGTGTCGCAAGAGCTTCGGTTGTGGTGGTGGCAGCAACGTTGCCGATGTTCAACCTTCCTGAAGCGGGCATTTTGTTGATTCTCGGTATCGACCAATTCCTTGATATGGCCAGGACCGCGACCAATGTCGTCGGTAACAGCATCGCCACGGCTGTCGTCGCGAAATCGGAACCCGCCGAAGAGGCTGATGAAGCAGCGCCGGTTGTCCAGGCGTCAACAGCCCCCAGCGCTTCCTCGGTAGCAGTGTGAACATCATGATGAAAGCCCAATCCCAACGAACAAACACGCCAGCCCTGACCCGAAAGCTGGGTATCGTCGGCGGCCTTGGCTCCCTGGCGGGAGGCGACCTTTTCTTCAAACTGGTCAAGTCCAGAGCCGTGCTGGCTGATCAAGGTCGATACCACTTCCTCTTCGAGCAACATCCCTTCAAGGACATTCTGTTGCCACTGGACAGGGTCGCGAGCATGACCTCCAGAAAGTTCTATGTCTTTCAAGTCTGCCAATCGTTTGAGGCGAGCGGGGTGGACGCGATCATGTTGCCTTGTTTCGCGAGCCACACCTTCCGGGAGGAGATCCAGGAGGAGTTGGGCATTCCCATCCTGGACATGATGGCGGCCCTGAGCGAGAACATCCGTCATGTTGCAGACCCGGGCAGCACGCTGGGGGTTCTGGCCTCGGACTACGTTCGTCACTCAGGGTTATTTGAGCGCTACCTTGGGGCTGACTTCCAATTGGTCTATCCGACTGAGCAGGATCAATCGGCGATGATGGAGGCGATGTACGGTGTCGACGGTATCAAGGACGGACAGCTTGAGGGTGTCCCGTTGGAGCGTGTGCATCAGGCCTGCCTGTCGCTGCAATACCAGGGGGCGAGCCTGATCGTCCCAGGGATGACAGAGCTCTCGCTGGTGTGTGCCGACCTGCAACGTCGCGGGGTGAAGCTGCTCGATGTGAATGAAATATACGCTGCGGCGGCGACCCTTCCAGAGAACCAAACGGCTCGTCCACCGTTCAAGCTTGGCATCGTGGGCGGCGTAGGCCCTGCGGCGACGGTGGACTTCATGGCCAAGGTGGTCAGGCATACGCCGGCTGGCCGGGATCAGGAACACATCAAGATGGTCGTCGAACAGAATCCGCAGATTCCGGACCGAACCGCGAACCTGTTGTTCAATCAAGCCGATCCAACCATGGCCATGTATGCCGCCTGCAAACGGCTTGAGAGTTATGGTGCAAATGCCATAGCGATCCCGTGCAATACAGCGCACGCGTTCGTCGAGCGTATCCAGGCTTACCTTCGGGTTCCCATTATCAATATGCTCAACGAAACCATAGGCGCTATCGCCGAGCGATACGGTTCAGGCAAGACAATTGGACTGCTGGCCACCTCCGGCACGATCCAGAGCCGGGTCTATCATGACGCTGCACGGCTCGCCGGTTTGCAACTGATCACTCCAGGCTTCGATTATCAGGGGCTGGTGATGGATGCGATTTATGGTGAGCGTGGGATCAAGGCAGGTTTTGTCGACGGGCATTGCAAGGATCAGCTACTGCTTGCCGCAGAGCATCTGTGCGAATTGGGGGCGGATGTGCTGATTCTGGGATGCACGGAACTGCCGCTGGTCTTGAGCCATTGCGACGATTTCAAAATACGCGAACACACTGTCGCGTTGGTGGATCCGACCACTATTCTGGCGATCAAATGTGTTCAATGGGCTTCGCAGTGATGATGTTGGACTGTTTGCGAGTGCAACGACGGTGCCGACTCACGGTCGTGCCGTCGAACCCTTGCAGGAGGGATCGACTCGAGCGTCCACCGTTGCCAGGTACACGCAACGTTCGTTGCACCCAACGGGGCCTGTCACTGACCTGCGTCGTCCATCTCTAGTGATCCGCAGGTACCCCGGATTGAACGAGCAGCGCCTGGGCCAACTCTTCGTCACTGGCCTGGAGGCCAGGATGATCGTGTCGAGCCTGCATCAACATCGACTCCAGATTGGCGTCGCGAATGGCGCCGCCGCTCGCGACGAAGCTGGAGAGGTCTTCGCGGGCTGGCGTGACGATTTTGTCGTCTCTGAATGTCGAGTACAGCGACACGGAGAGCCCTGCCGACGTTGCAACTTCGCGCGCATCAATATCGGGCATATGGCGCCTGTGGGCCATGGCCGAACCGAAGGGCAAGCAAAGCACCAGCAATGGAATGAGGAATATACGTCGCATGGCGAGTCCTCCGAAAACATGAGACCTGAATGACTGGTCTTATGTTTTTTGATCCGCGCTGTCGGACAGGAGTTCCTGGTCGGTGGTGCATGTCAGCACAGAGGCCGAGGACCGGGACGTTAGGCCAACGTCATCATCCCGGTGAACCTCGAAGTTTGTCACTGACGTGCGTATGCCTCTAGTGATCGGCAGGTGCCTCGGCTTGAATGAGGATTGCTTGGGCCAGATCTTCGTCGCTGGCCTTGAGGCCTGGGTGTTCAAGTCGAATCCGTTTCAACTCCGACTCCAGATAGGCACCGCGAATGGCACCTCCACTCGCCACGAAGCTGGAAGCGTCATCGCGGGCGGAAACGACCAGTTTGTGGTCCTTGAACGTTGAGTAAAGGGATGCGGAAACACCTGCCGAGGTGGCGACATCGCGTGCATCTACACGGGCAAAGGCCGAACCAAAGGGCAGACAAAGGATTAGCGAAGAGATGACAAGTGTGCGACGCATGACGGCGTCCTCCGAATGGATGAAGCAACGGATGTGCTACTTAAATTTGGAGGTGTGGCGGCAGTCAGGAGTTCCCCTGCGTCGGCATATCTACACGCAAAGCAGAAGGGGGAGCGGCCGGTCGGGTGATACGCAGCGGCAATAGTTGCCAGCTGTCAGTCTGTTGGAATGATTGGGCCGCTACGGTGTCGACCGCAATAAGCGGAGTCGCCAACATGACTTGGTCAGCAGGTTCGTCATGCGTCTGATCTGGATTGCTACTTGTCTCTCAATAACCCTTCTCGGGGGGCAGGTGAGCGCGGCTGACCAAGCGCAAAACAAGGAGGTGGCGGTGGACAAGGCGCAAGTCCTGGAACAGAAGACTGCAGAGAAGGGCAGTTTGGCACCGGTGCCCAAAGCCGAGGCGATTACCCCCTCTGAAGCGCAGGCGGTCGATCCGGCAGGCAAAGCACCCTTGAAGGATGCAATAACTTGCCTTTCACGCACTATTTTCTGGGAGGCCAAAGGTGGGGAATTGGCCGACATGGAAGCGGTTGCCAATGTGGTGTTGAACCGGCTAGGCCATGAAGGTTTTCCAGGTACGGTGTGCGAGGTGGTCAAGCAAGGTTCGCAAAAGCATGCTTGCCAGTTTTCGTGGTGGTGTGATCGACGATCGGATCATACCGACGAAGACGCTCCCTATGCGGCTGCTACGGAAATAGCGCGAAAAGCGCTCAATCACCAACTCACTGATCGAACCCATGGCGCCATGTATTTCCATAGTAAACACGTGAAACCCGAATGGGCCAGGGAATACATCAAGACCGCCGAGACCCGAAAATTTGTCTTCTATAAGCCTCACGACGGTACCGCACGATAGACGCGTTTGCTCAGACTCCGTCAGGATGCAAACGTGGCGAAGCCCCCCGCGCAGTGCCAGTATGAATAGGAGTTATCGGCATTTCTCCGGGTGCGCAACATGGACACCACCGAGCGCTTGTCATCACTGACTGCCAGCCGCCTTCAAGCCTTGCACCGGGACGGTTTTGTGGTGCTGCCCGGCGTGCTGGATAGCGCCCAAATCAGTGCGCTGCGCCATGCAATAGATGGCCTGAAACCTCAGCACTGGGACTACAGTGGCTCGCTTGACCATTACAAGTGCGTGTTCAACCGTGACCCGTTTTGGCTGCCGTTTCTCGATCTGGACGGGGTCATCGAACTGGCCGAAGCAGCCTTGGGAGACGATTGTCACATCATTGGCCAGACCGCCTGGCGCTGCCATCCCGGCTTCATCGGTGCTCCATTGCACCTGGATTACCTGGTGATGGAACTGCCGCGAAGCTTGCTGGCCGACCCAGCCTTTGAATTGCCGATGCAGATCTGTACCGCGCAATTCTACCTCGACGATATCGATGCCGACCTCAGTCCCACTCGGGTGATCCCCGGTAGCCACCGAGCAGGGCGGCCGCCAGCTCGTGGTGAAAACCAGTGGCACGGCAGTATGGCGAAACCAGTGCTGTGTCAGGCCGGGGACGCTCTGATGTTTCGCAGTGAGCTGTGGCACGCCGGTAGCGACAACCGAACCACCGACCGCGTGCGCTACCTGTTGCAGGTACACTACGGCCGGCGAATGGTGGCGCAGAAGTTCTCGCCTTACCTGCACTGGCGCTTCAACCCCGACGTGCTGGCCGCCGCGACACCGCGTCAACGGCGCCTGCTGGGGGAGCATCGGGAAGCGGAATATGACTGACATTTCAAGGAAGAACAGACTGATGCCTAAAGCGGTTTTCGTCAGCAGAACCATTCTATTTGGAGATTGCGACCCGGCAGGTGTGGTTTACACCCCGCGATTTTCATATTTTGCAGTGGAAGCCATTTATACGGCGCTTGATAGATGGCTGGGAGCGCCCGGACTCAGAACGCTGATTTGCAGTCAACGGGGCAGGGGGGGGCGGGGAGATTTCTGTCTGGAACCTGGCCGATCTCAAGCTCTGAGCACCCCTGGCAGGCCATTCGTGCCGCCTACTGCCGGGCATCGTGTTGTCATGCTTTTGCCAAGCATGACATGATGCCCGGCCAGACAAGCAATGGCACCCGCGAATGGCTTCAGTTAAAGATGTCGCACGGCTGGCGGGGGTTTCCCTCATGACCGTATCCAGGGCGCTCAACACCCCGGAAAAGCTCAACCAGGAAACGCTGGCGAAAGTTCGTCAAGCGGTCGAGGCCCTGGGATACGTCCCCAGTCTTTCTGCGCGCAAGATCCGTGGCGGTCACTCCAGTGGCAAGACTATTGGCGTCTTCGCGCTGGATACCGCGACAACCCCCTTCGCTGTAGAAATGCTGCTTTCAATGGAGCGCACGGCACGAGAAAACGGCTGGAACGTCTTTATTCTCAACGTGTTCGAGGCTCCGCCGAGTCAGCAAACCATCGACCTGATGCTGTCGCATCAGCCCGACGGGATCATCTTCAGCGCCATGCAGCTTCGTACCGTCGAGATTCCCCAGGTGCTCCGCAGCCTGCCGCTGGTACTCAGCAACTGCATGAGTTCAGAGCCAGGCGTGGCCTGTTACGTCCCCGATGACGAAGACGGTCAGTACCAGGCCGTGCGGCAAGCATTGAAGCGTGGCTACCGGCATCCGTTGTGCATCAACCTGCCGCAAAGCAGCCTCGCTTGGGAGTTGCGCCAGCAGGGATTGGTTCGCGCCCTGGCAGAAGGCGGTGTGTCCCTGGACAGTGTTCCCCAATACAACCTGTCGACCGATGACGCCTATGAGGAAACGGTTGTAGCGCTGGAGCAGCAATTGCGTGAGTCGGATGGAAAGCCGACCTTCGATCTGCTTATTTGTGGCAACGACCGCATTGCGTTGGTCGCTTATCAATACCTGCTCAGTCGTGGCCTGCGTATTCCCGCCGAGGTGGCCGTACTTGGCTACGACAATATGATCGGCGTTGCCGAGTTGTTCTATCCACCGCTGAGCACCGTGCAACTCCCGTATTACGAAATGGGCCGGCGTGCCGCTCAGCACTTGATTGAAAGCAGGAATGAGCCTTCTATTCATAGGGTTTCATGTCCCCTCGTGGAGCGTAAATCCTGGTGATCGCTGTCACAGAGCACGCTGTAGATCTTCAAAGCGGTAAGTAACACCTGATGAGGAGCAGAACTTGAAGAAAGCCGCAGTACTAACCGTCGCCTTGATGCTCAATGCAGGCGTATTCAGCACACCAGCAGACGCGGCCGGCGATGCTGAAGCGGGAGGGAAGCTCTTTAACCGAATATGCGGCGGTTGCCATCAAGTGGGTGATTCAGCCCGAGGTTCTTTTGGTCCGCAACTCAATGGCATTTTTGGGCGCCATGCCGGCAGCACGACGGACTACCAGTACTCTACCGCGATGAAATCGTCAGACGTGGTCTGGACCCGCGAAACGCTGGCCGCCTACATCGAAGCGCCAAAAAAAGTAGTCCCCGGGACGCGCATGATTTTCTGGGGTATCAGCGATCCGGAAAAGATCGAAAACCTGTTGGCCTACCTTCAGACATTTCAGCCGCAATAAACCGAAGCTCGGCAAACGTCATCCTCGTAAAGCCGGACAGAAGGCATTTTGCTGGCCCCGAAGCCTCAAAATTACCGCCAAAATCGCTTCATTTTCAGGTGGTTAGGCGGAATGCAAATGCGCAATGTGTTGATCGTGCCGATCTCGCTGGTACTGGCGAGCATTGCGGTCTCTGTCCAGGCAAGAGAGTTGATGCCCAATGATCGGTTTATGTGCAGCTGGGGCGCGGGTACAGCGGCAAGGGCCCAGGAGCTCAAGCTGTCCGGGGTCTCGCTGTATGCCGCTCGCCAGAAGATCCAGGCATACAAGTTCAGTAAGGGCTGGATGCGGATGATGGCCATGGGCATTACCGAGCAAACCTACGACAGTCAATCGAAGTTCAAGCCCGAGGCTGTCCGGCAGAGTTTCTATAATGAGTGCGTCAAGTATAAGTTGGCGCGTAAATGACCTTCGCCCTGTAGTTACAACCCGGTATCAGGCGGCGTTATCCGTGCCAGCATCACCGTATATTCTTCGGCCGCAATTTGCCGGAATTTCATTCGGGTGATGGCCTGGCGTTGCAGGTCATTGTCATCGGGGAAAAGGCGGACGGCCGCGTTCTGGACGACCGCATCGGGTGTCTCGATACGCGGAAACGGTCCGTCGTACTTGTTGGGGGAATCCCCAGTGGGCACCGGCGGGGTATCGAGTGCCCGCACCAGCAGGAAAACCGGGACGACATCAGCCAGCCCCACCGGAAGTAGCCTGGCCGCGTTTTCCCCCAGATGGCGCCGCACGATAGCCTGGGAACCCAGGCGCAAGGTGAACCGGAAGGGGAATCCGGTGCGGATTGAAAGCAATACCGGGTCCGCCGCAGCGACCTGCTCGATCGAGTTGATGCCCTCCGATTCCAGCGTCGCAACCACGGGCAGGGTCACGCCTTCCAGGACCAGCAACTTGTCTGAGCTGCCGTCCCTCTTGTCCTGATCGGTGAGTTGGGGAAAGCCCAGTCTTCGCACGATCTTCATCAGCGGATCGATCGGCAAGGTACCCAAGGCAAAGGCTGTGACGATATGCGGGCCATCTCCAGCGCCGGCATTCATGATCACCATTGCCAGCGGAATGGCCAGAAACAGGCGCAGGGAGTACCAATACACATCGGAAATGTTCAGTGACTTGCGGCGGATACTGAGGACGGAGTCGCTCACGATAAACATGAAAGCCCCCGCCAGCGAGCTGACCAGCAGTGGAATCCCGAGCTTGTACACGCACGCCACTTTAAGCGTGTTGTCGCAGTTGGGGATGACATAGTTGGAGGCGACCAAGGCTGCCGCGGCATAAGCCACCAACAAGAGAATGATGAAAGGCACAATGAACGGCACCAATCCATATTGCTCATGGTAGATACGTGCAAACAAACGCTCGCACAGTTCCGGGTTCTTGTCGGAGCAGGTTCGCCAATCATCGACGGAACCGGTCTGACCCAGCTTTCCTTCGTCCTGGAGTGAATGGATGAGGCTGGTCGACCAGAAGCGTTGCAGATAGGCCGCTAGGGCGCCGCCTTTCAAACTGTTCTGGAATTCGCTGTAGCGGGTAAACCAGCCCATGCTCAGGAACATGATGAGTGGGGCACCACAGATCACCGTGGCGAAGGCAGTGAGGATCACCACCAACTGGAGGATTGCGCCATCCAGTCCGACCACGTCCACCATGAACAATCGACCGACACCGTTGATGAGCAACAGAATCAGTGCAAGGAGCAGGGCCCGTTGCCGTGGTCTCAGGTGCGATTCCTTGAACAGATAGGTCCTGCGCCTACCGCCATAAGGCTCTTCCATGGGCTTGTTCACCGGACTGCTCCTGACGACCTGAGGTGTTTCTACGGATAACGCTAGCAATGGAAACGGGTTCGTCCAGAATGTCATCACCGCGTGTTAGGTTGTTTTTGAATAACGCCACTCTCGGACTGGAAACAGCGGCTCAAATCATCGAGGGTATGCGCTGGATTTGCGACAGGCCCGGACAGTGAGGTCAATGAATCGGCCCGCCACCGTGACGCTTCCGTTTTCCCAGCGTCTATGACTTTTATAGCCAGTATTGGCTCTCGGCATCTTGGAAGAGGGAGATATTTATGATCGTTAAACCGCGCGTTCGTGGTTTTGTTTGTGTGACTACCCACCCCACTGGCTGCAAAGCCAACGTCAAGAATCAGATCGACTACGTCCGTGCGCAAGGACAGATCACCGATGGGCCAAAGAATGTCCTGGTGCTCGGCGCATCGACCGGTTACGGACTTGCTGCGCGCATCACCGCGGCCTTTGGTTGCGGCGCCAAGACGCTGGGTGTGTTCTTCGAACGTGAAAGCGTCGAGGGCAAGCTCGGCACAGCCGGCTGGTACAACACTGCGGCCTTCCACACGTTCGCCGAAGCGGAAGGTCTCTACGCCAAGAGCATCAACGGTGATGCGTTCTCCGATGAAGTCAAGCGCCTGACCATCGAGACCATCAAGCGCGACCTGGGCAAGATCGACCTGGTGGTCTACAGCCTCGCCGCACCGCGTCGTACCGATCCGAAAACCGGTGAAGTCTACAGCTCGACGCTCAAGCCGGTCGGCAAGTCGGTTACCCAGCGCGGCCTGAACACCGACAAGGAAGAGGTCAACGTGACCACCTTGGCCGAAGCGACCCAGGAAGAAATCGACGGTACCGTCAAGGTCATGGGTGGCGAAGACTGGCAGATGTGGATCGACGCCCTGCACGAAGCCGGCGTTCTGGCCGAGGGGGCGAAAACCACGGCATTCACGTACCTGGGCGAAAAGCTGACCCATGACATTTACTGGAATGGCTCCATCGGCGCGGCGAAGAAAGACCTGGACCAGAAAGTCCTGAGCATTCGCGAGCGACTGGCGGACCTGGGCGGCGATGCACGGGTTTCGGTATTGAAAGCGGTAGTGACCCAGGCCAGCTCGGCGATCCCGATCATGCCGCTGTACCTGTCCTTGCTGTTCAAGGTCATGAAAGAGCAGGGCACACACGAAGGCTGCATCGAGCAGGTCTACGCGCTCTACAAGGACAGCTTGTTCGGCCATCCTCCGGTCATGGACGAAGAAGGGCGTCTGCGCGCGGATTACAAGGAGCTGGCGCCTGAAGTCCAGGAGCGCGTCAAGCTACTCTGGGATCAGGTCAGCAATGAAAACCTTTACGAACTCACCGACTTTGCCGGTTACAAGGCAGAGTTCCTGCGCCTGTTCGGCTTCGGGATCGAAGGGGTGGACTACGAGGCTGACGTCGATCCGGACGTCAAGATCGCCAACCTGGTCCAGGCTTAAGTCTCAAGGGTAAACAGCTGCCTCGACGTCGTGAACGCGAGGCAGCTGCTGTTTGCCGATCATCGAGCCGTTGCTGGATCGGGTGGTGCATCCTTTCCAGCCTCGGCTTGATGCTCGATCGGCCGAAGCTTGAATCGGCAGACATTACCGCCCCGTACCATGCACTCCGTATGGTCGACTTCGGCTCCCCCCAACGTCCCGATCAACGCCAGATCCAGCTCACACACCACCGGATAGGCCGCGGCCAAGCGGTGGAAGACGCAGTTGTGCGCGACGATTTCCTTGTCGTCGGATGAGCGAAAGAACACCTGCGCTTCGTATCCCGCCTGGTTCATGTGTTGCACGATTTTTGTTTCGTCAACCACCTGACGTTCACGGTCCAAGGCCATTTTGCGGCCCATACGGCGCATCAGCGAAGCCAGTTCGACGGGGCCGATGATGTCGGCCACTTCTTCAATCAGCACACTGGCCAGTAACTGATAGTGGCGAGGGAACTGCTCCCGCGCATGGTCGGTGAGCTGATACAGCTGCTCCGGTCGCCGGCCTGTCGGACGGGTTTCGCCGCGCAGCACCAGTCCGTCACGCTCCAGAGCCGCCAGATGCTGGCGAATCGCGGTGCGTGTGACAGCCAGTTGCTCAGCCAACTCGTCAATGCTCATACCGCCCGCGTGGTGCAGCAGTGCATTGAGCAGGTCCTGCTGCGTACGACCCAATCCTTCAAGCATGGTCTGCGCTCGCTCGGTATCAGAACTTGTCCGGGAACTGTTTGACCAGTGCCGCCGTCAGCGTGTCAGCCAGCGCCAGTATATGGACGCGCATCATCTGCCAGGTCTTCGCTTCAGCGGCATAGTCGTGCGCGGCGAGCTGGTCGATCTGGGCGACGTGGTGGCCGCCGTGAGCTGCCAACATCGTCACCAGCGTGCTTTCAGGCAAGTTAGGGTTGGCGCTGGCGAGAAATGCCGCAATGGCCTTGGCATTGCTCGTCAGTTCTGCGACAGCGGCCTGCTGGCCCTTCTTGTCTTTGGCGACCGTGGCGTCGCTGTAATGTTTCACCGCGCCCCAGTGACCGGCAAGTAGCTTGAGCAGTTGATCGGCAGCGGGCTGGCCATACAGCGGAGCAAGGCTGTTGGCGATGCGGGTTGCGTTGTCTACCACCTGAGCGGCGGCGACCTGGGCTTGTTGATGGTTAGCACTCTGGTTGGCTATCGCGTAATTTCTGGTCCAGAAAATATGCTCGATCCAAAGGCCGCGCAACGACAGGCGCGTGGTGAGCGCGGCGCTCTCGGCTGGTGCAGGCGAGGCGGGGGGAGTTTGACTCCAGACGGGCTGGGCGCAGAGCGCCAGCAGCAGTAAAGCCAAGGTTTTGATATTCATGACGGCACCCTCTTGTCGTGGGATTGTCCAACAATATCAATTGAAGCATATAAATATGTTTTTATTGGATGTGGGCCGGATTTGCAGATCAATGGTCGTCTTGTGCGTCGTTACCCCTGCGTTTACGGCCCAGCGAGGCGAGGTCAATCAACCACAAACAGCTTCGCCCCCGTCTCCGTCGACGACCGGTGAGACTCCGCATTATCCGCCACTTGATAGCTCATGCCGGGTTTCAGCACGAACTGGCGCCCATCTTCGAGTTCAGTGTGCAGTTCGCCTTCAAGGCACAGCAGGATGTGGCCCTTCAAGCACCAGTGGTCTGCCAGGTAATCGGCGGTGTATTCGATCATTCGCACGCGAATTGCGCCGAACTGCTGGGTGCGCCAATAGGCGCTGCCGCGTTCGCCGGCGTGGACGGTGGGTTCGACGGTCGACCAGTCGGTGGTGCCGAACGGGATGGCTGCTATATCCATGGCGAGCTCTTGAAGTCGGGAGAGAGTACCGATTTACGCAGCTGGTGGCAGGTTGTCAATTGATGGGATATCTCCAGAAGCTGAACCCAGACTGTCAGCCTGCAATGTTTCATTATGTTTCAGCTAATCTGGCGGCGTAGGATGCTTGACTCGGATCGTGCATCGCCTCGTTTCCAGCCAAGGGGAACTGAACAATGAAGTTGAACCTCGTCAAAGTCTTTTTGATCACCGGCACGTTGTTGTTGAGCGCGTGCTCTGGCGTGACGACCAGCAGCTGTTTTTCAGACGATTGCCATCAATTCGACGGCCGTAGTGCCAACAAGATGAGTTTTGGTGGAAGCCCGATCGGCAACAGCTTCAATCAATACAGTTCGGGGCTGTTGCAGCACGACTGATTCGGCCATTTGCAAACCGCATACGCCGATGGCAATCATCGGCGTACTGATCTCTGTGTTCCCACAATCCTAAACGTACGGCTGGCCGCTGAATCCCCGTGGGAGTCGTTGCTGGCCCGGCATCTCGCTGAGTCTTTTGATCCAGGACGCGCGCCAGTCAATCGAGGCGTGGGCGACTTTGGCTCTACGCGCCGCTCGACGTGCGGCGTTGCGAGCGTCTTTTCGGGCGTCCTTGAACGCGTCGGTATTGCGGCAGCTGCGGCATTTGACGCGGGCAAATTCAGTCGTAGACGGAAGATTGCTGCCATGGCGGCCGCAAGCCAGGTGCCCGGCAGTTTTATAGTGAGTCACCATCGGAGGATCTCCTTTGCAATGATTTCGGCGTAGCGCAAGGGTCACTTGCCACATCCCTGTCGGTGACTCTGCTCTTCTGTCTGGACTCGCTGCCCGTTCAACGGTGTGAGGGGGCAGAGACCGCGATCCCATTACTATTAATGACACCTGGGTGACCGACGCGTTCGATCTGAAATGTCGAGGACTGCACGGGGGTGTTTTTCTTCAATACAGGCCTATCAGCGTTCTCCTACTTTGAGCGCCGGGATGTCCCGAAGTTATTGAAGAAGGTGCGCAATGAGTCTGATCATTTCCATGGCCGCGTTTGCGCTGGCGTCGTCGATCACCCCTGGGCCGGTGAACATCGTTGCACTGAGCTCCGGCGCGCAGTACGGCTTTCGCGCCAGCCAACGGCATGTAGCGGGTGCAACGCTGGGGTTTGTGCTGTTACTGGTGTTGATGGGGTTGGGCCTGCATGAACTGCTAAAACTCTGGCCATCGCTGACACGGGCGGTGCAGTTGTTCGGGGTGGCGTTCCTGTTGTTCATGGCCTGGAAGCTCGCCACTGACGATGGTCGGCTCAGTGCAGGTGATTCAGGACAAGCGCCGACGATGTTCTACGGCGCGCTGATGCAATGGCTAAACCCGAAAGCCTGGCTGGCCTGTGTCGCGGGGATGGGGGCTTTTGTTGCCGACGGCGAAGCGCAGCTGGTCTGGCAGTTTGCCGCGGTGTATCTGGTGGTCTGCTACCTGTCGGTGGCCTGCTGGGCTTATGCCGGGACCTTTCTGCGACAGTACCTGAGCAATGCCGGCGGCATGCGGTTGTTTAATCGGTTCATGGCGTCGTTGCTGGCGGTGAGTGCGGGTTACTTGCTGTTGCCATAAATCTCGGGCTTTAACCGCGATACTGCCCCGGCGTCGCGGCCAAATGCTGTTTGAACGCTCGCTGAAAATGCGCCTGATCAGAGAACCCGGCTTCCAGCGCCACGTCGGCAATCAACTTGCCTCGACGCAGTTGGCTGCGGGCGAACTGGATGCGATGGTTGACCAGAAACGCGTGGGGTGTCATGCCGTAATGCTGCTTGAAAGCACGGATCAGGTACGATGCAGACAGATCTTCCGCCTCGCAGATGTCTTCGAGTTTCAGCGACAGGGTGCAGTTGTCGCGGATGTACTCGGCCGCTCGCTCCAGCTTGAGGTTGGGTTCGCGAACGCTCAATTCAGCCGGATTGAGCGTTTGCTGCACTTGAGTAAAAAACGCTACGGCGGCACTGTGTTTTTGCAGCGTCTCCAGCTGCTCGTCGAGCAATATGTCATACAGCTGATTGAGCCCGCTAAACAGCCCGGCGTCGTTGCAGTGGGTGGTTGAAAAGCGCCGAAAGTCCAGCTCTTTGCTGAACCCCAGTTGATGCTGAAGGTCGTTCAACCACGGCGTATCGACATACAGCATGCGATAAGACCAGGGCTGATTGTCGATCGGGTTACAGGCATGGACATCGCCGGGGTTCATCAGCACCACGGTGCCGCTGCCGACTTCAAACGCGGCGTGTTCATGGAGATAGGTGCTGCGCCCGGCGGTGATCGCACCGATGGAAAAAAACTCGTGGGAATGTCGGGCGTAACAGACTTCGCGGCCATCAGCGATGGAGCGCGCTTCGATGAAGGGCAGTGCGTCATCGCGCCAGAAGCGAGGGGCTTTGTCGGCATTTTTGGCGATGGCGTGTTTCATCCGCGAGCGTCCTTTGGCAGTTCAGTTGGGGAGTGTATTAGCTCTCGCCATTAAAGGCTCGCTCGAGTGTGGCGATGTCGAGTTTCTTCATCTGCAACATTGCCTGCATGACGCGCTGGGATTTGGCGGTGTCCCTGTCGGTCATCATTTCCATCATCACCACCGGCACGATTTGCCAGGACAGGCCGAACTTGTCCTTGAGCCAGCCGCATTGCTGGGCCTTTTTGTCACCACCGGCAGACAGCGCATTCCAGAAGTGGTCGATTTCATACTGGGTATGGCAGTTGACCTGGAACGAGACGGCCTCGTTAAAGCGAAACACCGGGCCGCCATTGAGTGCGGTAAAGGTCTGGCCATCGAGCATGAAGCTGACAGTCATCACTGAACCCTCGGGCCGGCCATGGAGCTCGAAACCGACCTTGCCATAATGAGTGATGGCGGTAATGGTCGAGTGCTCGAACACCGAACAGTAGAACTGTGCAGCGGCTTCGGCCTGATCGTCGAACCACAGGCAGGGCGTGAGCTTCTGAATGCGCGACATGAAGGTTCTCCTCCAGGAATGATCAGGCTGGACTATTAGCGTAGTCAGCCGGTGATCGTCAGGCGTAACCGTCAATCGACAAGCTGCGGGTGTAGGTCGGTTGATGCTTTGAAACACAGGGCTGCTTCCTGGGAAGTGACCCTTTTTTGTGACCGGTGGTCGCGCAAACCAAGGCTTCGGGAAAATTGCGCTTAGCTCAATGGATAAACCGAGGCGCGCGTAGGCAGTCGTTGCCACAGTGACGCCATGAAAGGACATCGTGAGTGACTGAGGAGACCGCCGTGCTGACGCTCAATATCAATGGCAAAGACCAATCCCTGGACGTGCCCGGCGACATGCCGCTGTTGTGGGTATTGCGCGATGTCGCGCACTTGACCGGCACCAAGTTCGGCTGCGGCATGGCCCAGTGCGGCGCCTGCACGGTGCATGTCGACGGCGCGCCGTTGCGCTCCTGCATCACTCCGGCGGCAGCCGTCGCCAACGGGCAAAAAATCCTCACCATCGAAGGCTTGTCGAGCGACGGTTCGCACCCGGTGCAACGCGCCTGGGCCGAGATCGACGTGGTGCAATGTGGTTATTGTCAGTCGGGGCAGATCATGTCGGCGGCGGCTTTATTGGCGAAAATCCCGTCGCCGAGCGACAGCGATATCGATCAGGCGCTGTCGGGCAATATCTGTCGGTGCGGGACCTACCCGCGCATTCGTGCGGCGGTCAAACGTGCTGCGCAAATCGGGGAGGCATAACGATGAATGCGAAGATCGAGACTTCTCGACGGGATTTTTTGAAAAGCACTGCCGTGCTCGGTGCAGGGCTGGTGGTGGCGTTTGTCATTCCGGGAGCCAATCGCTTTGCCCAGGCGGCATCGACGCCGGACGCGGTGTTCGCCCCCAATGCCTTTTTGCGCATCGCGCCCGATGGCAGCGTGACCATTCTGTTGGGGCACTCCGAAATGGGGCAGGGGATCTGGACGGGCCTGACCATGTTGATCGCCGAAGAGCTGGATGCCGACTGGACGAAAATCCGCGTCGAGCATGCACCGGCATCGGCAGCCGATTATGGTTTGCCGGCCTTTGGCGGCATGCAGATCACCGGTGGCTCGACCTCGACCTGGATGGAATTCGACCGCTACCGTCAGGCTGGCGCTGCCGCACGCTTGATGTTGATCGAGGCCGCCGCCAAGCGCTTCAACGTCGCACCCTCAAAGGTCCGAACCGAACCGGGCGTGGTGATTGCCGGCGATCAGCGCGCCACTTACGGTGAGTTGGCCAATGACGCCGGCCAACTGCCGGTGCCCGATCCGGCGTCGATCAAGCTCAAGGACGCCAAGGACTGGAAGATCATCGGCAAACCGACCAAGCGCCTGGATACCCCGGAAAAAATCACCGGCCAGGCGAAATTCGGCATGGATGTGCAGTTCGATGGATTGCTGACGGCCGTGGTTGCACGCCCGCCGGTGTTTGGTGGCAGTGTCAAATCATTCGATGGCGCGGCGGCATTGGCGCTGCCGGGCGTGCATAAAGTCGTGCAGGTGCCAACAGGCATTGCGGTGGTGGCCGATCATTATTGGGCCGCCAAACTCGGTCGCGATGCGTTGAAAATCGACTGGGACCTGGGACCCAATGCCGGGCTCGACAGTGATGCCTTGCTGCAAAATTTCCGCAAGCTCGCCGCGATCCCCGGCACTCCGGCCAGCCAGGCGGGCGACATCAGCGCCGCGCTGAGCAAGGCGGTGAAGACGATTGATGTTGAATACAGCGTTCCCTATCTGGCTCATGCACCGATGGAGCCGCTCAACTGCACGGTGAAAATCACCCCGGACAAATGCGAGATCTGGACCGGCACCCAATTCCAGACGCTGGACCAAATGATTGCGGGGAAAATCACCGGGCTCAAACCCGAGCAGGTCGAGATTCATACCGAATTCCTCGGGGGTGGTTTTGGCCGTCGAGCCAATCCGACCTCGGACTTTGTCAGCGAGGCGGTGCAAGTCGCGAAGGCGGCCGTTGCGCCAGTGAAAACCGTCTGGTCGCGGGAGGATGACATACGCGGTGGTTACTACCGCTCGGCGTTCCTCCATCACGCGCGCATTGGCCTGGATGCCAAGGGCATGCCCCAGGCCTGGCAGCACGTACTGGTCGGGCAGTCGATCATGGACGGCACCCCATTCGAGGCGACGATGGTCAAGAATGGCGTCGATGCGACCTCGGTCGAAGGCGTGGCCGACAGTCCGTATATCAAGGGCCTGGCCAACCACCTGGTCGATCTGCATTCGCCGAAAACCGGCATCAGCGTGTTGTGGATGCGTTCTGTGGGGCACACGCACACCGCATTTGTCGTCGAGTCACTGATCGATGAACTGGCCACGGCGGCCGGCAAGGATCCAGTGGAATATCGACGGGCCTTGCTCAAGGAGCATCCGCGCCATCTCGGGGTGCTGAACCTGGCGGTGGAGAAGGCCAACTGGAAGGCGCCGCTGCCTGCGGGGCACGCGTTGGGCGTGGCGGTGCATGAGTCTTTTGGCAGTTACGTCGCGCAGGTGGCCGAGGTGTCCCAGGACAACCTGAAGATTCGTGTGCACCGCGTGGTCTGTGCGGTCGATTGCGGTGTCGTGGTGAACCCGGCGAGCATCGCTGCGCAGATGGAGTCGGGCATCACCTTTGGCCTGGGGTTCACCTTGCACAGCAAGCTGACCTTCAAGGACGGGAAAGTGGTGCAGTCCAATTACCATGACTTTCAGGTGTTGCGCCTGAATGAAATGCCCGTGGTCGAGGTGCACATCGTCCCCAGCACAGAAAAACCGGGCGGTATCGGCGAGACCGGGGTACCACCGACGGCGCCGGCGGTGGCCAATGCAGTGTTTGCCCTGACCGGGCAACGCTTGCGTGAACTGCCCTTGCAACTGGCGGGGGTGTGAAATGAGACGGCATCTGTTTCTGGGCGCGCTGCTGTTGCTCGGGGGCGGTGGTTACACCTCTGAGCTGTTTGCCGACGATCAAGCCGCACTGGCGGCGTTTGCCACGGTGCAGAAGGTGTTCCAGAGCCCGCGTTGCCAGAACTGCCATATCCCCGGTGACTCGCCCTTGCAGTTCGACGCCGGGAAACCGCATGCCATGAACGTGGTTCGCGGCACTGACGGCAAGGGGGCGGCGGGCCTGCCCTGTGCAACCTGCCACGCCGACACCAACCCGCCCGCCAGTTATGGCCCCCACGCACCACCCGGTGCACCGCATTGGGGGCTGCCATCAGCTGCACACAAAATGGCCTGGATCGGCTTGCCGGCTGATCGGCTGTGCCAGATGATCAAGGACCGTTCGAGCAACGGCGACCGTGATTTTGCCGCGCTGATCACCCATGTCAGTGACGACAAACTGGTGCTCTGGGGCTGGAATCCTGGTGGCAACAGGACACCGGTGCCGGTGCCTCACGATATTTTTGTCACCCAATTCAAGCTGTGGGCAGACGCGGGTGGGCCATGTCCGGTGGCGGGGAGCTAGACGGGATCCGCTCGCAGGCCGGCATGATGCTGAAGGTTACTTGGCGAACAACTGGTCGATGTCCTTGAACGCCTTGAACTCCAGCGCGTTGCCGCACGGATCGAACAGAAACATCGTCGCCTGTTCGCCCACCAGTCCTTTGAAGCGAATGCCGGGCTCGATCACGAAACGCGTGCCCAACGATGTGAGCCGTTCGGCCAGGGACTCCCATTCCTCCATCGACAGCACCACGCCGAAATGCGGGACCGGCACGTCGTGACCGTCCACGGCATTGGTGTGGGCGGATTCCTGGGTGGCGGTTTTCGGGTGTTCGTGGATGACCAATTGGTGGCCGAAAAAGTTGAAGTCCACCCAGTGCTCGCTGGAGCGTCCTTCCTCCAGGCCGAACACCTGGCCATAGAAAAGCCGCGCGGCGGCAAGGTCATACACCGGAATGGCCAGATGAAAAGGGGAGAGACGCATGGTGTTCAAGCCTCGATGACAGGAGAGTTGAGCTGATTCTAGTCTTGTGATTTTTGATTAAAAGACGATAATTTTTGCCTCCAGCTCAAATAAAATCGATCAATCGAGGCGCTCATGCTGCGTGAACTGAAAACCTTCATCGCCGTGACTCGCTATGGCACGTTCGCCGCAGCCGGCATGCACATTGGCCTCACGCAATCGGCCGTCAGCGCGCAAATGCGCAACCTGGAGCAGGCGTTGGGTATTCGCCTGTTTGACCGCACCGGGCGTCAGGCCATCCTCAACGCGGCCGGGCAGCGAGCGTTGCCGATGGCCCGGGAAATCCTCGAAACTTTTCAGCGCATGGCCGTCAGTGACGACGTCAGCGAGTTTCGCGGCGAATTGAGGGTCGGCGCTGTGGCGACCGCCCAAACCGGTTTGCTGCCCCAGGCATTGCTGCGCTTGCGGCAGCAGGCGCCGTTGCTCGAGCCGAAACTGGTACCTGGCGTGTCACTCAACCTGTTGAGTCAGGTCGACGCTGGCGAACTTGATCTGGCGATCCTGATCAAGCCACCCTTTGAACTGCCCAAGGAGCTGTCGGCCCAGGTGATCCGGCAGGAGCCTTTTGTGTTGATCGTGCCGCCGGACCTTGAAGGCGAGGATCCATTGCAGATACTCAGCACGCATCCACAGGTGCGTTATGACCGCAACTCGTTCGGTGGCCGGCTGGTGACAGGCTTTCTGCGCGAGCAGCATATCGAGGTCAAAGTCGCGCTGGAGCTGGATGAGCTGGAAGCGATTGTGAAAATGGTCGAGTGCGGGCTGGGGGTGGCGTTGATTCCCCGGGCGGGGCTTTGGCTGGACTATGGCGCAAAGGTCAGGATCATCTCGCTGGGCGAACTGACGTTCTATCGGGAGATCGTGCTGTTGCAGCGCTACAGCCAGCGTACACAACCGATCCAGCAGTTGTTTGCGCGATGTTTGTCGAATGTCGAAGGGTAGCCCTCGCAGGGTGTGGGGGTGACCATCTCATTAACCGCCAATCGGCGTAATGCTGTTCACTTAAGCCGATGTTTCAGGCACATCCGTAGTTGTGGCGAGGGAGCTTGCTCCCGCTGGACTGCGTAGCAGGCCCAATTCAGGGCCGCTTCGCGCCCCAGCGGGAGCAAGCTCCCTCGCCACAGATACTTCTCAGGCCTCCAGACTTCCTTAAGTGAACAGCATTGCGCCAATCGGCGGGTTTCTTGTTAACGCGTGAAGATCACTCTTCGATGTTGCCCATGGCGGTGGTGTTGAAGCCGCCGTCCACGTACATGATTTCGCCGCTGATGCCGGACGCCAGGTCCGAGCACAGGAAGGCGCCGGCATTGCCGACTTCGTCGATGGTGACGTTGCGACGCAGCGGTGTTTGCGCTTCGTTGGCGGCCAGCATTTTACGGAAGTTCTTGATGCCGGAAGCGGCGAGGGTGCGGATCGGGCCAGCCGATACGGCGTTGACGCGGGTGCCTTCCGGGCCCAGGGAGCCGGCCAGGTAACGTACGCCAGCTTCCAGCGAAGCCTTGGCCATGCCCATTACGTTGTAGTTCGGCATGGTGCGCTCGGCGCCCAGGTACGACAGGGTCAGCAGGCTGCCATTGCGGCCTTTCATCATCTCGCGGCCCGCTTTGGCCAGGGCCACGAAGCTGTAGGCGCTGATGTCGTGAGCGATGCGGAAACCTTCACGGGTGGTGGCTTCGGTGAAGTCGCCGTCCAGTTGGTCGCCCGGAGCGAAGCCAACGGAGTGCACGATGCAGTCCAGGCCGTCCCATTTTTTGCTCAGTTCTTCAAAAACCCTGGCGATTTCTTCATCGCTGGCCACGTCGCACGGGAAGCACAGCTCAGGGCTCGAACCCCAGCCTTGTGCGAACTCTTCGACACGACCCTTGAGTTTGTCGTTCTGATAAGTGAAGGCAAGCTCAGCGCCCTCGCGATGCATGGCGGCAGCGATGCCGGATGCGATGGACAGCTTGCTGGCGACACCGACGATCAGTACGCGCTTACCGGCGAGAAAACCCATGTGTTGCTCCTCTTTCAGGTTATTGCGCAGTGGCTGGTGCCAGGAAAGCGGCCTCCAGCAACTGCTGTGTATAAGGATGTTGCGGTGCGGCAAAGATACCTTGCGCGTCACCTTGTTCGACCACTTGGCCGTGCTTGATCACCATCAACTGGTGACTCAGCGCTTTAACCACCGCCAGGTCATGGCTGATGAACAGATACGTCAGGTTGTACTTGCTTTGCAGTGAGCGCAGCAGTTCAACCACTTGGCGTTGCACGGTGCGGTCGAGGGCCGAGGTCGGCTCGTCCAGCAAGATCAACGCCGGTTTCAGTACCAGGGCTCGGGCAATGGCGATTCTCTGCCGTTGCCCGCCGGAAAACTCGTGGGGATAGCGGTGCCGGGTTGCCGGGTCCAGACCGACTTCCTTGAGTACCGCGATAATCGCCAGCTCCTGCTCGGTCTCTGTACCGATCCGGTGTATACGCAGGCCTTCGCCGACGATCTGGCTCACGCTCATCCGTGGGCTCAGGCTCCCGAAGGGGTCCTGAAACACCACCTGCATTTCCCGCCGTAGCGGCCTTACCTGTTGTTGCGAAAGGCAATCCAACGACTTGCCTTCAAAACGGATCGCGCCTTTGCTGGCAATCAACCGCAAAATCGCCAGACCCAGCGTGGACTTGCCCGAACCGCTCTCGCCGACAATGCCCAGGGTCTGTCCCTGAGGCAGGCTGAAGTTGATTCCGTCCACGGCTTTGACGTAATCGACGGTGTTGCGCAAAAAGCCTTTTTTGATCGGGAACCAGACTTTCAGGTCCTCGACTTGCAGCAGTGGCGGGCCGATGACATTGGTTGCCGGGTTGCCACGAGGCTCCGCTGCCAGCAGCTCCCGGGTGTAAGGATGCTGCGGCGCGCGGAACAACTCCTCGCACGACGCCTGTTCGACGATGCAACCCTTTTGCATGACACATACGCGATGCGCGACTCTTTGGACCAGGTTCAAGTCGTGGCTGATCAGCAACAGGGCCATGCCCAGACGGGCTTGCAACTCCTTGAGCAGTTCGAGGATTTTCAGCTGAACCGTCACGTCCAGTGCGGTGGTCGGTTCGTCGGCGATCAGCAGTTCCGGTTCGTTGGCCAGGGCCATGGCGATCATCACGCGCTGACGCTGGCCGCCGGACAATTCATGGGGCAGGGCCCTGAGCCGTTTGTGCGGCTCGGGAATTCCCACCAGTTCCAGCAGCTCCAGGGTTCGCTGGGTCGCGACCTTGCCGGTCAGGCCTTTGTGAATGCCCAGCACCTCGTTGATCTGTTTCTCGATCGAGTGCAGCGGGTTCAGCGAGGTCATCGGCTCCTGAAAGATCATCGCAATCCGGTTGCCACGAATGTGCCGGATGGTTTTCTCTTTCAGCGACAGCAGGTCATGCCCGGAGTAGGTGATGGTGCCGGTGGGGTGGCGCGCCAAGGGGTAGGGCAGCAGGCGCAGGATCGAGTGCGCTGTCACCGATTTGCCGGAGCCGCTTTCGCCGACCAGCGCCAGGGTTTCACCGCGCTTGATGTCAAAGCTGACGCCTTCCACCACCCGTTGCACGCTTTCGCCGACCACAAACTCGACAGAGAGGTTGCGCACTTCGATCAGATTGTCCTGATTCATTTCACTTCCTCGGGTCGAAGGCATCGCGAGCGGACTCGCCGATAAACACCAGCAAACTCAACATCAGCGCCAGCACCGCAAAGGCGCTCATGCCCAGCCACGGTGCTTGCAGGTTGGATTTGCCCTGAGCCACCAGTTCACCCAGCGATGCACTGCCTGCCGGCAGGCCGAAGCCGAGGAAGTCCAGCGCGGTCAGGGTGCCGATAGCGCCCGTGAGGATGAACGGCATGAAGGTCATGGTCGAGACCATGGCGTTGGGCAGGATGTGCTGGAACATGATTGCGCCGTTCTGCATCCCCAGCGCGCGGGCGGCGCGTACGTATTCCAGGTTACGCCCACGCAGGAACTCGGCGCGGACCACGTCGACCAGGCTCATCCAGGAAAACAGCAGCATGATCCCCAGCAACCACCAGAAGTTTGGCTGCACGAAACTGGCGAGGATGATCAGCAGGTACAACACCGGTAAACCCGACCAGATCTCCAGGAAGCGCTGCCCGGCCAAATCGACCCAGCCGCCATAGAAACCCTGCAAGGCGCCGGCAATCACGCCGATGATCGAACTGAGAATGGTCAGCGTCAGCGCAAACAGCACCGACACCCGGAAGCCGTAAATCACCCGCGCCAGCACGTCGCGGCCCTGATCGTCGGTACCCAGCAGGTTGTCTGCCGAGGGCGGTGCCGGGGCCGGGACTTTCAGGTCGTAGTTGATGCTTTGGTAACTGAACGGGATCGGCGCCCACAAAGTCCAGGCGTCCTTGGCCTTGAGCAGTTCGCGGATGTACGGGCTCTTGTAGTTGGCTTCCAGCGGGAATTCGCCGCCGAAGGTGGTTTCCGGGTAACGCTTGAGCGCCGGGAAATACCATTGGCCGTCGTAATGCACCGCCAGCGGCTTGTCATTGGCGATCAGCTCGGCACCAAGGCTTGCGCCAAACAGGATCAAAAACAGCCATAGCGACCACCAGCCACGCTTGTTGGCCTTGAACCGTTCGAAACGTCGGCGATTGAGAGGGGACAGGTTCATCTCAATGCTCCCGGTGTTCGAAGTCGATCCGTGGATCGACCAGGGTGTAGGTGAGGTCGCCGATCAGTTTCACCACCAGCCCCAGCAGGGTGAAGATGAACAGGGTGCCGAACACCACCGGGTAGTCGCGGTTGATCGCTGCTTCAAAACTCATCAGGCCCATGCCGTCGAGCGAGAAGATCACTTCCACCAGCAACGAACCAGTGAAGAAAATCCCGATGAAGGCTGAAGGGAAGCCGGCGATCACCAGCAGCATGGCGTTGCGAAACACATGGCCATAGAGCACGCGATGGCGGGTCAGGCCCTTGGCCTTAGCGGTGACGACGTACTGTTTGTTGATCTCGTCGAGGAAGCTGTTTTTGGTCAACAGGGTCATGGTCGCGAAGTTACCGATCACCAGTGCCGTCACCGGCAGCGCGATGTGCCAGAAGTAATCGCGGACCTTGCCCATCCAGCTCAATTCACTGAAGTTGTTCGAGGTCAGGCCGCGCAGGGGAAACCAGTCCAGGTAGCTGCCGCCGGCAAACACCACGATCAGCAGGATCGCAAACAGGAACGCCGGGATCGCGTAGCCGACGATGATCGCCGAACTGGTCCACACGTCGAAGTGGCTGCCGTGCCGGGTGGCCTTGGCGATCCCCAGCGGGATCGACACCAGGTACATGATCAGCGTGCTCCAGAGCCCGAGGGAAATCGACACCGGCATCTTTTCCTTGATCAGGTCGATGACCTTGGCGTCCCGGAAGAAGCTGTCGCCGAAATCCAGGGTGGCGTAGTTCTTGATCATGATCCACAAGCGTTCCGGCGCCGACTTGTCGAAGCCGTACATGTGCTCGATTTCCTTGACCAGCGCCGGGTCCAGGCCCTGCGCGCCGCGATAGCTGGAACCTGCCACCGAGACTTCGGCACCGCCGCCGGCAATGCGGCTGGTAGCGCCTTCGAAGCCTTCGAGCTTGGCGATCATCTGTTCCACCGGGCCGCCGGGCGCGGCCTGGATGATCACGAAGTTGATCAGCAGAATGCCGAACAGGGTTGGAATGATCAGCAACAGTCGCCGAAAAATATACGCCAGCATCTTATTGCTCCATGCCCGCAGGATCGGCTTGTTCTTTGGTCAGCACTTCGATCGCAGGTTTTGCATCGGGTTTGACCCACCAGGTGGAAATGCCCACGTCATTGGTCGGAGGGACTTTTGGGTGGCCAATGTGATTCCAGTACGCAACGCGCCAAGTCTTGATGTGCCAGTTGGGGATCACGTAATAGCCCCATTGCAACACCCTGTCGAGCGCCCGGGCGTGGGCCACCAGGCTTTTGCGCGAGTCAGCGTTGATCAGCTCTTCGACCAGTTCATCGACTACCGGGTCTTTCAGGCCCATATAGTTTCGGCTGCCGGGTTTGTCGGCGCTTTCGGACTTCCAGAATTCGCGCTGTTCGTTACCCGGTGAGCTGGATTGCGGGAAGCTGCCAACCACCATGTCGAAGTCGCGCGAGCGCACGCGGTTGATGTACTGCGACACGTCGACCCGACGAATCACCAGGTCGATCCCCAGGTCGCTCATGTTGCGTTTGAACGGCAACAGCACCCGCTCGAACTCGGTCTGCGCCAGCAGGAATTCGATGCTGACCGGTTTGCCGGTGGTATCGACCATCTTGTCGTCGACGATTCGCCAGCCGGCTTCCTGTAACAGTTGATAGGCCTTGCGCTGCTGGGTGCGGATCATTCCGCTGGCATCGGTCACCGGGTTCTGGAACGCTTCGCTGAAGACCTGCTCGGGGATTTTGCCCCGGAACGGATCGAGGATCGCCAGTTGATCCTGATCCGGCAGGCCGGTGGCGGCCATTTCCGAGTTTTCGAAGTAGCTGCGGGTGCGCGCGTAGGCGCCGTTGAACAGCTGCTTGTTGGTCCATTCAAAATCCAGCAACAGGCTCAGGGCCTGGCGCACGCGCACGTCCTGGAATATCGGGCGGCGCAGGTTGAAGACAAAACCCTGCATGCCGGTGGGGTTACCGTTAGGGATCTGTTCCTTGATCAGGCGACCCTCGGTGACAGCCGGAATGTTGTAGGCGTTGGCCCAGTTTTTCGCGGTCATTTCCAGCCAGTAATCGAACTGTCCGGCCTTCAGTGCTTCCAGCGCGACGGTGTTGTCGCGGTAGTAATCGATGGTCATGTTGTCGAAGTTGTAAAAGCCCCGATTGACCGGCAGGTCCTTGCCCCAGTAGTCCTTGACCCGCTCATAGCGGATCGAGCGCCCGGCCTTGACCTCGCTGACCTTGTACGGGCCGCTGCCCAGCGGAATCTCCAGATTGCCCTTGCTGAAGTCGCGGTGTTCCCACCAGTGCTTGGGTAATACCGAGAGCTGTCCAAGGATCAGCGGCAGCTCGCGGTTGCTGGTGTGCTTGAAGGTGAACAGTACCCGCAACGGGTCCTCGGCGATCACGTTGTCGACGTCGCTGTAGTATTCGCGATACAGCGGCGAGCCGCTTTTCATCAGGGTCTGGAAGCTGAACACCACGTCTTCGGCACGCACCGGATGGCCGTCATTAAAGCGTGCCTCGGGGCGCAGGTAAAAGCGCACCCACGTGTTGTCTGGAGCTTTCTCGATCTTGCCGGCGATCAGGCCGTACTCGGTGACGGGTTCGTCAAGGCTCTGTCTGGCCAGCGTGTCATAGATCAGGTTGATATCGCCGGCGGGTACGCCTTTGCTGATGAACGGGTTGAGGCTGTCGAAGCCGCCGAAGCCGGCCTGGCGGAAGGTCCCGCCCTTGGGCGCGTCCGGGTTCACGTAGTCGAAATGCTTGAAATCGGCCGAGTATTTCGGCGGCTCGTTGTACAGGGTCAAGGCGTGCTGCGGGGCAGCGTGGGCCGTGCAGGCAAGCCCTGCAAAGACCAGACCCAGCAGGGTACGCAAACGCATCATTGGGCTTTCTCCGAAGTCTTCAGCCACCACGCATTCAGCCCCAGGGTGTAGGGCGGCGTGGTGACGAAGGCGAACCGGTTGCGGTACGCCAGGCGATGATAATTGATATACCAGTTGGGGATGCAGTAGTGCTGCCACAGCAGCACCCGGTCCAGCGCTTTGCCGGCCGCCAGTTGCTCGTCACGGGATTTTGCCGCGAGCAGCTGTTCCAGCAAATGATCGACCACCGGGTTGGCAACACCCGCGTAATTCTTGCTGCCCTTGACCGAGGCCTGGCTCGAGTGGAAGTACTGCCACTGCTCAAGTCCGGGGCTGAGGGTCTGGTCAAGGGTCATCAGGATCATGTCGAAATCGAACTGGTCCAGACGCTGTTTGTATTGGGCACGGTCGACGGTGCGCAGGTGCGCGTCAATGCCGATACTGGCGAGGTTCTCGGCGTAGGGTTGGAGAATGCGTTCCAGGTTCGGATTGACCAGCAGGATCTCGAAACGCAGTGGCTGCCCGGCCGCATTCTGCAGGCGCTGGCCATTGAGCTTCCAGCCAGCCTCGGCGAGCAAACCCAGCGCCCGGCGCAGGGTTTCCCGGGGGATGCCGCGGCCGTCGGTCTGCGGCAGGCTGAAGGGCTCGGTGAACAGCTTGGCGGGGAGCTGATCGCGGTAGGGCGAGAGCATCAGCCATTCATGGCCGACCGGAACGCCTGTGGCTGTGAACTCGCTGTTGGGGTAATAACTCATGGCCCGTTTGTAGGCACCGCTGAACAGAGCGCGATTGGTCCATTCGAAGTCGAACATCAAGCCGAGGGCTTCACGCACCTTGTCGTCGGCGAACGTACTGCGCCGGGTGTTCATGAACAGGCCCTGGGTCTGGGTTGGAATCTGGTGGTCGATCTGCGCCTTGATCACCTCGCCACGCCGCACGGCCGGGAAGCTGTAGCCATTGGCCCAGTTCTTGGCCTGGTGCTCGATGTAGATATCGAACTCGCCGGCCTTGAATGCCTCGAACGCCACGTCGCTGTCTCGATAAAACTCGACCTCGACGCGATCATAGTTGTACTTGCCGCGGTTGACCGGCAGGTCCTTGCCCCAGTAATCCTTGACCCGCTCGAACACCAGTTGCCGCCCCGGCTGAACCTCGGTGATGCGGTAAGGGCCACTGCCCAGCGGCGGTTCGAAGGTGGTCGCCTTGAAGTCGCGACCTTCCCAGTAATGCTGCGGCAACACCGGCAACTCGCCCAGGCGCTGGATCAGCAACGGATTACCGGTACGCTTGAACACGAAACGGATGCGCTGTGGGTTGAGGATGTCGACCCGCTGCACTTCCTGAAGATTGGTGCGGTATTGCGGATGACCTTCCTTGAGCAACAAGCGATAGGAAAACGCGACGTCGTAGGCGGTGATCGGTGTGCCGTCGTGAAAGCGTGCTTGCGGGCGCAGGTTGAACACGACCCAGCTGCGGTCTTCGCTGTATTCGACAGACTGGGCGATCAACCCGTAACTGGAGGCGGGTTCATCGCCGGACGGCGCGTACTGCCCCGTACCGACCATCAACGGTTCGTTCAGCTCGTTGATGCCGTACTGCAGAAAGTTCGGGGTCGCGACCGGGCTGGTGCCCTTGAAGGTGTAGGGGTTGAGCGTATCGAAGGTGCCAAATGCCATGACCCGCAATGTACCGCCCTTGGGCGCTTGCGGATTGACCCAGTCGAAGTGGGTGAATTTGGCCGGGTACTTGAGTGTGCCGAACTGCGCATAACCATGGCTTTCGCTGATCGTTGCGCTTGCGGGGAAGCTCAAGGCCAGACTGATTAGGAGCAGGAGGGGACGTATCAAGGCAGAGATCCGGTCCAGGCGGCTTGGGCTTTGTGGACCGTACAGTAACAGCTTGTATCGACAGGAAAAAGGTAGGGGCTAAGGTAGGGCTTTTTGTGGCGAGGGAGCTTGCTCCCGCTCGCCTGCGCAGCAGGCGTGAACCCCGTGTATGTGATGTGCCTGAAAGAACCGGATGACACGTTTTGGGGCCGCTTCGCAGCCCAGCGGGAGCAAGCTCCCTCGCCACAAAAAGCCCCAATGCCTGGGGCGCGACTTAACGCGGGGAAGAAACCGTCAGCACCTGTCCAGGCTTGAGGGCCTGGCCAACACGTGGATTCCAGCGCTTGAGGTGTTGCATCTCGACGTTGAAGCGCTTGGCGACGATGTACAGCGAGTCGCCTTGCTTGACCTTGTATTGGGTCTGCTTCTTGCTGTTGGCTGCAACCACCGTGCTGATGCGTCCACCGCTGCGCTTGCTCTTGCTGGTGTCTCGCATCACCAGGGTCTGGCCAACCTTGAGGTCCTTGCCGTTCAGCTTGTTCCAGTGTTGCAGGTCCTTGACCTCGACTTTGTTGGCCTTGGCGATCTGCGTCAGGTTGTCGCCGCGTTTGACCCGGTAGCTGCGCTTGAGCGTTGCCAGCTCGCGGTCGTCTGCACCTTCGAAAACCGGTTTGAGCGGACGCTGGCTGATCAGCTCTTCGGGTTTCATGGTCGACAGGCTGGCGGTCAGCAACTGCGCCTTGGACGTCGGCACCAGCAGGTGCTGGGGACCGTCGATGGTGGTGCGTTGCTTGAAGGCCGGGTTGAGCTGGAACAGTTCGTCTTCGTCGATATTGGCCACCGCGGCAACCTTGGACAGGTCCATGCGCTGGTTGATTTCGACGACTTCAAAATAGGGCTGGTTGGCGATCGGGTTGAGGTTCACGCCATAGGCTTCTGGCGACAGCACGACTTGTGACAAGGCCAGTAGCTTGGGCACATAGGCCTGGGTTTCCGCCGGCAGTGGCAGGTTCCAGTAGTCGGTTGGCAGGCCGAGCTTTTCGTTGCGCTCGATGGCCCGGCTGACCGTGCCTTCACCGGCGTTGTAGGCCGCCAGGGCCAGCAGCCAGTCACCGTTGAACATGTCGTGCAGGCGGGTCAGGTAGTCCATCGCCGCGATGGTCGACGCGGTAATGTCGCGGCGACCGTCATAGAAGCGGGTTTGACGCAGGTTGAAGTAACGCCCGGTGGACGGGATGAACTGCCACAGGCCGACCGCATCGGCGCGCGAATAGGCCATCGGGTTGTAGGCGCTTTCAATCACCGGTAACAGCGCCAGTTCCAGCGGCATGTTGCGTTCTTCAAGGCGTTCGACGATGTAGTGGATGTACAGGCTGCCACGTTCGCTGGCGCCTTGCAGAAACGATGGATTGCTGGCGAACCACAGGCGCTGTTGCTCGATGCGCGGGTTGACGCCCAGCCCGTCCTGCAACTGGAAGCCCTGGCGCATGCGCTCCCAGACGTCCTGCGCGGCTTGGGGGCTTGGCTTCTCGTTGATCCAGATAGGTTTTTGTTTGGTCCGGGTAGAAAGCGTATGTGCCACGTCGGTTTGTGGCACCTGACTGGTGCTTTGGCAGCCCGCCAGGGTGGCGGACACAGCCACCGCGATGGCTTGAGCCAAGCGGGTCAATGCGTCTGAATTGATGGATTTACGAATAGATGACGACATTGGCTGGAAGTTAGTTCCGGGCAAAAATGTCGGGCGATTCTAGAAAGCGTACGGGGTGCGGTCAACCATTCAGAATTTTTGTACCAATAGTGGCCCTCTCTAGAACGTATCTTTCCAAGCCCGAAGAGCCGCAAAAACCTCACTCGGAGCCCGGTTATCCTGGCCATTCCGTTCGTCTACTTTTTCTTTAACAGATGTTTCGCCAGTACGTAGAAAAGGGTTGGTGAGCTTCTCCAGCGCCAGGGTCGACGGTAGCGACATGCCACCCGACTCGCGTAATTGGGAGACTTTCTCGAGACGCTCGGCAATGTCCGGGTTGTTCGGCTCGACAGCCGCGGCGAAGCGCAGATTGCTCAGGGTGTACTCGTGGGTGCAGTACACCAGCGTGTCTTCGGGCAACGCGGCCAGGCGGCTGAGGGAGTGGTGCATTTGTGCCGGCGTACCTTCGAACAGGCGTCCGCAACCGGCGGCGAACAGGGTGTCGCCACAGAACAGCAGCCCCTGATGGTAGTAAGCGATATGACCCAGTGTGTGGCCTGGCACCGCATACACGTCGAACTCCCGGCCGAGTACGTTGACGCGATCATTATCGTTCAGGGCGATGTCGCGTCCGGGGATATTTTCGCTGGCCGGGCCGTAGACCGTGGCGCCCGTCGCTTTTTTGAGTTGCTCGACGCCACCGACGTGATCATGGTGGTGATGGGTGACCAGGATGTCGCTGAGCTGCCATCCCGGATGCATGGCCAACCAGGCCTGCACGGGGGCGGCATCACCCGGATCGACCACGGCGCAGCGCTGGCTGCGGTGATCCTGTAACAACCAGATGTAGTTGTCGGTGAAGGCGGGAAGGGCACTGATCTGTATCATCGCAGGATTCGCCAAGCGGAAAACAATGGTGCATCTTAGAGCTTCTTGGCGAGTTGGAGAATGCAATGACCGATAAAGCGTTCGCTCAGGCTGATCCTGACTGGCTGGCATTGATCAGTGCCGCTCGCGAGTGGCTGTCAGGTCCCATCGGCCAATTTTTGTTGAATGAAGAACGCCGGATGCTCGAAGACGAACTGGGGCGTTTCTTTGGCGGCTACCTGGTGCATTACGGTCCTTCGGCCGAAACACCACCGGCAGCGAAGCAGGTGCAGCGCAATGTCCGTCTGGGAGCGCCGCTGCCGGGGGTGGAAATAGTCTGCGAAGAACAGGCCTGGCCGATCAGTGAGCACGCCGCCGACGTGGTGGTGATGCAGCACGGGCTGGATTTCTGCCTGTCGCCGCATGGCCTGCTGCGCGAGGCCGCCAGCGCGGTGCGTCCCGGCGGGCACCTGCTGATTGTCGGGATCAACCCCTGGAGCAGTTGGGGGTTGCGCCACATGTTTGCGAGCGACGCCATGCGCAAGGCGCGCTGCATTTCGCCGTCGCGGGTCGCCGACTGGCTCAACCTGCTGGGGTTCGCGCTGGAGAAACGCCGCTTCGGGTGCTATCGTCCGCCGCTTGCGTCCCCGGCGTGGCAAGCCCGCTTGGCCGGTTGGGAACGCAAGGCCGGTGACTGGCAGCTGTCCGGTGGCGGTTTCTATTTATTGGTGGCGCGCAAGATCGTCGTCGGCTTGCGACCGGTCCGCCAGGTGCGCCGCGAGCCTATGGGCAAGTTGATCCCGCTGCCGATGGCCAAGGTCAATCGACGCCACAGCGAGCCGTAATAAACATTTTATTTTCCCGGCCGGGCTTGCCCGGCCTTGGGCGTTGTCGATCATAGATCGGCAGCCACAGACATTTTCTGGATAGGTTGGCATGAGCGATAGCGTAGAACTCTTCACCGACGGCGCCTGCAAGGGCAATCCTGGCCCCGGCGGCTGGGGCGCACTGCTGGTGTGCAAGGGCGTTGAAAAGGAACTCTGGGGCGGCGAAGCCAATACCACCAATAACCGTATGGAACTGATGGGCGCCATTCGTGGCCTTGAAGAGCTCAAGCGTTCTTGCGACGTATTGCTGGTCACCGACTCGCAATACGTGATGAAAGGCATCAACGAATGGATGGTCAACTGGAAGAAGCGCGGCTGGAAAACTGCGGCGAAAGAGCCAGTGAAGAACGCTGATCTGTGGAAGCAGCTCGACGAGCAGGTCAACCGCCACAACGTTACCTGGAAGTGGGTGCGTGGCCACGTCGGGCATCCCGGTAACGAACGCGCCGACCAGTTGGCCAACCGTGGTGTCGACGACGTCCGGGGTTACAAGCAGGACTGACGCCTCAAATCACAGCACCAGAATCGCCGCGGCCAGTTGCTCATCCGAGTAGACCTGACCGGCGAGCATGCTACGGATCCGTTCAAAAGCTGCCTCCAGCTGAACGCCGCGAATGTCGCCACGACTGGCGACAAACGCCGCCGCATCGGATTTTGCAGCCAGCACGATCTTGTCATCCTTGAATGAGCTGCTGGTACCTTTGGTGGGACTCATGCTCATGCTCAGGGTGATATCGGTGCTCATCACAAAACTGGTGGCTCGCACCGCTGTGCTGAACAGGCTGCCGACAATCAGCAGGGTTATAAGGGTGGAGGTTGTCGTCATGACGTGCGCGATTCCTGTGGGAAATACTCGGGGCGCACGCTAACAGGGGGGCCGCTCAGCCATCTTTATGAGCTTTGCGAATGATTGTTAAAAACTGCGCAAGGCCGTTACACCGGCTTGCGCAGTCGCAACGCTTCGATCATTTTCAGGCAATGATTCAATCCCGGTGAGACATCGCCGACGCGTCGGCTCAGGATGATCGGCGAGGTGGCATTGGTTTCCAGTACCGGCGTGAAACCAATGTCGTCGCGATGCAGCAACTGTACCGAGGCCGGCACCAGCGTGACGCCGATACCGGCGCCCACCAGGCCAATGGCGGTTTGCAGCTCGTTGGTCCATTGCGCGACCTTGATGCTCACCCCGTAGGACTCGAACAGTGCGATCACATGGTCGGCATAGCTGGGGCGGGGATTACCGGGATACAGCACAAACGGTTCATTGGCCAACTCGGTGAGACTGATGGGGCCGGCCAGGAGTGGATGACCAGCGGGCAGGGCAGCCACCAGACGGTCTTCATTCAATACGGTTTGAATGATTGCCGGGTCATCGATACGAATCCGCCCGAAGCCAACGTCGATACGTCCGGCCTTGAGCGCTTGCACCTGTTGCAGCGTGGTCATTTCCGACAGGCCGAGCTCCAGTTCCAGCGACTCGTTGCTGCGCAGTCGACGAATCAGTTCGGGCAACACGCCATACAGGGTCGACGGGGCAAAGCCGATACCCAGCCAGGTCTTTTCGCCCAGGCCGATACGTCGGGTGTTGTCGCAGACCTTGCTCAATTGCTCAAGCAGGGCGCTGGAGTGCTCAAGGAAAAAACGCCCGGCTTCGGTCAGACGCAATGGCCTGCCGCGTTCCAGCAACACCACCCCAAGTTCATCTTCCAGTTGCTGGATTTGCCGGCTCAACGGTGGCTGGGCGATGTGCAGGCGTTCGGCGGCGCGGGTGAAATTCAGGGTTTGACCCAGCACCTGGAAGTAACGCAGATGACGCAGCTCCATGAGCCCTCCACAGTCGGCGATGGTGAATACCTTTAAGGTATCGATCCAGACCAATTCTATATTGGAACCTTGAAAAAAGCCGTACGAGAATCCGTCACAGAACTTCAAGAACCTGACGGGTATCGACATGCTTTCTTCTGCCATTGAATCGATCGAGACGATCATCGTCGATCTGCCGACTATCCGCCCGCACAAGCTGGCGATGCACACCATGCAGAATCAGACGCTGGTGATCATCCGCGTACGTTGCGCCGACGGTATCGAAGGCATCGGCGAATCGACCACCATCGGTGGCCTGGCCTACGGTAATGAAAGCCCGGACAGCATCAAGACCAACATCGACCAGCACTTTGCGCCGCTGCTGCTGGGGCAGGATGCTTGTAACATCAATGCGGCGATGTTGCGCCTGGAGCGCAGTATTCGCGGCAATACCTTTGCTAAATCCGGCATCGAAACTGCTTTGCTTGATGCTCACGGTAAACGCCTTGGGCTGCCGGTCAGTGAGTTGCTCGGTGGCCGTGTTCGCGACTCGCTGCCAGTGGCCTGGACGCTGGCCAGCGGTGATACCGCCAAGGACATCGCCGAAGCCGAGCAGATGCTCGATCTGCGTCGCCACCGGATCTTCAAGTTGAAGATCGGTGCCGGCGAAGTCGACCGCGACCTGGCTCACGTCATTGCGATCAAAAAAGCCTTGGGTGACCGCGCCAGCGTGCGCGTTGACGTTAATCAGGCGTGGGATGAAGCGGTCGCACTGCGGGCTTGCAGGATTCTCGGCGGCAACGGCATCGACCTGATCGAACAGCCGATTTCGCGCAACAACCGTGCTGGCATGGTGCGCCTGAACGCCATGAGCCCGGCGCCGATCATGGCGGACGAGTCGATCGAGTGCGTGGAAGATGCGTTCAACCTGGCACGCGAAGGCGCGGCCTCGGTGTTCGCACTGAAAATCGCCAAGAACGGCGGCCCCCGTGCAGTGCTGCGCACCGCGGCGATTGCCGAAGCGGCAGGTATCGGCCTGTACGGCGGCACCATGCTTGAGGGCGGGATCGGCACGCTGGCCTCGGCCCATGCCTTCCTCACGTTGAACGAGCTGAGTTGGGACACCGAGCTGTTCGGCCCGCTGTTGCTGACCGAAGACATCCTCAGCGAGCCGCCGGTTTACCGCGATTTCCATTTGCATGTTTCGCAGGCACCCGGCCTTGGCCTGAGCCTGGACGAAGAGCGGCTGGCGTTTTTCCGCCGCGACAAAACCTCCACTGCCATTCATTCCGCCTGAGGAGAACAGCATGTTGTTTCACGTAAAGATGACCGTGAACCTGCCGGTCGATATGGACCCGGAGCGCGCCGCTCGGCTCAAGTCCGACGAAAAGGCCCTGGCCCAGCGCCTGCAACAGCAGGGCAAGTGGCGCCATTTGTGGCGCATCGCCGGGCTTTACGCCAACTACAGCGTGTTCGATGTCGACAGCGTGCAGGAATTGCACGACCTGTTGATGCAACTGCCGCTTTACCCCTACATGGCTATCGAAGTGAACGCGATGTGCAGGCATCCTTCCTCTATTCATGAGGATGATCGCTGAGCCGTTGCCTGCCAGTTCTGTACTCTAATAAATACAAGATGAGGATTAATCATGAACGCCAAAATTTCCCACACTGCCAGCGCCCAGAAGTTTCTCGAAGAAGCCAGTGGCCTGCTCAACGACGCTGGCAACCCGCGCGCCAAAGCGCTGATCTACCGCATCCTGCGTGACTCGGTGAACATCATCGAAGACCTCGAAGTGACCCCGGAAGAGTTCTGGAAAGCCGTCAACTACCTGAACGAACTGGGCGCGCGCCAAGAGGCGGGCCTGTTGGTTGCCGGCTTGGGCCTGGAACACTACCTCGACCTGTTGATGGATGCCGAAGACGCGCAGGCCGGTAAAACCGGTGGCACCCCGCGCACCATCGAAGGCCCGCTGTATGTCGCCGGCGCACCGCTGTCCAACGGCGAAGCGCGGCTGGACGACGGCGTTGATCCGGGCGTGGTGCTGTTCATGCAGGGTCAGGTCAAGAATACCGATGGCAAGCCGCTGGCCGGCGCCGTGGTGGATGTCTGGCACGCCAATACCGGCGGCACCTATTCGTACTTCGATGGCAGCCAGTCCGAGTTCAACCTGCGTCGGCGGATCGTCACCGATGCCGAAGGTCGCTATCGCTTCCGCAGCATCGTGCCGTCGGGCTACGGTTGCCCACCGGACGGTCCGACCCAGCAGCTGCTTAATCAACTGGGTCGTCATGGCCAGCGCCCGGCGCACATCCACTTCTTCATCTCGGCGGATGACCATCGCCACCTGACCACCCAGATCAACCTGGACGGTGACAAGTACCTGCACGACGATTTTGCCTACGCCACCCGCGACGAACTGATCGCCAAAATCACCTTCAGTGACGATCAGCAGCGTGCACGTGAGCATGGTGTCAGCGGCCGCTTTGCCGAGATCGAATTCGATTTCACCCTGCAGTCGTCTGCGCAACCAGAAGAGCAACACCGTCACGAGCGAGTGCGCGCACTGGAAGACTGATCAGCGCTGGCCCAGGCCACGGGATAACAGACCGTTTATCTCGTGGCCTTCCGCTTTGCGGCGGCTCGCATAGAATGGTCAGGCCCGATTTTCCGGGGTGCGTGCCCAAGAGCACCCGCACCGCAGCCGATAATCACAACCAGAGTGAGCGGTTATGCAAGCGCATCTATTGAGTGAGCGCAGCAGAGTGTTTGAGCAGGCCGATCCCTATGCGGTGTCGGGCTACGTCAATCAGCACGTGGGCAACCATTGTATCCGCTTGCCCGGAAGTGGCAGCCCTCAGGCCAGTCTCAATCACAGCAAATTCGCCAGTCTCGACCTGTGCCGAATCAGCTATGGCGGCAGTGTTCGGGTGACTTCGCCGGCGCTCGAAACCATCTATCACCTGCAAGTGCTGCTACGCGGAAACTGCCTGTGGCGTGGTCATCGGCAGGAACACTATTTTGCGCCCGGTGAGCTGTTGCTGATCAATCCGGACGATCCGGTGGACCTGACGTATTCCGACGACTGCGAAAAATTCATCGTGAAAATGCCCGCCAGCCTGCTGGAGTCGGTGTGCCAGGAGCAACGCTGGTTGCACCCGGGGCAGGGCGTGCGGTTTCTCGAGAACCGCTACCAGCTGGATGAGCTTGAAGGTTTCGTCAATCTGCTGGGCATGGTTTGCCAGGAGGCTGAAGCGACCGAGCGCATGCCCCGTGTTCAGGAACATTACGCGCAGATTGTCGTGAGCAAGATGCTCAGCCTGATGAAAACCAACGTCAGGCGCCTCGGTCTCGGTTCGCAGTCAGCGAACTTCGAGTTGATCGCCGACTACATCGAACGCAACCTCAAGCAGGACATTTGCAGCGAAGAACTGGCGCGTCAGGCACAGATGAGCCTGCGTTCGTTGTATGGCTTGTTCGAGCGCAATGCGGCGACCACCCCGAAAAACTATATCCGGCAGAAGAAGCTCGAGCGGGTCAACGCCTGTCTCAGCGACCCGACCTGCACAGTACGTAACGTGACCGAACTGGCCATGGATTACGGCTTCCTGCACCTGGGACGATTCTCCGAAAGCTACCGCAAGCAGTTCGGCGAATTGCCGTCGGACACCCTCAAGCGCCGTCACTGATACCCGACACCACCACCCTTGTAGCAGCTGGCGAAGCCTGCGTTCGGCGGTGCAGCCGTCGTGAAATCAGCTGCTCCGGTCTTTCAGATAAACCGCGTATGCAGGGTTTACGACGGCTACGTCCGAACGCGGCCCGCACCGAACGCAGGCTTCGCCAGTTGCTACAGGGTTTGCGTCAGTCTTCCTTTGCACAAAACGGATAAAGGTCTGCACCCAGCGGATATTGCCCAGTAGTCGCCCGCCCTAGCATGAGCCTGCCTGAATAAAAACAATGGAGGCGGCGGCCATGTCCCTGCGACCCGAATACCTTCACTCCCTGCTTGAAGAAGACAAAGACCAGGGTATCTACCGCTGCAAGCGGGAGATGTTTACCGACCCACGCTTGTTCGATCTCGAGATGCAGCACATCTTCGAAGGCAACTGGCTGTACCTCGCCCACGAGAGCCAGATTCCGAACAAGAATGATTTCTACACCACCACCATGGGCCGGCAGTCGATCTTCATTGCGCGCAACAAGGACGGCGAGCTCAACGCGTTCATCAACGCCTGCAGCCACCGTGGCGCGATGCTCTGCCGACACAAGACCGGCAACAAGTCTTCCTACACCTGCCCGTTTCACGGCTGGACCTTCAACAACTCCGGCAAGCTGCTCAAGGTCAAGGACCCGGCGGCGGCCGGCTACCCGGCGAGCTTCAACTGCGAAGGCTCCCACGACCTGACCAAAGTTGCGCGCTTCGAGTCCTATCGTGGCTTTCTGTTCGGCAGCCTCAAGGCCGATGTGGTGCCGTTGGTCGAGCATCTGGGCGAGTCGGCGAAGATCATCGACATGATCGTCGATCAATCCGCCGATGGCCTTGAAGTACTGCGTGGTTCATCCAGCTATATCTACGAAGGCAACTGGAAACTCACTGCCGAGAACGGTGCCGACGGCTATCACGTCAGTTCCGTGCACTGGAACTATGCCGCCACCCAGAACCAGCGCAAACAGCGCGAATGCGGTGACGAGAACCCGACCATGAGCGCCGGCACCTGGGCCAAGCAGGGCGGCGGTTTCTACTCCTTTGACAAGGGCCACATGCTGCTCTGGACCCGTTGGTCGAACCCGGAAGACCGGCCGCTGTACGAGCGCCGCGACGAGCTCGCCAAGGACTTTGGCCAGGCCCGCGCCGACTGGATGATCGAGAACTCGCGCAACCTCTGCCTGTACCCCAACGTGTACCTGATGGATCAGTTCAGTTCACAGATCCGCATCGCCCGGCCGATCTCGGTCAACCGCACCGAAATCACCATTTACTGCATCGCTCCCAAAGGCGAAAGCGACAGCGCGCGTTCAAGCCGGATTCGTCAGTACGAAGACTTTTTCAACGTCAGCGGCATGGCGACGCCGGACGACCTCGAAGAGTTTCGCTCCTGCCAGACCGGCTACCAGGGCAGCGTCACCACCTGGAACGACATGTCCCGTGGCGCCGAGCACTGGGTTGAAGGTGCCGATGAGGCGGCCAGGGAAATCGACCTGCACCCGTTGCTCAGCGGTGTGCGTACCGAAGACGAAGGCCTGTTTGTGCTGCAACACAAGTACTGGCAGGAAACCATGCTCAAGGCCTTGAGCGAAGAACAGTCGGAATTGATCAAGGTGGAGGCGCTGTCATGAGCATCACTTACGACGCCGTGCGCGATTTTCTCTACCGCGAAGCGCGCTACCTCGATGACAAGGAATGGGACAACTGGCTGGAACTGTATGCCGCCGATGCGTCCTTCTGGATGCCGTCCTGGGACGACAACGACGAGTTGACCGAAGACCCGCAACGGGAAATCTCGCTGATCTGGTACGGCAACCGCACGGGCCTGGAAGACCGCATCTTCCGGATCAAGACCGAGCGTTCCAGTGCCAGCGTGCCGGACACCCGGACCTCGCACAACATCAGCAACATCGAGCTGCTCGAACAGGCCGACGGGCTGTGCAAGGTGCGCTTCAACTGGCACACCCTGAGCTTTCGCTACAAGACCGTCGACAGCTATTTCGGCAGCAGCTTCTACACCCTCGACGTGCGTGGCGACAGCCCGCTGATCAAGGCCAAGAAAGTGATCCTGAAGAACGATTACGTTCGTCAGGTCATCGATGTCTACCACCTGTGAGGCAGCCGTCATGACTCATTCCATCGCACTCAATTTTGAAGACGGTGTCACCCGTTTCGTTGACGCCAATCCCGGCGAAACCGTAGCCGACGCCGCATATCGCCAGGGCATCAACATCCCTCTGGATTGCCGCGACGGCGCCTGCGGCACCTGCAAATGCTTTGCCGAGGCCGGGCGTTACGATCTGGGCGAGGAGTACATCGAAGACGCCCTGAGCAGCGACGAGGCCGAAAAAGGCTTTGTGCTGACCTGCCAGATGCGCGCTCTCAGCGACTGCGTGGTGCGCGTGCCGGTGTCCTCGGACGTCTGCCGCACGCAAAAGGCCCACTACAGCGCGGCCATCAGCCAGGTGCGTCAGCTGTCCGACAGCACGATTGCGCTGTCGATCAAGGGTGAAGCCCTGAGCAAACTGGCGTTCCTGCCGGGGCAATATGTCAACCTAGGCATTCCCGGCAGTGAGCAGACTCGTGCCTATTCGTTCAGCTCGTTGCAACGTGACGGTGAAGTCAGCTTCCTGATCCGCAACGTGCCCGGCGGGTTGATGAGCAGCTTCCTCACCGGTATCGCCAAGGCCGGTGACAGCATGAGCCTGGCCGGGCCGTTGGGCAGCTTTTACCTGCGCGACATTCAGCGTCCGTTGCTGTTGCTGGCCGGCGGCACGGGGCTGGCGCCGTTCACCGCCATGCTGGAGAAAATTGCCGAGCAGGGCAGTGAGTATCCGTTGCACTTGATCTACGGCGTGACCAACGACTTTGACCTGGTGGAACTGGACCGGCTGCAAGCCTTGGCCGCACGGATCCCGAACTTCAGTTTCAGCGCCTGCGTGGCCAACCCGCAAAGCGCGCACCCGCTCAAGGGTTATGTGACCCAGCACATCGAGCCCAAACACTTGAACGACGGTGATGTCGACGTCTACCTCTGCGGCCCGCCGCCGATGGTTGAGGCCGTGAGCCAGTTCATCCGCGAGCAGGGCGTCTCACCGAAAAATTTCTACTACGAAAAATTCGCGGCCAGTGCTGCGTAAGCGCGGGAGGGTTTGATGAACAGATTTCATGAAAAAGTCGCGCTGATTACCGGCGCGGCCCAAGGGATTGGCCGCCGCGTCGCCGAGCGTATGGCCGCCGAAGGTGCGCGGCTGATTCTGGTCGACCGTTCCGAACTGGTGTTTGAGCTGCAAGAGCAGCTGGGTCAAACCAGTGAAGTGCTGATCCTCACCGCCGACCTCGAACAGTACGCCGAGTGCCAGCGCGTGATGACGGCGGCCATCGAGCGTTTCGGCCGTCTGGATATATTGGTCAACAATGTCGGCGGGACCATCTGGGCCAAGCCTTTCGAGCATTACGAAGAGCATCAGATCGAAGCGGAAGTCCGCCGTTCGCTGTTTCCGACACTGTGGTGCTGCCATGCCGCATTGCCGTTCATGCTGGAGCAGGGCAGCGGCGCCATCGTCAACGTGTCATCGGTTGCCACGCGCGGGGTCAATCGTGTGCCTTACGGCGCAGCCAAGGGCGGGGTCAATGCGCTCACCGCGTGCCTGGCGTTTGAAACCGCCGAGCGGGGCGTGCGGGTCAATGCCACCGCGCCGGGCGGCACCGAAGCGCCACCACGGCGGATTCCGCGCAACAGTGCCGAGCAGAGCCCGCAGGAGAAGGTCTGGTATCAGCAGATTGTCGATCAAACCGTCGACAGCAGCCTGATGAAACGCTACGGCACGATTGACGAGCAAGTCGGGGCGATCCTGTTTCTGGCCTCTGACGACGCGGCCTATATCACCGGGCTGGTGATGCCGGTCGGCGGCGGTGATCAGGGCTGAGCTCCCACCGGGTTGGGCTGAGCCCTTTCAAGCTCTGTGTTAACATCGCGCCCCTATGTAAACGCTACGCAAAAGGGGTGAACAACGATGGCTCAGAGGATGGTGGTGCTCGACACCGAAACCACCGGTATGCCGGTGACCGACGGCCACCGGATTATCGAGATCGGTTGCGTCGAGTTGATCGGTCGACGCCTGACGGGCCGGCATTTCCACGTTTATTTGCAACCAGACCGGGAAAGTGACGAGGGCGCGATTGGCGTCCACGGCATCACCAACGAGTTTCTGGTAGGCAAGCCGCGTTTCGCTGAAGTGGCCGATGAGTTCTTCGAGTTCATCAAGGGCGCGCAGCTGATCATCCATAACGCGGCGTTCGACGTTGGCTTCATCAACAACGAATTCGCGCTGATGGGCCAGCAGGATCGGGCTGATATCACCCAGCATTGCTCGATCCTCGATACCCTGATGATGGCGCGTGAGCGTCACCCGGGGCAGCGCAACAGCCTCGATGCCTTGTGCAAACGCTATGGCGTCGACAACTCCGGCCGTGAGCTGCACGGCGCCTTGCTCGACTCCGAGATTCTCGCTGACGTTTACCTGACCATGACCGGCGGCCAGACCAGCCTGTCGCTGGCCGGTAACGCGACTGACGGCAACGGTTCGGGTGAGGGCTCGGGCAATCAGGCGAGCGAGATCCGTCGTCTGCCAGCGGATCGCACGCCGGCACGGATTATCCGCGCCAGTGAAGCGGAGCTGGCCGAGCACGCCTCGCGCCTTGAAGTGATCGCCAAGTCTGCCGGTGCCCCGGCGCTCTGGACCCAACTGGCCGAGGCCGAGGCACAAGCATAACCACCAAGCGTGAATGGGTCTGCCTCCTGTGGCGAGGGAGCTTGCTCCCGCTGGGTCGCGAAGCGACCCTAAAATCAGCCACCGCGAGTATCCAGATGGAATGCGATTGCCGGATTACGACCGCTTCGCGGCCGAGCGGGAGCAAGCTCCCTCGCCACAAGGTATGTGCTCGGCGAGTTTTTCCTTAACTGACGGGCATCAGGGCAAGTCCCCTCGCCACAGTATCGGATGGGGCGTGACCTGTTTTGGGGCATCCGCTCGCCACACGGGCCGCAACCCTCTACCCTGAGTGTATTGGCAGACTACGGTCTGCTGCCTCAGGACGCCGAGCCCCATGTATAAAGACTTGAAGTTCCCGGTCCTAATTGTTCACCGCGACATCAAGGCCGATACGGTCGCCGGTGATCGCGTGCGCGGCATCGCCACGGAGCTTTCACAGGAAGGTTTCAGCGTCCTTTCGGCGGTGGATTACACCGAAGGCCGACTGGTCGCTTCGACTCACCACGGCCTCGCGTGCATGTTGATTGCCGCCGAAGGCGCCGGGGAAAACATCCACCTTTTACAGAACATGGCCGAATTGATTCGTGTGGCCCGCGCCCGTGCGCCGAATTTGCCGATCTTCGCCCTGGGCGAGCAAGTCACCCTGGAAAACGCCCCGGCCGATGCCATGAGCGAACTGAACCAGTTGCGCGGCATCCTTTATTTGTTCGAAGACACCGTGCCGTTTCTGGCGCGCCAGGTCGCCCGGGCGGCGCGCAGCTACCTCGATGGCTTGCTGCCACCGTTTTTCAAGGCCTTGGTGCAACACACCGCCGACTCCAACTACTCCTGGCACACCCCAGGGCATGGTGGGGGTGTGGCTTATCACAAAAGCCCGGTAGGGCAGGCGTTCCACCAGTTTTTTGGGGAAAATACCCTGCGTTCGGACCTGTCGGTCTCGGTGCCGGAACTCGGCTCGTTGCTCGACCACACCGGGCCACTGGCGGAAGCCGAGGCCCGTGCAGCACGTAATTTTGGCGCCGATCACACGTTTTTCGTGATCAATGGCACCTCGACGGCCAACAAGATTGTCTGGCAAGCCATGGTCGCGCGTGACGACCTGGTGCTGGTGGACCGCAACTGCCACAAATCGGTGTTGCACTCGATCATCATGACCGGGGCGATCCCTTTGTACCTGTGTCCGGAGCGCAATGAACTGGGGATCATCGGGCCGATTCCACTGAGCGAGTTCAGCCGTGAATCGATCCAGGCCAAGATCGATGCGAGCCCGTTGACCAAGGGCCGAACGCCCAAGGTCAAGCTGGCGGTGGTGACCAACTCGACGTACGACGGCCTCTGTTACAACGCCGAGCTGATCAAGCAAACATTGGGCAACAGCGTCGAAGTCTTGCACTTCGACGAAGCCTGGTACGCCTATGCGGCGTTTCACGAGTTCTTTGCCGGGCGTTATGGCATGGGCACTTCGCGCACTGACGACAGCCCGCTGGTGTTCACCACCCATTCCACCCACAAACTGCTGGCGGCCTTCAGCCAGGCGTCGATGATCCACGTGCAGGATGGCGGCGCTCGGCAACTGGACCGCGACCGTTTCAATGAAGCGTTCATGATGCACATCTCCACCTCGCCGCAATACAGCATCATCGCCTCGCTGGACGTGGCGTCGGCGATGATGGAAGGCCCGGCCGGCCGTTCGCTGTTGCAGGAAATGTTCGATGAAGCCCTGAGTTTTCGCCGGGCGCTGGCCAACCTGCGCCAGCACATCGCCACCGACGACTGGTGGTTCTCGATCTGGCAGCCACCGCTGGTGGAGGGTATAGACAAGGTCACCACCTCCGACTGGCTGTTGCAGCCCGAAGCCGACTGGCACGGCTTTGGCGACATTGCCGAAGATTACGTGCTGCTGGACCCGATCAAAGTGACGCTGGTGATGCCCGGCCTGACGGCCGGTGGCGCGCTGAGCGAGCGGGGGATTCCGGCGGCAGTGGTCAGCAAGTTCCTCTGGGAGCGCGGGCTGGTGGTTGAAAAAACCGGTCTGTATTCATTCCTGGTGCTGTTTTCCATGGGCATTACCAAGGGTAAATGGAGCACCTTGCTCACCGAGTTGCTCGAATTCAAACGCAGCTACGACGCCAACGTCAGCCTGGCGACGTGCCTGCCGTGTGTCGCGCAACGAGACGTGGCGCGTTACCAGGGCATGGGGCTGCGCGACCTGTGCGATCAATTGCACGCCTGCTACCGCAGCAATGCCACCGCCAAGCACCTTAAACGGATGTACACGGTACTCCCGGAAATCGCGATGAAACCGGCCGACGCCTACGATCAATTGGTCCGTGGTGAGGTCGAGGCGGTGTCAATCGACAATTTGCAGGGGCGAATCGCTGCGGTAATGCTGGTGCCATATCCGCCGGGGATTCCGCTGATCATGCCCGGCGAACGTTTTACCGAATCGACGCGCTCGATCATCGATTACCTGGCGTTTGCCCGCACATTCAACAGCAGCTTCCCGGGCTTCGTCGCCGATGTGCACGGCCTGCAGCATGAAGACGAGGGCAATGGGCGGTGTTACACCGTCGATTGCATAAAAATTTGAGGACTTTTCCGAGTATGCAGCCGGTCATCAATCCCAAGTATCCGGGTTTAGCGGTACGTGTCGCCGATCAGGGATTCGCTGCGTATATCTGGGGCAGTGACTTCAGTTTTGAGGTCCGGGCCTACGCGGCCGCAGAGCTCGATAAACCGGTGGATCAGTGGTCGCTGGAAACCATCACGCCCTACCGCAAGTGTTATGGCATCGACCCGGAGGAGTTCGCCAGTTACCGGAACGCGGTCGACAGTGCGATTTTCATGGCGTTTCTCGACGATCACCCGGTGGGGCACATCGTGATCAGCACTAACTGGAACGGCTTTGCCCATATCGACGAGCTGGCAGTGCACGCCCCGGCGCGTCGCCACGGGGTGGCCAAGGCGTTGCTGGATGTCGCGCAGTTCTGGAGCCGCAAGAAGAAGCTGCCGGGCATCATGCTGGAAACCCAGAATAACAACCTGGGAGCCTGTCGGCTGTACGAGCGTTGCGGCTATGTCATGGGTGGCATCGATCACCTGCGTTATCGTGGCATCGATCCGCAAACCGCAGAGGTGGCGTTGTTCTGGTATCGGCTGTTCGATAATCCGTTGGAAAGTCCGATCAGCTCGCCAGCATCGCCTCGGCTTGTTCCTTGATAATCTCCAGTAACGCCTGGGTCGCAGGCGCTATCTCGGCATTGTTCAGGGTCAAGGCGTAAAGACTGATCGGGACGGCCGGCGAGACGGGGCAAACGTCCAGTCCGCTGGCCTTGGCGCCGATCGCAGTAAACGGATCGACAACGGCCAGGCCTTCGCCAGCCTCGACCATGCTGCGCATCATCTGATGGGTCTGAACCCGGGTTTGCACCACCGGTGCCGGGCGCAAGGCCTGCAGTTTGCTCTCGAACATCACGCTGAGCGGGTCGTGACCTTCCAGCCCGACCATCGACTGGCCGGCCAGGTCCTGCACGGAAATGTATTTTTGCTTGGGTTGCAGCCAGCCATGAGGCGCCAGGAGCTGGAGTTTGCCTTGGGCAATGATCTGGCACTGAATGTCGGGGTGGTCAGGATCGTGCAGGCTCAAGCCGAGATCGCTTTCACGCAGCAGCAGGCTTCTGACGATGTCACGCGTGGGTTGGCTGAGCAGCGAGCAGGGCGCATCTGGAAAACGTCGACGCAGGGTGGCAATGCCCTGTGGCAACAAGTGCTGCGCCAAGGGGGGCGTGCAAATGATCCGCAACGGCGGCGCCAGGTATTGTTTTAGGCTGTTGGCCAGCCGCTGCAGCGGTTCGAGCGCTTCGTAGACGTGGGCAATCTCGACCTGCAACTCCCGCGCCTCACGGGTAGCCTGCAATCGCCCGCGTACGCTGGCAAACAGCATGAAGCCGAGTTGATCCTCGGCCTCGCGCAAAATCCCCTCGACCCCGGCCACCGGCAGTTGCAGCATCTCGGCAGCGGTGCCCAGATGACCGGTTTGCAGGAGCGCCTGGATCACTTCGATATGACGTAAACGCATGCGTGAAGTCCATGTTCAGCAGGTGAGGGGGTCAGTGACTGAATCCTAACCCAAGTCCGTGCCTATGACTTCAGCTCATAACGGAGGCTTATGAGGCGACGCTTGATTCAGGCTCGCGGGTGATGGTAACGCCCGATTGAACCAATACAAATTCGTTGTCATCGAGCTTGTTGATGCGATCGCCAATCGCCAGCTTATAGGTGGTGACAGGCGCAAGGCCGGCGATACCGTCCTGCGACGGGGTGGATTCCTGGAACTCATGCACTGAATAAACACGGCCTTCCGCGTCTCTTGCATGGAATTGTCCGACGAGTACTGCTGCCATCTGCTTAGAACCTCTGGAGATAAGTCACTCAATTTGCGGTTCTGTAGACCGTCGATAAGCTTGGTAAGTTTTCCTACAGGAAAAAAATAGTATTTAACCGCTATTCCGAGACTCGGAGCACGTTAAGTGCTGCCGAATCATCTATAACTACAGGCTCCTTTAGCCAGATAGTCGGGAATTCCCAATGAGCAAGGTCTATACGATTGCTGTCCTGGTTGGCAGCTTGAGAAAACAGTCGATCAACCGCAAAGTCGCGCTGGCGCTGGCTGAACTGGCTCCGGCAAACCTCAGGCTGAACATCGTCGAGATTGGCGACCTGCCGCTCTACAACGAAGACATCGACGTAACACCGCCGGCAGCCTACAGCACTTTCCGTCAACAGGTGAGCTCATCCGACGCGGTGCTGTTCGTGACACCGGAATATAACCGCTCGGTGCCTGCCCCCCTGAAGAACGCCATCGATGTCGGTTCCCGGCCTTATGGCAAGAGTGTCTGGGGCGGTAAGCCGGGGGCGGTGATCAGCGCATCCCCCGGCGCTATTGGTGGTTTCGGTGCTAACCATCACTTGCGTCAATCCATGGTGTTTCTCAATGTGCCTTGCATGCAGCAACCGGAAGCCTACCTGAGCAACGCCGGTACGGCGTTCGACGAGTCGGGGAAGGTGTCCGACTCGGTCCGGCCGTTTTTGCAGAGTTTCATCAACGCCTATGCCGAGTGGGTCGAGCAATTTAAAAAGGATTGATCGATCGGGGGCCAGTGCTGCGCTAAGGAAGCGCTGGCCCGTCGACTGATGATCGAACCATTGGATAGTGGACAGCGACACGACAGGGAGTCTGAACGATGCAAAGCCAAGGCACGGTCACACGGTTGATAACCCGTAAAAACGCCATCGCCGAGAGTCGTATCGAGCGTGAGCAGCGCAGCCTGATTCCGTCGGTTGGTGACGTGATTCTGAAGATTGATCGCTGCGCGCTGACCAGCAATAACATTACCTACGCAGCCTATGGCGACTTGATGCATTACTGGGAGTTTTTCCCGACCGGGCAAGCGCAATGGGGCCATATCCCGGCCTGGGGTTTTGCCGATGTGCTTGCCTGCGCAGTCGAAGGCATTGCGGTCGGGGAGCGCTTTTACGGGTACTTTCCACTGGCCAGCCATCTCTGGGTGCATCCAGAGCGGGTGACCGAGCGCGGTTTTCATGACGCCGCCCCGCACCGTCAAACACTGAATTCGGTTTACAACCAGTACACCCGTTGCAGTTGGGATCGGTACTACATCCCTGCGAATGAAAACCTGCAAATGCTGCTTAACCCGCTGTTTTTGACGTCATTGATGTTGGCGGATTTCCTACAGGACAATCAGTTCTTCGGTACCACCCGTGTGGTGTTCTCCAGCGCTTCGAGCAAAACCGCTTTCGGCACTGCCATTTGCCTGGAGGACCAGTCGAATCTGGAGCGAGTGGCGCTGACATCGACCGGGAACCAGGCGTTTGTTGAACAACTCGGGTGTTACGAGCGCACGCTCGGCTACGCCGAGTTGGCGTCGTTGCCCGCTGACCGTCCGACCTTGTACGTGGATTTCTCTGGCCGTCTGGATTTACGCAATCAGGTGCATCAGCATTTCGCCGGGCAATTGGTTTACAGCTGCGCTGTAGGTTCGACCCAGAACACGGATGAGGCGCAACTGAGCGCTATGACAGGGCCGCAGCCGGCGTTTTTCTTTGCACCGATCCAGATTCGCAAACGCAACGCCGAATGGGGAGCGCAGCGGCTTATCGAGTACATCGGTGAGGGCGGGCAGAAGTTTTATCGGCGAGTGATGGCACCGGCCAATCCATTGCTCAGGGTGGTGGAGAGTGATGGGCTTGAAGCGGCACAAACGGTGATTTCGCGGCTGTTTCATGGGCAGATCGCGCCGATCGAGGGGCATGTGATCCGTTTGTGAGGTTCTACGGGTTGCGTGCAATGCGGTTTATTCGCTTTACCCTATATTCGAAATTCCATATATTCGCGCTTCGTTTGTTCAGGCGCATTCACTTCCATGTCCGATCCCTGCAATCCCGTCGATGTGTTCAAGGCGTTGGCCGATGACACCCGCAGTCGTATCGCTTTGCTCATCGCCAAAGAGGGTGAGCTGTGCGTGTGCGAGCTGACGGCGGCGCTGGACCTGAGCCAGCCGAAAATCTCCCGTCACCTGGCGCAATTGCGCAGCCATGGATTGCTGGCGGACCGTCGTCAGGGGCAATGGGTGTTTTATCGCCTGCACCCGCAATTATCCCCGTGGGTCATGACGTTGTTGCACGGTGCGCTGGCAGCCAACGGTGCATGGCTTGGCGCTGATGTCGCGCGACTACAGGCGATGGGCGACCGTCCGGTCCGTTGCTGCTGATTCTCCCCCTCCATCTTCTTCAAGGCTGTTTCGCATGCTCGTAGCGTCGTTGATTTTCCTCCAGACCATTACCCTGGTGATCTGGCAACCCAAAGGCCTCGGCGTCGGCTGGAGTGCGGTGCTGGGCGCCGTCTTGGCGTTACTCTGCGGGGTGGTCCAGGTCAGCGACATTCCGCTGGTATGGGACATCATCTGGAACGCCACCGGGACGTTTGTGGCGCTGATCATCATCAGCCTGTTGCTGGATGAAGCGGGTTTCTTTGCCTGGGCGGCGTTGCACGTGGCTCGCTGGGGGCACGGTAACGGGCGCAAGCTATTCGCTTACATGATTTTGCTCGGGGCGCTGGTATCGGCGCTGTTCGCCAATGATGGCGCGGCGTTGATCCTCACGCCCATCGTCATTTCGATGCTGCTGGCCTTGCGATTTTCTCCGGCGGCGACACTGGCGTTCGTGATGGGCGCCGGGTTTATCGCCGATACCGCGAGCCTGCCGCTGGTGGTGTCGAACCTGGTGAACATCGTCTCCGCGGACTTCTTCCATATTGGGTTCAACCGTTATGCAGCGGTCATGGTGCCGGTCAACCTGGTGGCCGTCGCGGCGACGCTGGCGGTGTTGCTGTGGTTCTTCCGACGCGACGTTCCTGCCGATTACGACCTGGAACAACTGGAAGACCCGAAGACCGCGATTCGCGACAAGCCAACGTTCATTGCCGGTTGGTGTGTGCTGGTGATTTTGCTGCTGGGCTGTTTTGCCCTGGAGCCGCTGGGGATTCCCATCAGCGCGATCTCGGCGGTATGCGCGGCATTGCTGTTGGCGATTGCCGCCCGTGGGCACAAAATTTCCACGCGCAAGGTGATGAAAGAAGCACCGTGGCATATCGTGATTTTCTCCTTGGGCATGTACCTGGTGGTTTACGGCTTGCGTAATGCCGGGTTGACCACGTACCTGGCCGGTTGGCTGGACGTGTTCGCGGACTACGGCGTGTGGGGGGCCGCCATGGGCACCGGGCTGCTGACCGCGCTGTTGTCGTCGATGATGAATAACCTGCCGACGGTGCTGATCGGTGCGTTGTCGATCGATGCCAGCCAGGCTACCGGGGTGGTGAAAGAGGCAATGATCTACGCCAACGTGATCGGCAGCGACCTGGGGCCGAAAATCACCCCGATCGGTAGCCTGGCGACCTTGCTTTGGTTGCACGTGCTGGCGCGCAAGAATATTCAGATTGGCTGGGGGTATTACTTCAAGGTCGGGATCGTGCTGACAGTGCCGGTGTTGCTGGTGACCCTGGCGGCGTTGGCGTTGCGCCTGTCCATCTAAATAGCTTCCTGCAGGAACACGGCTTGCCGGCGATGGTGTCCTTGAGATCGCCATCGCGAGCAAGCTTTGCTCCTACAGGGTTAGGGGCCAGTGTGTGGGAGCCTGCTCGCGATGGGCCGGACCAGACGCCACAAGGCTCAACCCTGGCCCGGCACGTTCGGCCACAGATCCGCCACCAGAAACAGCCGTTCGGCTTCTTCCCAGTCACCGTCGACGTTTTCAGTCAGGCGTACCAGCAACTGCGCAGGTGCCTGAGGGTCGAGCCCGCTCAGCCAGGTCTCCAGTTGCGTGCGCTCCCAGGTGTGCTCGGCAAGATAATGGGCGGGCGCGAGCCAGGCGTGCCGTGGCAAGGGTTGCCAGCGACCGGGCGGGCTCTGGGCGATAAAGTGTGCCCAGTCTCGCTGATGCAGCCAGCGTCCTTTGAGGTGTTGCGGATGGGCACAGTCGGGTGACTGGGTTTTGCCGGGCCATGGGTACAGCAGATAACCACCCAGCCATAAGTGTGCGCTGAACCCCAGGATATCCAGCGCGGCCAACGCATCGCGGCTTTCGGAGCGCGCGGAGATCGGCAGTTGATGGTGGGTCAGGTGCGCCAGCTTGCGGTCCAGTCGGTCATGGCATCCCGGTCCGAGCCACTGGGCAGTGTCGTGGCCTTCGCCGTTCTGGGGGCCCAGATACAATTTGATCGCCAATTCCAGGTGATGCACGCCGTCGCGGTCACGCAGCAGCATGTCCAGCTCGCCCAGCGTGTGGCCGTCGCGGCGGATCGGCAGGTTGGCGGCAATCAACTCGACGCCCGGCGCGTGCTGCACGGCAAACTGCCAGAGGCGTTCGTAATACAGGCCCAGGCGACGAGTCGGGCCGAGCGCCAGCCAGCGCTGCAGCTCGCGGCTGTCCTGATCGAGCTGAAGCAACCAGTGTTGCAGTCGTTCGGGGGCTTGTACCCAGTCGCTGCCGGCCAGTGGATGGCGTTGTGGCCAGGGTGTTTCGCAGAGCATCGGTGGCGCGAGGATGACCCAGGCCAGGTCGCGCACTTCGGGATGGCGCAACTGACGAGGTAAAGCCAGCAAGTCAGGAAATAAGGTCATCTTGCGAGCATAGCGCTTTGGTTCGCGGCTGAAAGGATTTTGTCTGCGGCGCGCTTTCGCCCATAATCGTGTTTTTCGCCGTCGTAGACCCTCGGAGTCCCATGGAGCAATTTCGTAATATCGGCATCATCGGTCGCCTGGGCAGTTCGCAGGTGCTGGATACCGTTCGCCGACTGAAAAGATTCCTGCTTGACCGGCACTTGCACGTGATTCTCGAGGACACCATCGCCGAAGTCCTGCCAGGCCATGGCCTGCAAACCTCATCGCGCAAGATGCTCGGCGAAGTCTGTGACATGGTGATTGTGGTGGGCGGTGACGGCAGCCTGCTGGGCGCCGCTCGGGCATTGGCACGGCACAATATTCCGGTGCTGGGGATCAACCGTGGCAACCTGGGCTTTCTGACCGATATCCGCCCGGATGAGCTGGAAGTCAAGGTCGCCGAAGTGCTCGACGGGCACTATCTGGTCGAAAACCGCTTCCTGTTGCAGGCCGAAGTTCGCCGTCACGCCGAAGCCATCGGCCAGGGCGATGCGCTGAACGACGTGGTGCTGCACCCCGGCAAATCGACGCGGATGATCGAGTTCGAGTTGTACATCGACGGCCAGTTTGTTTGCAGCCAAAAAGCCGACGGCCTGATCGTCGCCACACCCACCGGTTCCACGGCCTATGCGCTCTCGGCGGGCGGCCCGATCATGCATCCCAAGCTCGATGCCATTGTGATTGTGCCAATGTACCCCCATACCTTGTCAGGAAGGCCGATTGTGGTCGATGGCAATAGCGAGCTGAAAATCGTCGTGTCGAAGGATATGCAGATTTACCCGCAAGTCTCCTGTGACGGGCAGAACCACTTCACCTGCGCCCCCGGTGACACCATCACTGTGAGCAAGAAGGCGCAGAAACTGCGGCTGATTCATCCGCTGGACCATAACTACTACGAAGTCTGCCGGACCAAGCTGGGCTGGGGCAGCCGGTTGGGCGGTGGAGGCGACTGATGCTCGATCCCGCGCGTAGCTACGACCTGATCGGTGACGTGCACGGTTGCGCTCATACCCTTGAGCATTTGCTGGACCGACTCGGGTATCACAAGCAAGCTGGCGTCTGGCGCCATCCGTCACGCATGGCCGTGTTTCTCGGTGACATCATCGACCGCGGCCCGCGGATTCGCGAAGCGCTGCACATCGTTCACGACATGGTCGAGGCCGGTCAGGCGCTGTGCATCATGGGCAACCATGAATTCAACGCACTCGGCTGGAGCACGCCGGCGCCGCCCGGCAGCGGTAAGCAGTATGTGCGTGAACACACGCCTCGGCATGCGCGCCTGCTCGACGAAACCCTGACTCAATTTGCCGATCACCCGGCGGACTGGCACGACTTTCTTGCCTGGTTCTACGAGATGCCACTGTTCGTCGACGCCGGACGCTTCCGGGTCGTCCACGCCTGCTGGGACGGTGGCCTGATCGACGTGCTGCGTGCGCAGTATGCCGATGGCTGCATCGATGAACACTTCGTCCAGGCGGCGGCGGTTTCCGGCAGTTTCGCCTGCATGGCTTTCGACCGCTTGCTGCGCGGCACCGACATGCGCCTGCCGCACGGCTTGACCATGACCAGCGGCGACGGTCTGACGCGTTCGTTCTTCCGCACCAAGTTCTGGGAAGACAACCCGCAAACCTATGGCGATATTGTGTTCCAGCCAGATGCCTTGCCCGAGTCCGTGGCTCGCACGCCGCTGTCGCCGGTAGAAAAAAATAACCTGTTGCGCTACGGCATCGACGAACCGCTGTTGTTTGTCGGGCACTACTGGCGCAGCGGCAAACCGGCGCCGATCCGCCCGAACCTGGCCTGCCTGGATTACAGCGCGGTGTTGTACGGCAAGCTGGTTGCCTATCGACTGGATCAGGAAACCCGTCTCGATCCACACAAGTTTGTCTGGGTCGATGTTGACCGGCCAGAGGTATTGCGATGAGTGTTGTGGCTGTTTTACGTCTGCCGCTGGCGGTGGACCTGAGTGGTTTCGTCAAATTGCTGCAACGCATGCACGTGCCGCATCGGGTCAGCGAAGAAGCCGGTGAACAGGTGCTGTGGGTGCCGGACGCGATCAGCGAAGACGTGCGCTCGCTGTACGAACGGTTTCCTGCGGGCGATCCCGAGCATCAACTGGATATCCCGGCTGCACAAGCGAATATCCAGCGTCCAGGGTTCGTCGAGCAACTGCGCCACAGCCCGGTGACGGCGCTGATTCTGCTGCTGAGCATGATCGTCGGCGCGGTGACATTGCTCGGCGAGAACCTCGACACGATGCGCTGGCTGACGTTCCTCGATTTTCGGGTGGTGGGCGAGTACATCCACTTCACGCCGTTGGCCGACAGTCTGGCAGCGGGGCAGTGGTGGCGTCTGGTGACGCCAATGCTGATCCACTTCGGCGTTCTCCACCTGGCCATGAACGGCATGTGGTACTGGGAGCTGGGGCGGCGTATCGAGTCGCGTCAGGGCAGTATCAACCTGTTGGGGCTGACGTTGCTGTTCAGCCTGGTGTCGAACTACGCCCAATATTATTACGGCGGCGCGACCTTGTTCGGCGGCCTGTCCGGGGTGCTTTACGGCCTGCTCGGGCATTGCTGGATCTACCAGTTGCTGTCGCCGAACCCGGCATATCGCCTGCCTCGCGGGGTATTGGTGATGATGCTGGTGTGGTTGCTGCTGTGTATGTCGGGGCTGATCTCGATGATCGGTTTCGGCGAAATTGCCAATGCGGCGCACGTCGGCGGGTTACTCGTCGGATGCCTCACCGGTTTGTTGGGCGGCTTGTACAGTCGCCGTAGACTCTCTGTCCAATAAACTGCCGTCTAAATTGTGCTGTGAATAACGAGCGCGGAGACCTGATGTCCTCTTTTAACGAAATGATCAAAAACATCACGCCAGAGATCTACCAGAGCCTGAAACTGGCGGTAGAGATCGGTAAGTGGTCCGACGGCGGCAAACTGACTGCCGAGCAGCGCGAACTGTCGTTGCAGGCGATGATCGCCTGGGAAGTGCAGAACCTGCCCGAGGAACAACGCACCGGCTACATGGGCCCGCAGGAATGCAGTTCGAAGTCGATTACGGTGCCGAATATCCTGTTCAAGTCGGATGCCATCCATTGATCGAGATCGGCCGCGGTGCAATCAGCAAGATGTCGGCGCGCCTCGACGCGTCGACCGTGCAATACGCTTTTCGCCTGGGCGATACCGAGGTGCCGGTCAATCCCATGATCGGCAGCACGGTTCGCCTGGAATACCTGGGTGCGATCCACTGCATCCATTGCGGACGCAAAACCAAAACCAGCTTCAGCCAGGGTTACTGCTACCCGTGCATGACCAAACTGGCGCAGTGCGATGTCTGCATCATGAGTCCGGAGCGTTGCCACTATGACGCCGGCACTTGCCGTGAGCCGGCCTGGGGCGAGCAGTTCTGCATGACCGACCACGTGGTGTATCTGGCCAACTCGTCGGGCGTCAAGGTCGGGATCACCCGCGCTACACAGCTGCCAACCCGCTGGCTCGATCAGGGTGCCAGCCAGGCATTGCCGATCATGCGCGTGTCGACCCGTCAGCAATCCGGTTTCGTCGAAGACCTGTTCCGCAGTCAGGTGGCCGACAAGACCAACTGGCGCGCCTTGCTCAAGGGTGATGCGGCACCGGTTGACCTGAAACAGATTCGTGATCAACTGTTCGCAAGCTGTGCCGAGGGCGTGCAAGGACTGCAGGAGCGCTTCGGTCTGCAAGCGATTCAACCGGTATTTGATGTCGAACCGATTGAAATCCGTTACCCGGTCGAACAGTACCCGGCCAAGATCGTCAGCTTCAATCTGGACAAGAACCCGATTGCCGAAGGCACGCTGTTGGGGATCAAGGGTCAATACCTGATCTTCGATACCGGCGTTATCAATATTCGTAAATACACGGCCTACCAGCTCGCCGTGCATCAGTAAAAGGACTCCAGCATGCGCACCGAACAACCGAAGATGATCTACCTGAAGGACTATCAGGCGCCCGAGTACCTGATCGACGAGACGCACCTGACCTTCGAGTTGTACGAGGACCACAGCCTGGTCCATGCGCAACTGGTGATGCGCCGCAATCCGGCCCGTGGCCCGGGCCTGCCGCCGCTTGTACTGGATGGCCAGCAACTCGAGCTGCTGTCGGTAGCCTTGGGCGACGCTGAACTGAGCGCCGGCGACTATCAACTGACGGACAACCATCTGACCCTGCACCCGACCAGCGCCAGCTTCACGGTCGATACCAGCGTGCGGATTCACCCGGAAACCAATACCGCGCTGGAAGGCCTGTACAAGTCCAGTGGGATGTTCTGCACCCAGTGCGAGGCCGAGGGCTTTCGCAAGATCACCTATTACCTCGACCGCCCGGATGTGATGAGCAAGTTCACCACCACGGTGGTCGCCGAGCAGCACAGCTATCCGGTGCTGCTGTCCAACGGCAACCCGATTGCCTCCGGTCCCGGTGAAGACGGTCGGCACTGGGCGACCTGGGAAGATCCGTTCATGAAGCCGGCCTACCTGTTCGCGCTGGTGGCTGGTGACCTGTGGTGCGTCGAAGACACCTTCACCACCATGACCCAGCGCAGTGTGGCGTTGCGCATTTACGTCGAGCCGGAAAACATCGACAAGTGCCAGCACGCCATGAACAGCCTGAAGAAGTCCATGCGCTGGGACGAAGAAGTCTATGGTCGCGAGTACGACCTGGACATCTTCATGATCGTTGCAGTCAACGACTTCAACATGGGTGCCATGGAGAACAAGGGCCTCAATATCTTCAACTCCAGCTGCGTGCTGGCTCGTGCCGAAACCGCGACCGATGCCGCGCACCAGCGGGTTGAAGCGGTGGTGGCCCACGAATACTTCCACAACTGGTCGGGCAACCGCGTGACCTGCCGCGACTGGTTCCAGCTGTCGCTGAAGGAAGGTTTCACGGTGTTCCGTGATGCCGAGTTCTCCGCCGACATGCACTCGCGCACCGTCAAGCGCATCGAGGACGTGGCGTACCTGCGCACTCACCAGTTCGCCGAAGATGCCGGCCCGATGGCCCATGCGGTACGCCCGGATGCGTTCATCGAGATTTCCAACTTCTACACCTTGACCGTCTACGAGAAAGGTTCGGAAGTGGTGCGCATGATCCGCACCTTGCTCGGTTCCGAAGGTTTCCGTAAAGGCAGCGACCTGTATTTCGAACGTCACGATGGCCAGGCGGTCACCTGCGACGATTTCATCAAGGCCATGGAAGATGCCAACGGCGTCGACCTGACCCAGTTCAAACGCTGGTACAGCCAGGCCGGTACACCGCGTCTGGCGGTGAGCGAGTCTTACGATGCGGCGGCGAAAACCTACAGCCTGACCTTCCGCCAGAGCTGCCCGGCGACCCCGGACAAGGTTGAAAAACTGCCGTTCGTGATTCCGGTCGAACTGGGCCTGCTGGACAGCAAAGGTGCGGCGATCGCTCTTCGGTTGGCCGGTGAAGCGGCCGCTGACGGGACTTCCCGCGTGCTGTCGGTAACCGAGGCCGAGCAGACTTTTACCTTCGTCGACATCGCTGAACAACCGTTGCCCTCGTTGCTGCGCGGCTTCTCGGCGCCGGTGAAACTGAGCTTCCCGTACAACCGCGATCAACTGATGTTCCTGATGCAACACGACAGCGACGGTTTCAACCGTTGGGAAGCCGGCCAGCAATTGTCGGTGCAGGTGCTGCAGGAACTGATCGCTCAGCATCAAGCGGGTCAGGCGTTGGTGCTCGATCAGCGACTGATCAGCGCATTGCGCACGGTGCTGGCGGACGAAAGCCTGGATCAGGCCATGGTCGCCGAAATGCTCTCGCTGCCAAGCGAGGCCTACCTGACCGAAATCAGCGAAGTGGCGGATGTCGATGCGATTCACGCAGCCCGTGAATTCGCCCGCAAGCAACTGGCGGACAGCCTGTTCGACGCGCTGTGGCTGCGTTATCAGGCCAATCGCGAGCTGTCGAAGCAAACTGCTTACGTTGCCGAAGCCGAGCACTTCGCCCGTCGTAGCCTGCAAAACATTGCGTTGTCCTACCTGATGCTCAGTGGCAAGCCAGAAGTGCTGGCAGCGGCCCTTGAGCAGTTCGATGCCTGCGACAACATGACCGAGCGTCTGACGTCGTTGGCGGTGCTGGTGAATTCACCGTTCGAGGCCGATAAGTCCAAGGCACTGGCCAGTTTTGCCGAGCACTTCAAGGACAATCCGCTGGTCATGGACCAATGGTTCAGCGTTCAGGCCGGCAGCACGTTGCCGGGTGGCTTGCAGCGGGTTCAGCAGTTGATGAAGCACCCGGCGTTCAACATCAAGAACCCGAACAAGGTGCGGGCGCTGGTCGGTGCGTTTGCCGGGCAGAACCTGATCAACTTCCATGCGGCCGATGGTTCGGGGTATCGCTTCCTTGCGGATCTGGTGATCGAGCTGAATGGCTTCAATCCGCAGATCGCTTCGCGTCAATTGGCGCCGTTGACGCGCTGGCGTAAATACGACAGCGCCCGTCAGGCGTTGATGAAGGCAGAGCTGGAGCGCATTCGCGGCTCGGGCCAGCTGTCCAGCGATGTGTTTGAAGTGGTCAGCAAGAGTCTGGCGTGACCTGACCTCCGCTCCCGCAGGTGTTCACTCGAACCCTGCGGGAGCGAGCTTGCTCGCGATGGCGGCCTGACAGTCGACCAATCTCTTGCAGGTGTACATATCCATTTCTGCGGTAACGGCCGCTTAGGGTTTCGCCCTTACGGCGAGTCACTTTTGACAAGCGCCTCAAAAGTAACCAAAAGGTCTCGCCCCGAGCGTACGGCACCTCGCCTAGGCTCGGCGTTCCCTCGCTCCGGCATTCATCAGGGGGCATCGCCTACGGTCTGCTTCGCGACGACCTCCTCTCGATGTGTCCGGCTGCGCCGTACGGCGCTGCGCGCCCACCCCCTGATGAACACCTGCGTTCGGCCTTCCGAAGGGGCGGGTGGATCAAGAGCCGGATCAAGATCAAGATCAAAGTCCAAAGCCAAAGCTCAAACCTTTGTGTCGGAAATTTCCGCTCAATCGCTGGTTTTTGATCATCCCTGCGAATGCCTGGTCATTCAGCGACCGTCCGTAATTCCCCCCAGTTAACAAAAGATAACGTGGCGTTGATTGTCAGACCTTTCGAAAGCTGGATAGGATAGGCCAGCTTCCGAAGGGGCTCTAGATTGCGCGTTTCAGGACTATGCTCCAAAAACCGTCAATCGCTACGAGCAACCCTGCGGCGCCCTGAAAGGTTGAATGACCTAACAATAATAATGGGGGAAAGGTCTATGAGTGAGCCTGTCATGGGTGTGGGTTTATGCCGCCCGCCAGCGCTACGCAGATTCGCGTTGCTGGCTACAGCGCTCTCGCTGTTGGGTTCTGCCGTGCTGTCGGCACCCGTTTTGGCCGCTGACGCACCGGCGTCCGATACGGTCTATTCGATTGAGTCCGCTAAGTCCGCCAAGGGTCTGATGCTTGATGTTGCGCATGCAGGCAAGCGCCTGGTGGCGGTCGGCGATCGTGGCCATATTCTGTATTCCGATGACCAGGGCCAGACCTGGACCCAGGCCAAGGTGCCCAGTCGGCAACTGCTGACCGCGGTCTATTTCGTCGATGACAAGCACGGCTGGGCTGTCGGTCATGACGCGCAAATTCTCGCCAGTGAAGACGGCGGCGTTACCTGGATCAAACAATTCGAAGACTTGAAGCGCGAAGCGCCGCTGCTGGCTGTCTGGTTCAAGGATGTCAGCAGCGGTTTTGCCGTGGGTGCTTACGGCGCTCTGCTGGAAACCACTGACGGTGGAAAGAACTGGGCAGATGTCGGCGATCGCCTCGATAACCCGGATCAATACCACCTCAACGCGATCGCAGCGGTAAAGGATTCCGGGCTGTTCATCGTGGGCGAGCAGGGCAGCATGTTCCGTTCCCCTGATTGGGGGCAAACCTGGGAACGCCTTAAAGGTCCGTACCAGGGTTCGCTGTTTGGGGTGATCGGCACCGCCAAACCGGCGACTTTGCTGGCCTACGGTCTGCGCGGCAATCTGTTCCGCTCAACTGACTTTGGCAGCACTTGGGAGCAGGTCGAGCTCAAGGCTGCGCGCGGCGCGTTGGAGTTCGGTCTGTCCGGTGCGACCTTGCTCGACGACGGCAGCATCGTGATCGTTGGCAACGGCGGCAGCGTGGTGCGCAGCAGTGACGACGGCGTGACCTTCAGCGTATTCAACCGTCCCGACCGCATTTCCGTTTCGGCGGTCACGGCAGCGGGCAATGGCAACTTGATTCTGGTAGGACAGGGCGGCGTTCGCGCTACTTCGCCAATCGGCGCCGAGCTGGGCAAATAATAAGAAGGCGGAGCTATGACATCCATGAGCAGTCATCATCAGGACAAGGCGACGTTTCTCGAGCGCCTGATTTTCAACAACCGTCCGGCAGTGATCGTTATCTGCCTGTTGGTCAGCATTTTCCTGTTCTGGCAGGCGACGCTGATCCGGCCGTCTACCAGCTTCGAAAAAATGATCCCGCTCAAGCATCCGTTCATCGAGAAGATGCTTGAACACCGCAATGACCTGGCCAACCTTGGCAATACCGTGCGTATTTCCGTGGAAGCCACCGATGGCGACATCTTCTCCAGGGAGTACATGGAGACCCTGCGCCAGATCAACGACGAGGTGTTCTACATCTCCGGTGTCGACCGTTCCGGCCTGAAGTCGCTGTGGAGTCCGAGCGTGCGCTGGACCGAAGTGACCGAGGAGGGTTTTGCAGGCGGTGAAGTCATCCCGCAGAGCTACAACGGCTCCGCCGACAGCCTCGATCAGTTGCGCAACAACGTGCTCAAATCCGGTCAGGTAGGTCGGTTGGTGGCCAACGATTTCAAGTCGAGCATCGTTGATATCCCGCTGCTGGAGTCCTACCCGGACCCGCAGGACCAGGGCAAGTTGCTGGCGCTGGACTACCAGAAGTTCTCCCACGAACTTGAAGACAAGATCCGCGACAAGTTCGAAAAACAGAACCCCAACGTACAGATTCACATCGTCGGTTTTGCCAAGAAGGTCGGTGACCTGATTGATGGCCTGATCATGGTGGTCATGTTCTTCGGCGTGGCGTTCGTCATCACCCTGATCCTGTTGCTGTGGTTCACCAACTGCCTGCGCAGCACTGTGGCAGTGTTGAGCACTACCTTGGTGGCGGTGGTCTGGCAACTCGGGTTGATGCACGCGTTCGGCTTTGGTCTGGACCCGTACTCGATGCTGGTGCCGTTCCTGATCTTCGCCATTGGTATTTCCCACGGTGTACAGAAGATCAACGGGATTGCCTTGCAGTCCAGCGATGCGGACAACGCCTTGACTGCTGCCCGGCGCACGTTCCGTCAGCTGTTTCTGCCGGGGATGATTGCGATCCTCGCGGATGCGGTGGGCTTCATTACCTTGCTGATCATCGATATCGGGGTGATTCGTGAACTGGCCATCGGCGCGTCCATTGGCGTGGCGGTGATCGTGTTCACCAACCTGATCCTGCTACCGGTAGCGATATCCTACGTCGGCATCAGCAAGCGCGCCGTCGAGCGCAGCAAGAAAGATGCAATCCGCGAGCATAGGTTCTGGCGTCTGCTGTCGAATTTTGCCAGCTCGAAAGTCGCCCCGGTTTCTATTCTCCTGGCGCTGATCGCCTTCGGTGGCGGCCTCTGGTACAGCCAGAACCTGAAAATCGGCGACCTCGACCAAGGTGCGCCAGAGCTGCGTCCGGACTCGCGCTACAACCAGGACAACAATTTCATCATCAAGAACTACTCCACCAGCTCCGATGTGCTGGTAGTGATGGTCAAGACCAAGGCGGAAGGCTGTTCGCGTTACGAAGCCATGGCGCCGATCGATGAACTGATGTGGAAGATGCAGAACACCGAGGGCGTGCAGTCGGCGATTTCCCTGGTGACCGTCTCCAAGCAGATGATCAAGGGCATGAACGAGGGCAACCTGAAGTGGGAAACCCTGTCGCGTAACCCGGATGTGCTGAACAACTCCATCGCCCGCGCCGACGGCCTGTACAACAACAGCTGCTCGTTGGCGCCGGTGCTGGTGTTCCTCAACGACCACAAGGCCGAAACCCTCGACCGTGCAGTGCATGCGGTGCAGGACTTCGCCAAGGAGAACAACAAGGACGGTCTGGAGTTCATCCTGGCTGCCGGGAACGCCGGGATCGAAGCGGCCACCAACGAGGTGATCAAGGAATCGGAACTGACCATCCTGGTGCTGGTGTACATCTGTGTGGCGACCATGTGCATGATCACCTTCCGTTCCTGGGCGGCGACCTTGTGCATCGTGTTGCCGCTGGTGCTGACCTCGGTGCTCGGCAACGCGCTGATGGCGTTCATGGGCATCGGCGTGAAAGTCGCGACCTTGCCGGTGGTGGCGCTCGGGGTAGGGATTGGCGTGGACTACGGCATCTACATTTACAGCCGCCTCGAAAGCTTCCTGCGTGCTGGCTTGCCGCTGCAAGAGGCGTACTACCAGACGCTGAAGTCCACCGGTAAAGCGGTGCTGTTCACCGGTCTGTGCCTGGCCATTGGCGTGTGCACCTGGATCTTCTCGGCGATCAAGTTCCAGGCCGACATGGGCCTGATGCTGACCTTCATGCTGCTCTGGAACATGTTCGGTGCACTGTGGCTGTTGCCGGCCCTGGCGCGTTTCCTGATCAAGCCTGAGAAGCTCGCGGGACAGAAGGGCAACTCGTTGTTCGCTCACTGATCGAGGTTGAAAATAACAAAGCCGCAACCTTCGGGCTGCGGCTTTTTTATTTCTCGGATTTCACACCGCCCCCTGTGTGCGAGCCTGCTCGCTCCCACAGGGTTTGCGGTAACAATGCGCTATCATTGCTGTTTTCCCCTGAAAGACATGATTGCCATGACTGCCGAAACCCTTCTCAACGCCCTCGAACACTGCACCATGGTCGAAATCGACGGCTTTCACGCCTTCGAATTCGCTCTCGACGAAGACGACAATCTGCACATCGAATGCATGGATGGCCGAGCGGCCAAGCACTGGGAGTTCAGCCCGGCTCAGGTTAAGGCTGCGACCTTCGATCAAGACCTGCAGAGTTGGCTGATCATCGGTGATTCCGGCGAGCATCGTCTGGTCTGCCTGGACGCGTTCGGCGGTAACGACGACGAAGAAGAAACCAATGAAGATGCGTAAACTCTGGCCGCTGCTGATGGCCGGCAGTGTCGGGGCAATGAGCCTTTCCAGCGCATCCGCCGAGAGCTTCCAGTTGCTGATCGGCACCTACACCCAAGGCCAGAGCCAGGGGATCTATCGACTCAAATTCGATAGCCAGAGCGGTCAACTCGACGCGACGCCGTTGCAGGTGGTCAAGAGTGCCAACCCGTCGTGGCTGACCTTGTCCAGCGATCAGCGTCGACTGTTTGTGGTCAACGAGAATGGTCCGGGTCAAACCGACCCGGTAGGGCGCGTCAGCAGCTTCGCTGTCGAGCCGAACACCCACGCGCTGAGCCTGATCAGTCAGGTGCAGAGCCTGGGCAACGAGCCGACCCATTCCAGCCTGAGCGCTGACGGCAAGTACCTGTTTGTCAGTAATTACTCGGTGGCCGAAGACCCGGGTGGCAGCCTGGCGGCATTGCCGGTGAGTGCCGATGGCAAGCTGGCGCCACCGGTGCAACTGAGCAGCCATCAGCCGAGCCGGGTCAATCCCGAGCGGCAGATGTCGGCGCATGTGCATTCGACGGTGTCCTCGCCGGACGGTCAGTACGTGTTTGCCAATGACCTGGGCGCCGACAAGGTCTTTGTCTATCGCTATGACCCCAAGGCCAATCCAGAGCTACCGCTGACCGCAGCCACACCAGCCTCGGTTCAGTTGCCGCCCGGCAGCGGGCCGCGGCATTTGCTGTTCAGTGCCGACGGTAAGCACGCGTACCTGACCCTGGAAATGAGCGCGCAAGTCGCGGTGTTCGATTATCAGGCCGGCAAACTGACCCAGCGGCAGATGGTCGACTTGGCAGCCGGCAAACCTGCGGCGCAGAAAGCCGCCGCTGCGCTGCATGCCTCGTCGGATGGCAAGTTCCTCTACGTCAGCAACCGTGGCACCACTAACGAATTGCTGGTGTTCGCCATCGATCCGGCCAGTGGTGAGCTCAAGGAGCTTCAGCGCCGTCCGGTGGAGGGTGATCACCCGCGTGAGTTCAGCCTCGACCCGAGCGGCAAGTTCGTGCTGGTCGCCAACCAGAAGAGCAACCAGATCGTCATCATCGCGCGTGATGTGAAGACCGGCCTGCTGGGCAAAACCGTGCAAAAACTGCCGTTCGACTCACCCAGCGACATCAAGTTCTTCCTGCGTCAATAAACCGCAGGCCCCGTGTGCCGGGGCCTGCGTGGTTCTATTAATCTGAGTGATATCCGCTACTGCTACAAAAGATTTCAAGAGCGCCAACCCTCGGGCGTAAGTTTGCTTCACGGCCTGAACAGGCAAGCAAGCCAACTGAATCTACGAGGGTTACCGCCATGAACTTCAATCTCTTCTCCGTGATTGCCGCATCCGCTATCTCCGCCAGCGTTGCTCTGCCAGCCAGTGCCAACACTGAGATCAGCTCGAAAAAATCCGGCACCCACAGCTACACCCAGAAATACCTGCAACAAAGCGCCAACTTCTATGCCGCGCTGGATCACAAGATCCAACACTGAGATTCAAGCCCTGCCGACTTTATGCAGGAGCGAAGTCACTTGATCCGATCAGCGATCCTTTCGCTGGAAAGACCAGTGTGATGTCGCTCCTGCATAAAGCATTTGCGACTCCGCACCTCAATCAGCACAAATATCTCGTGTAATATCACATGGCCATGTGTTTAAATTTGACGCTAATTTATTGACTCAATCTTTCCCAAGGATCGATGACATGGCGATGCGTCTGGCTGTGGTGCTGCTGTTTCTCTACTCCACCCCGATTCTCTCGGCTGCCCGCCCGGTTGACGGCGAGCCTGAAGCCGCACGCGAGCGTTTGATGAGCGTGTTGCAGGACTGAAAATCGTCGGATTTTCGATCAATTAAACTGATAGCTACTATGCATAAAGGTCGCTATTCATGGCCGGTTGTTTGATTGATCCTGTGGGCACTGAAACATGCCCACGGAGAATCCCATGGCCGGCACAATCCTTTCTTCTGCCAAACACGGCGCGTACGTCGCCATTGGTTTATACGTGGCGATGGTTCTGGTGGTCAGTCTTTCGGCCCAGTCGCAGCGCATCACGCAAGCACCGATTCAGGTCGCTTATCCCGCCATCCAGTTTGAGCACGTGCAGCACGCCAGCGCTGAGCATTCCGATGTCGCGGGAGCCGTGGGGGTATGAAAGGGCGCAAACTGATGGTCGTCGCCTTCCTGGCATTCCTGACCAATGGATCTTCACTGCTCGGCATTGGCCAAGGCTCGGCGGGCTCGCTGGCACGGGCCATCGAGTGCAATCACAACATCGCCCACAACATCCAGACCGCCAAGGCGCTGGGGTTGTTGGCGGGTAATCCGCCGGCCAAACCCAAAGCAGTGGTTCTGGGGCCGTTTGAGGTTGATTGCTCGGCGCTTAAAATGTGCAGCGCGTTGGCGTAGGAAGTCAGGTTGGTTGTTTGGCCATGATGGCGGCGAACAACGCTGACTCAAGAATCCCCTGCAACCAGGCCTGAAGATGCCGATACGGCGTCTGCGCAAACCACTCGCGGTCGACATGTGCGAACTGGCGTATGAACGGTGCCAGGGCGATATCTGCCAGGCTCAGATGATCGGCCACCAGATACACTCGCTGTTGCAGCAACTCATCCAGTTCGAGCAAAAACACTTCGCCTTCCGCGCGGTAATGCTCCATGGGGTGTTCCGGGTAGCGTTCAGCGTATTTGTAGCGATTGAGGTGCAGCTTGAACGTCTGATCGTTTGCTTCGATCAGCGCCGCGCCACGTTGCTGCGCTGCAGGATCGTCCTTGAGCAACCAATCCTGCGGGTCGTTCTGTTCCAGCGCCCATTGCATGATCTCCAGGCTTTCCTCGATCACCCGACCGTCCAGGCTCAGCACCGGCACGGTGCCTTTGCTCGACAACGCGAGCATCTGCGGCGGCTTGGCTTTAAGGCTGACCTCGACAATGTCCACCGCCACTGAACTGTAACGCAGCGCCATGCGTGCGCGCATGGCGTAGGGGCAGCGGCGGAAAGAGTAGAGCGTCGGCGTGCTCATTTGACCTCCAGCGTACTCAGGCCATTGCCTTGGCGATGAACCTGGATCTGCACCGGGATTCGCTCGTGCATCTCCTGTACGTGGGAGATTACGCCGACCTTGCGACCCTGCGCCTGCAGGCCATCAAGGGCGTCCATCGCCAATTGCAGTGACTCGGGGTCGAGGCTGCCGAAGCCTTCATCGATGAACAGCGATTCGATTTTCAGCGTGCTCGACGCCATCGAGGCCAGGCCCAGCGCCAATGCCAGCGACACCAGGAAGGTTTCGCCGCCCGACAGCGAATGCACCGAGCGCAGTTCGTCGCCCATCTCCGTGTCCATCACCAGCAAGCCGAGCATGCTGCCGCCGCGCTTGAGCCGGTAGCGGCGCACCAGTTGGCGCAACTGGGCGTTGGCGTGATGCACCAGCAAATCGAGGTTGTAGGCCTGGGCGATCTTGCGGAAAGTGTCTCCGGTGGCCGAGCCGATCAGGGCATTCAGCCGTGCCCAGCGCTGCCACTCGTTGTAGGCATCGCCAATGCGTTGTGCCAGCGCCTGATTGGCGTCCTGACGGCGTTGATCCTCGGCTTGTTGCGCACGTAGTTCGGCGCAGAGCTGTTCGCTGATCCCGAACTGGTTTTGCAGCTCGCCAAGGGCTGTGGCCAGTTGTTCGGCATCGAGGTTGCCGTTGTGCTGCGCCTGATGGATGTGCAGGCGCTGTTCGCGTTCATGCACTAGCACCTTGGCTTGCTCGATGGCTTTTTCGCCGAGCTGTAGCTGTTGGCGCAACTGGCTGACCTGCTCGTCGCTGAACGCCAGTAACTGCTCCAGGCCGCCATCGTCGAGTTCCGGATGAAGGGCTCGCCATTCGGCAATCTTGCCGCTCAGCTCATGACTTTCGGCTTCCAGCGCGTGCTGGCGTTGTTGCTCCGCCCTGAGCTCGGCGGCCAGTTGAATCTGCTGGCTGCGGACTTCTTGCAGCTCTTGATTGGCCATCGCTTCGGCCTGTCGAGCCTGTTCGACGGCCTGATCCAGTTGCTGCTGCCACTGCTCGGCGCTCGGCTGCTCGCCCAGCAGTTCGGCGAGTTTTTGTTGGGCGGCGTGTTGCTGCTCGGCGAGTGCGCTGAATTGTTGCTGTGCGGCTTGCAATTGCTGCACGCGTGTCAGTTGCCGGTCCTGTTCTTTCTCGAGGGTTTGCTGACGCTGTTGTTGCTCGCTGAGTTCTTCGCGTTGCAATTCCAGCTGTTCCAGCCGCTGGGCGACCTGCTGATCGAGTTGCATGAAGGTCGCAGCGGGCTCGTTGCGCAAACCGTCAAGGGTCGCCGCCGGGAGCAGGGCGCTGAACGCTGCGAGTTCCTCTTCAAGGCGCTGGCTGTCATTGCTCAACTCGCGCTGCTGGATCGCCAGTTGCTGGGCAGCCTGTTGGCTGGCCTGGTCGGCGGCTTGCAGTTGTTGCTGAAGACGTGCGGCGTCTTGCTGCAAGGTGAGCAGGGCGCTTTGTCGCTGTTCGTCCTGGGCAATGCTCTGATTCAACTGAGCACTTTGCTGATTCAGCCAGGCGTCGCGTTTGGCGGTTTCCTGGGTCAGCAACTGGGCGGCCAGTGGATGCGCTTCAAGGCTCGGTGTCAGGCTCTGCTGCTGGGTTGCCAGCTGTTCCTGTTGTTGCAGCAGTTCTTTTTGCTGGGCAATCAGCCCGCCGACTTCGGTGCGCAGGTCTGCGAGTTTTTCCTTGAGCAGGTCAACGGCTTTTTGTGCATTGGCCTGTTCGCTTTCATCGTGCCGGCCGAGGCTTTGCAGCAATGCTTCTGGCTGATGATAAGGATGCTCGACGCTGCCGCAGACCGGGCACGGTTGATCGTCCTGCAACTGCCCGCGCAACTCTTCGACGCTGGCACTGCGCGCCAGGCGCTGACGCTCCAGCAGTTCCCGAGTGACTGTCAGGGTTTGCTCGGCAACAGTCAGTTCGGCCTTGGCCTGGACGCCTTCGCGGGTCAGGCGTTCGCGTTCTGTCTGGACGGTTTGCAGGCGCTGTTGCAGGTCCTGCGTGCGCGTGTCCAGCTCCTGCTGACGAGCCCACAATCGCGCGAGCTCTTCGATGGCGCGCTGCTGCTTGCGGTTGTCTTGCAGCAGGCTGCCGAGGATCTGAATCTGTTCGGCAACAGCTGCAGGTTCAGCGCCGGCTTCGCTGTAGAGCAGCTCCAGGCTTTGCCGTTGCGCGCTGAACTGGGCGGCGGTGTCCGCCGCCCGTCGTTCCATTTGGAGCAGTTCGGCCTGACCCTTTTTCAGGCGATTGCCGACCAGCATCAGTTGCTGCAAGCGTTCGCGGTAAGCGTTCCAGGCGTCACTGACGGGAGCCAGTTGGAGGCTCAGTTCCAGCTGCGTCGCAATCGTCGCCAGGCGTTCGGCAACCCGTTGTTGCTGTTCGAGCATTTGCGCGATGGCTTGCTGGCCTTCGGAGCTGGCCAGTTCGGCGTTGTGCTTGAGTTCGGCTGAGGCGTTGATGGTCTGGGTCAGGCGCGCCAGGTTGCTCTGTTCTTCGAAGGCCTGACGCAGCAGTGGGGCGTTGTTGCTGTGCTGGCTTTGGGCTTGGGTCAGCGCGGTTTTTGCGGATTCCAGGCTGTGTTCTAGTTGAACCTGACGGGTTTGCAACTCGTTCTGTTGTTGAGCGTGTTGCTGAATCAGCGCGGCCAACGGGCTCAGTTGCGCGCTCAGCTCGGTTTGCCGGGCAAACTGATGCCGCTGCGGCGCCAGTTGTTCCAGGCGCGCCAGGTTCAGCCGTTCGCCAGTCTGGGCGTCCCACGACTGTTGAGCCTGTTGCAATTGCTCGGCGGCGGCCTGTTGCTGGTCCTGCAACTGCTGCAGTTCTTTGAGCCAGGTGTTCTGCAGTTCAAGTTGCTTGAGCTGTGCTTGCTGGTTTTTGAGTTGTTGCTGAGCGTCGTTGAAGCGCTGATCGAGTTCGGCGCGGGCCTCGGGTTCAAGGGGCGTTACGCCAGTGGCCTGATCTTGCAGCAACTTGTGGGCTTCGCGGGTTTCCTTGCTTTTATCGAAAGCACGCTTGCCCAGGCGCGTGTAGAGCGCGGTGTCGGTGAGCTTTTCCAGCAGTTCGCTGCGGTCGTTGTCATCGGCCTTGAGAAAAGCGCTGAACTCGCTTTGAGCGAGCATCACCGCGCGGGTGAACTGTTCGAAGTTCAGGCCCAGCACGGCTTCCAGTTGAGTCTTGTATTCGCCTTTCTGGCTGGCCAGCAGTTGATCGGTGTCGAGGTCGCGCAGGCTTTGACGGCTGGCTTGCAGCTTGCCGTTGGCTTTTTCACGGGCGCGATTGGCCTCCCAGCGTGCACGGTAGCGACGACCGTCGATGCCGACAAAGTCGACCTCGGCATAGCCGTCACCGGTGCCACGGCGCAGCAGGGTGCGCGGGTCGCCGGTGGCGATCTCGCCGTCTGCATCCGGTACCTTGGCGTCGCGTCCGGTGTTGTTGAGGCGCGGCACTGCGCCAAACAGCGCCAGGCACAACGCATCGAGCAAGGTGCTTTTGCCGGCGCCGGTCGGCCCGGTAATCGCAAACAGGCCGGAACTGGCCAGGGGGTCGGCGGTGAAGTCGATTTCAAAGGGGCCCGCCAGCGAGGCGAGGTTTTTCAGGCGGATCGCGAGGATTTTCATGGCTGTTCGCTCTCCTGCTGAACGTCTTGCAGCAGCACCGCAAAGTCCTGGAGTGTCTGTTCGTCGACGGCGCTGCCGTAGTTATCGAGCCAGGCACGGCTGAATAATTCCTGTGGCGTAAGCTGGTCCAGTTCGACCAACTGACCCGTGTCATCCGCGCCGTCTCGACCGCCATTGCCGGCGTATTCGGCAGCGATTCGCACCAGCCGCACGGCTTTGCCTTGCAGCGCGGTTTCGATTTGTTGGCGCAAGTCCGGCTGCGGTTCATCAAGGCGCACGCGGACTTCGAGCCACGGTTGGCGCTGGAGATCGGCCAACAGGTCGATGTTCGGCAAATCCGCGAGCTGCGTCAGGATTTCACTGAGCGGAGCAGGGCCCAGGCGCTGCAGGTTGACCGCGCGGGGGATCAACCGGGGTTCGACGCTGAGCAGCGTCTCGCCGTCGAGCGTGATGTCGAGAATCTGATGCTGATAGCCGATTTCGGAAAACGACAACGGGATCGGTGAGCCGCTGTAGCGAATGCGCTCCTCGCCGTTGACCTTCTGCGGCTTGTGCAAATGGCCAAGGGCAACGTAGCTGATACTCGGCCCGAACAGGCTGGCGGGCAGGGCTTCGGCGTTGCCAATGATCAGGCTGCGCTCGGAGTCCTCGGACACCGACCCACCGGCCATGTGCGCGTGGCTGATGGCGATCAATGCCTGACCGGGTTGGCGCTTGGCATTGGCAGCTTCGATCAGCCATTCATGCACCTGACCTATGCCGCGCAGGTAGTTGTCGCCCAGATGCGCACCGGTAACTTCGGCGGGGCGCAGAAACGGCAGCGCCAGGCACCAGCCGGCGATTTCACCCGAGGCATCGGGCAGCGGAATCAGCAAGCGTTCGGCGTCCAGTTGCCCGTCATCGAGCCACAACACCCGGCCCAGCGCGTGAGTGCGTAACCGGCGCATCAGCGGCGCGGGCAATTCGATCCGCGAACCGGAGTCATGATTGCCGGCGATCATCACGATGGTCAGCGATGGCTGCTGCTCGTGTGCGCTGACGATGAAGTCGTAGAGACGTTCCTGGGCTTTGACCGGCGGATTGACCGTGTCGAAGATGTCGCCAGCGATCAGCAGCACATCGGGCTTCTCCAGCCCCAACTGGCGCAGCAGCCAATCGAGGAAACAGCCGTGCTCGAAGTCGCGTTCCTGGCCATGCAGGTTTTGCCCAAGGTGCCAATCGGAGGTGTGGAACAGACGCAAGGCAAACTCCGTAGGAAATAAGGTGATGGCCGCAGGGAAAATGATGGCGGCTAAAGGGGAGGGAGTTTACTGGCAAAAAACCGAGCGTGCCTTGTTCAATCACCTGCCGCGCGTGTCCATAGGTCGGCGCCGCCTGTAGGCGCAAGGCTTGCCCGCGATGACGGCTGCGTGAGCGACGCGGCTCGTCCGGTCAGGACACTTCATGCGCTTCGTTTGCCGGTGCTGTCGCCCCGAGACACCTCGGCAAAAATCTCGGTAATCGGCCGCCGTGGCTGGCGTTTGTGTAGCTCGCGCACCTGTTGGCTCATGCGCAGCAGTTCTGCGCTGGGTTTGGCCCATTGTTCCTTCGGCAGCGGCTCGGACCATTGGCGCATCACCTCGGGCAGGACATGTTGGCCCATGGTCTTGATGCGGCGGATTTCCCATTCGGTGAGGTGGTTGGGCAGGGTCCAGAGGGTCATGACGTGGTACAGGTACCAGAAAAACCCTGATACCCGACCGCGTTCGCCATCGCGAATTTGCTGGTGCATGCGCGCCCGGGCGTTGCGGAAGGTGTGCAGGCCTTCATGGGGCGGGTCGTCGGGGCCTTGCAGGTCTTGCAAGTCCTGGATCGATTTGAGGTCGTTGACTTCATATTCCATGTAACCGCGGATCGCTTCCCAGTGACTGATGGCCAAGGGCAGGCCAGCGCAGGGGAATTCGACGCTGGTCAGGGTTTCGCCGTGCTGGAAGCCGATGCCCATGCCGTACTGGCGACGGATGCCGTACTGGGTGGCGCCCTGGGCTTCGATGACCCAGGCGGACAGGGATTCCCAGGGGACGAAGAGCGGTTCGGTGGCGTCCTCGGGTATGAAGCAGACTTCGCGGCGCTGACGGTTGAAGCGGGTGGGGATGATTTCGGCACGTTTGTTGTGGTTGTGGAGCCAGACGCAGAGGCCGATGAACAGGGTGAGAAAGCCGGTTACTAGGGCGAGCTCATACGCCTCCTCTATGAAAATACGAGTTGTGATGTCTTGTATATCGTCCCAGCTTTGACCGAACAGAAAAAACATGAAACCGCTGAACAGAGGAATGAGAAAAGCAATTAAAAAGGCGCCACTGAATGGCCCGCCTAGTGTTACTTGCCACATAAAGACTTGGGGAGACCCCAACCCGAAGTCCATGTACACCTCATTTAACTCCCCAATATGAGGGCCATGAGGCGGCAGCGGTGTTGGAAGCGGCAACGGCGCGAGATAGGTAATCTTCCCGCTTGGAAACGGCTCGACATCTCCAGCTTTGCGGGATTGCTCAAGGTGCGGCGCGGGCATGGGGCTATCAAGGTTGTTGGGCATGGTCGGCCAGCTCCAGCAAATGGGTTTCAACCAGCAACAGGGGGGGATGTTCGGTGACTGTTTTTAGGGACAGCGCAGGAAAATGGCCTTCGCCCCGAGGATTGAGGTGAATGACGTGGGTGTGGGAAACCCACTCTCCTTTGGCCACCAAGGACGGCGCCGGACTGTAGGAGCAAGGCTTGCCCGCGATGACGGCTGTGTGAACGACTCGGCTCGTCCGGTCAGGACACTTCATGCGCGTCGTTTACCGGTGCTGTCGCCCCGAGACACCTCAGCAAAAATCTCGGTAATCGGCCGCCGTGGCTGGCGTTTGTGTAGCTCGCGCACCTGTTGGCTCATGCGCAGCAGTTCTGCACTGGGTTTGGCCCATTGTTCCTTCGGCAGCGGTTCGGACCACTGACGCATCACCTCGGGCAAGGCGTGTTGGCCCATGGTCTTGATGCGGCGGATTTCCCATTCGGTGAGGTGGTTGGGCAGGGTCCAGAGGGTCATGACGTGGTACAGGTACCAGAAAAACCCTGAAACCCGACCGCGTTCGCCATCGCGAATTTGCTGGTGCATGCGCGCCCGGGCGTTGCGGAAGGTGTGCAGGCCTTCGTGGGGCGGATCGTCGGGGCCTTGCAGGTCTTGCAAGTCCTGGATCGATTTGAGGTCGTTGACTTCATATTCCATGTACCCGCGGATCGCTTCCCAGTGACTGATGGCCAAGGGCAGGCCGGCGCAGGGGAATTCGACGCTGGTCAGGGTCTCGCCGTGCTGGAAGCCGATGCCCATGCCGTATTGGCGACGGATGCCGTACTGGGTGGCGCCCTGGGCTTCGATGACCCAGGCGGACAGGGATTCCCAGGGGACGAAGAGCGGTTCGGTAGCGTCCTCGGGCATGAAGCAGACTTCACGGCGCTGGCGGTTGAAGCGGGTGGGGATGATTTCGGCGCGTTTATTGTGGTTGTGGAGCCAGACGCAGAGGCCGATGGTTAAACCAAAAAGCCCCCCATATATGGCGTATCCGTAGATGGCGAAGAAGTAATCAATGACAAACTCCCATGTGTAAGCAAGGTCATATCCGAATATGAGACCAAAGCATCCAGTGATGAGGGGAAACAGAAATGCAATCATAAAGGCAACACTGAATGGCCCACCTAATATAACCTGCCACGAAAATACCTCCGGCGATCCCAACCCGAAGTCCATGTACACCTCATTTAACTCCCCAATATGAGGGCCATGAGGCGGCAGCGGTGTTGGAAGCGGCAACGGCGCGATATAGGTAATCTTCCCGCTTGGAAACGGTTCAACATCTCCGGCTTTGCGGGAGTGCTCCAGGTGCGGCGCGGGCATGGGGCTATCAAGGTTGTTGGGCATGGTCGGCGAACTCCAGCAAATGGGTTTCAACCAGCAACAGTGGCGGGTGCTCGGTGACTGTTTTGGGGGGCAGAGAAGGAAAGTCACCCTCACCCCGAGGGTTGAGGTGAATGACGTGGGTGCGAGATATCCACTCTCCTTTGGCGTTCAGTGATTGCACGCACACTGCCAGCTCCAGTGTCTCGGCCACAGGCGTCAGGGGGGCATCACGATTCAGCGGATATTGAAGGCATAGAATCAATGGGTCTGCTTGCACAACCTGCAGGCTGTCCAATACTTCATCGCTGATGGCGTCCTTGCGCTCACGCGCGGTGCCGCGGCTGTCGATGGGGCGGAAAAGACGATGGGCGCCAATGCCCAATCGCTTAGACGGTTTACCGCTCAAGGGGGGCTGGAAGTCACTGAGATTGAGCCCCGGCAGTTTCAGATGAATGTCACTGGGTTTAGCGCGCAAAAACAGGTTCTTCAGCAATGAATCATGCTCGTTCAGGCCAAGTTTTGCAGAAGGGGCGTGAAGTAAATCACCTAGGTAACGTTGGTACTCATCCAGGGTGTAGTTACCGCGTTCATCAATGTCCAGGCTCCATGGCGTGGTTTTTAGCCATTTATCGTGCGCGCTGATGTTGTAGCGATTGAACAGCCAGGTGCCGCCCAACTCCAGCACGGTGAACAATGCACCGGCCAGGTTGACCCGGAAAAACACGGTGGATAGCCGTGTGCCGGCCGCGGCCCAGGCGGCTGTTCGTGCAGCGCTGTTCCGTGCGACCAGCACTTTAAAAGTGGCGTGGACGGTATGGCTAAGGCCATAGGTGTTAACAGCAACCATGCCGCTGGCACCCATTGTGGCGAGTGCTGCACTACTCTGTGCCAAGCGATTTCCACTGCGCGTCGCCTGCTGCCAATTCTGTTGCTGGGTATTAAGACTGGCCAGTGAAGAAAAAGAACCTAGAAGGTAGGTGACGGAGCCTAACCCAACATGCAGCTTCCCCATCTGCACATGCACATTCTGCAAGGCGTGGTGTTGAAGTGTATCGACTAGCTTATCGCTGCGTGCCTTCAGGGCGGTATCTGCCAAGCTTTGAGCAGCAGTGAATCCTGCAGCGCCTGTGGACAAACTCGCACCAATCAACGGCCCCAACTTACGTTTGTCTCGCGATTGGCTAAAAGTTTCCTTCATAACTGACACCAAATTCACCGCCTGCACCAAAAACACCAACAACCCGACCCCTTCGCTTTTAATCAGATCCGCATTCGGCACCCTCTGAATCCCCAGCCGAACGTTCTTCAACAAACTCCTCACCTCCTGCTGCTGCGCCGGTGGAAACACCACGGTCACTCCCGCCCGAGCCGGCGTGGCGCCATAGGTGCGCACCGAATGATCCGGCAGTTCGGCAATCGGGCTCAGTGCACCCGCCAGTCGGCCTTCGAGTTGCGTCAACTCCGCACGCACCCGAACGATCTCGGTCTGCAACTCGATCGCCCGTGGCTGCTTGTGGCCGGCCTGGTTTTTGTTGTGGGTGAGCTGCTTGCGTTTGACGGTCAGGTCCTTGAGGTAACCGCGTTCCCTAAGCACGTCCTTGATGTCGGTTTGCAGCGCCGCGTGTTCCCCCGGGGTGGCGATGGTGAAGGTCACGCCAGTGGTTTTCGCCGCATCGAGGATCCGCGCCGGCAGCGCTTTGGGCAGGTGGCGGAACAATTCGTCGAGGTCTGGGACTTTCCCTCCTGCCAGATCGAAACCTTCCAATGCGCGGCTCAGGCCCAGGTTCAGCGCTGGGCTCAGGCTGTGCTGGGTCGCGTCGGCGACGGCACGGGTGTGGTCGGGTAAATCGTCGAGGGCGGGCAGGTGCGGTTGTTCGATTTTCTGCAGGGCTTCCAGCCAGTGCGGCAGGTTGTTGAACAGGCCCATGCCGGCGTTGGACAACACGCTGTATTGCACCAGCAGCTCGGGCCGAATGTGCAGCGGCAAGGTATAGAACAGCCGTCGCGTCAGCTCCGGGTGTTTTTCCAGGTAGCCAAGCATCTCTTCACTGGCGTGGTCGCTGCGGCAAATGTCTTTGAGGCAGGCGTACTCGGCGTTGAAGGCCTCGCCCAGTTGCTGCGGATCCTGCCCGTCGTAGTACCAGGCCGAGCGATGATAGCGACCGGCACACACCAGTTGCGTGCGGTCAGCGGTGATGCGCTCGAGCAAGCGGTTCCAGCGGCCAAGGTCGGCACGCTGCTGAAACAGCGAGTTGTCCATGGCCGGGCGGTCGATGAAATCGTTGATCCCGCGTGTGCCTGAGAACCAGGAGCCCTCGAGCACGTCTTCGATGCGTGTGTTTTGCTCCCTGCCGAGCTTGACCAAGGCTCTGAGGTGACGTTCAACGAAGTCCGCAGGGGCAACCTTGAAATGTTGGCGAGTGTAATAATTGCGGTCTGCATCCTCAATCGCAGCGCTGTGGACGGCGGTGCCTTGGTGCTTACCCATCACGAAGATTGTGGCAAGGGCTTCCTTGCGCAATTGCTCCAGCTCCGGGGGCGCCGGTACGTCTATCTGCTCGACCTTACCGCCCTTGTTCAGGTACTCCAGCAAGGCTTTTCGGGTGCGTTCCTGGGTCGGCTCCGGCAACTGTTGCAGATCGGCAAACAAGGCCTCGACTGCGGGGTCGTCGCTGGCGTTGGCCAGACCGCCGGCATCATCGGGGCTGAGTTGGCTCAAGGATTCGATGTAGCAGGCCAGCAAGTAATCGCGTTCGTTGTGGTCGGCATTGCTCCAGTCGTCGACCCAGCCGACGACAGTGTCCTGATACTCGGCCAGGTCGCGCAGCACGCCGAGGTCGTCATTCACCAGCAGGAACAGTGTGTCGTCCTGATAAGGCCCGCGAACCTGCCCCAGAAACTCGCCGATATGCGCCTCGCGAAAGCGTCGGGGTTTCTCCCATAAATAGGGCTCGCGTTCGTGTTCGGGAGCGTCACTGACCAGCACCGACGGTAATAGAACGGCCTCCGGCAGCGGGTTGGCCGCGAGCTCGGCTTCCAGCTCGGCGCGATCCTTGACGGCTTGCGCCTGCTGGGCCGGCACCATAGCAATCTCCGCCAACCAGCGTTGGCCTTGCTTGACCGTCAGCAAGTGCGTGCCACCGGTTTGGCAATCCACCGGGCCGAGATCGACGACCTGCATGAAGTGCTCGCGTTCGTCCCTGCTGTCGAGTACTTGCGCGCATTTGGCCACTGTCCATTGCACTTCAGCAAAGGTCACGTGCAGGGTGCTGCGCCTTGAAAACACCAGGGCTGGAAACTCTTCGATGGGCGTGTGCCGATCACCGGTAACCTTGGCGCCCTTGTGTAACAGGGCGCTGACCATTCCGTTGAGTACCTGATGTTCGTGGAGATAGCCGGTAACGCTGTCGATGACATACAACCAACCGTCGCGCAGCATGCGAATGCCCAGCGGGCGGGTAGTCAGGGCGTAGGGCAGTTTCAGTTCGGCGCTGGGGTCGAGGAGCTTTTCCACCAGTCCATAACGCAAGGGCAACAGCTGAACGTGGGTTTGCCGCAAGGGGCAGGCACCGGGAGAACCGATGGCGGTTTTGGACGCTGCCGCGGCAGCGAGGTTGGCAGCAGCGGTCATGAGCGTTCTCCTTCAGTGGCCCAGCGGTGGGCCAGATCAGCGGCCAGCGCAACGCGCTCGCCGGGTAATTGCAACGATGGCGTATGGAGCAATTGGGCGATGTGCGGATGTTGTTCGAGCGTCGAGCCGTTCAGCCAGGCCATGACGTTGGCGTAATAGAAAAGCTCGGATTGGCTGCATAAACCCAAGGCACTGGCCTCGGACTCCAGCTGTTCGAGCATTGGCCAGCGCTCACCCACGGTTTTGCCGACCGGATACTGGGGGAAAAAACTGAGCAAATGCGTGTCGAGTTCGAGCAGTGCGCGGCGTCGGTCAACACGGTCCAGCGCTGCATTCTGTTCAGGGTTCAGGCGATAGGGCGTCGACAACTCAGGGCATTCAGTCAATCGGGATTGATGACGATGCCAATGACCATCGACGCTATCGGCCATTACTGCGCAAGAAAGGGGGCCGAACAAACGTTGATCGCCGCTGCCGAACAGTGCCTGCGCCACGGCCGCATCGGCCAGGCGCAAAACCACTGGCAGGCCTTCGGGCAACTCGATGGTCAGCAGTTTGCGTAAATGTTGAGCCACGTCATGCACGGGGGAGGTGCTGAACAACAGCACTCCCCACTCTTCATGCGCCTGTTGCAGATAGAACTGAAAAACTGCTTCGTCAGGATGTGGAATCCCTACCAGCAGCGGTGAGATATCCCGCAGGGAGGTGAAGGGCGCACTGTCATACAGTGCAACAGTGCTTACGGCGGGATTGAGTGTTTTCAAGCGCTGTGGCAAATCGCTGAAGGTCGTGCCGTCCAGCAACAGGAAAGCCTGTTGCTCGTTCCAGGGCAGGTCTTCAGGCAGGCAAGTCGAGAGTTTCATGCTGGGGTGGCCTCACAAATCAGGCAACGCGAGGCGCGGGATGAAATCAGTGCATGGCGTTGCTGCGCCGCGTGGAAAGCCACTTTCAGCGAAGGCAAGTCCCCCGGCATCAGAGGCTCCGCCGGCATGCTCACGGGCGCAGTGCCGCCCTGCAGAATCGGCACGCTGCTGAAAATTCCTTCCGGGCCCAGCGTCAGCCATTGACCGCCAGCCATGAGCCCCAGGTGCGTTCCACCGTTGATGACGACTCGTTGTCCGGCGCTGAGCTGAATCTGCTGCATGGCGCTGAGTCGCTGACTGGTGACGCGAAGATGTTGATTGCCCTGAACCAGCAGGTGATCGTCCTGTTTGACTTCAGTCAAACGGTTGCCGCGGGTCAGGCGCTGTTCTTCGCCGCGCAGTTCGTGGCTGGCGAGGCCGCCGATCACCACGGTTCGTTGGTTGTCGACCTGAATGCGTTCGTCATTGAGAACGAGCTGGACAAAATCGCGCTGGGCACGCAGGGCTATCTCTTCGGCACCTTTTTTGTCCTCGATGCGCAGCTCGTTGTAACCGCCCCCACCGGGGCTGCTCTGACTGCGGAAAATGCTACGGGTGTGCTCGGCCGGCAAATCCAGTGGTACCGGTGTCGCGGCGTTGGCCAGGCAGGCAACGACGACGGGTTTATCGGGATCGCCATCAGTGAATCCCACCAACACTTCCATGCCGACTCGCGGGATCTGCACGCTGCCGTAACTGTCATGGGACCAGGCAGCGGCGACACGCAGCCAGCAACTCGATTGTTCATCGTGCTGCCCGTCGCGGTCCCAGGGCAGCTGGACTTTGACTCGACCGTATTGATCACAATAAATCTCTTCACCGGGCGGGCCCGTGACGACTGCATGCTGGTTGCCCATCATCCGGGGCTTGGGGTGTTCAAGGGCCGGTCGGAATATCACGTCCCAAGGTGTGGCGACAAAATGGTTGCGGTAGCCCTGACTGAAGCCATCCTGCGAACGACTGTCGGTGATCGACTCTTCCAGCACTCCAGGTTGAAAACCGGTGTGCTCCACTTCAGTCAACAACCACAGTCCATTCCAGTCAGCGCGAGGGTGTTCGGTCATCTCGAAAAAATAGCCGCTACGCATCGCGCTTTGATCGCTATGCCCATTCGCTTGCCGGTAATCGGCGCGGTGGCGCTCCAATGCCCGATTGGCCAGATGTTTGCCGTGGTCTCGATGGGTGAACTGGCCTGGAAAGGCGTAGTCCTCCAGGTGAGGCAGCAACGGGTGTCTGGTCTCGCTGTCAAGTTGCAGGCGCGGTTTCTCGAAGTCGTAATCACGGCGGCTGACGTGCGTGGGGCGCGGTTCCAGTCGCAGCTTGAAACGGTCAATCACCGGCGCTTCGGTAATCATGCCGCTGTCTTGCCTGTACGCGGTTGACTGCTCGGGTTTCGAAAAAACGCTTTGATCGTCGCCGAATACCAGCTCATGCCCATCGGCGCTGTGCTGGAAATGAAAGTGCAGGCCTTCTTCCTCACACAACCGTTGAAGAAAATGCAGATCGGTCTCGTACTGCACGCAATAGCGTCGTGGCCGGTACTCGGCGCTCAGTTGGAAGCGCCAGGCATCGGACTGGATTCCCTGGTCTTTCAGCACTTTTGCAATGATTTGCGGCACGCTCTGGTGCTGAAAAATGCGCTGGTTGTGGCAATGGGTTAGATAGACGAGCTGCGGTGCCAGGGTCATTTGATAGCGGGTCAGGCGTTTGCCCGAGTCGCCTTGCGCGATTTGATAGATCTGCCCGTGAAGGCCGGCGCCGTCAGGACCGAAGCTCAGAAAAGCCGAGCGATGCAGGAGTGAATCGAGGTCCAGGTCGGGGTGTTCGCTGACCAGTTCCAGTTTGACTTCGTAAGGCTGGTTGAGCGCTTCCTTGGCGCGGAATTCGAGTACCTGAAGGTCGTCGGAAAAACCTTCAATATCGAGTCTGAAAGTGATGGGGTTGACGGCGCTGAACATCCACGTTTCCTTGTGTCTATTTCAAGTCACAGGACTTTGCGTGGAGCGACGAACCGGCGCAGTCAGACGGATCGATATTTAGAGTAGGACGGATCCGTTAAGCCGGATCGCTGTCGAGGGCCCTGACCTTACGGGACGTACTCCGTAGGAAACAAGGTGATGGCCACGGGGAAAATAATCGTAGCGAAAGGGTGGGGTTAATGACAAAAGATCGGGAATGCAGAAAGGCAGAAAAGATCGCAGCCTTCGGGATGTACACCATTTCCCTGTCGGCGCTGCCGAAGGCTGCGATCTTTTGCGCTACTTCGGATACAACGGCGGCAAGCCACTGTCGCCCACCGGGTCATGGACCCGTTCGGCAATCGGGATGGCGCGGATCGCGCGCCAGAGTTCTTCGCCTTGCCAGTAATGCCCGGTTTCGCTGTAGAGCGCGCCATTCAAGCCGTCCAGGGCGTCGGACAGCGGTACGAAGCGTGCGGCCATGTCGGCCAGGGTTTCCGGCTGTTGACGGGCCCAGGCGTCGAGCGCCTGACGGGTGGCTTGAGGGTCGTTGGCCTGGCACGCACGCTTGAGGTCGTCGAGTAGGGTGCGCGGGCTCGGGCCCGTTTGCGTGGCGCGCAGAATCGCCGGCTGCCAACGCGCACGCCACCACAGGCCGAAGCCAAGCAAGGTGGTGCAGGCGAGGATCAAGGTGCTGAGCTTCCAGTACCAGAGCGCTTCACTGCCGAGCGCTACCGTAGCCGGCACGTTGCCCGCTGGAGTGTCGACCATCAGGCTCGGGTTGCTCACGGTGTTCAGGGTGCGAGCGGGCAGGCTGCTGCGCTCCAGATGATCTTGAAGGGTGTTCCACCAGACCACTTCCACGGGCGGCAATTCGATCTGCCCGATACGAGTGGGCACCAGTGCTTCGCGGTCTTCGCGGATGCCGGTCAACCCTCGGTCACTGGGCTGATTGCTCAATTGTGGCTGATCGGGATAACGCCGCAATCCGCTGGTTTCAGTGGCGGGCAAGGGCGGCAGTTGCGAGCTGGCCAGGCCTTCGGCTTTCAGGGTCAGGCTGCGGGTCATGGAGTCGCCCACTTGAACGTGATCAGGCGTAGGGTTCCAGCTTTCACTGAGACTCAGGCTGCGTGCTGGCAGCCAAGGGGCGTCGGCGGGATAATCGGCCGGTTTGGGCTTGACGGTCAGGTTGAGCCCGGTGGAGCTCACGCGAATCAGTTTTCCCGCTTTTGGCCCTTGCGGGGCCGACTCCTGAGAGGGTTGCGTCTCCACCAGGGTGGCGCTGAACATCTGCGCGGGTATCGTCAGCAGGCCACTGTGTTGTGGGTAAATTGCGTAGCGCCGTTCGATCACACCGTGGCGCAGGTCATTGATGACTTTTTCGTAAGTGCGCGACTCGCCGAGTTGTTCGACGCGCGCATCGGGGATTTGCAGCGGAGTAAGGCTGCTGTCGTCATACAGTGACACCGAGTGATAGATGCGCAAGGTCAGAATCGCCTGGGCCTGCACGTACACCGTGTCCTGATCGAGGCTGGTCTCGATGAATACGGGGGCCAGTTTGTCAGCGCTGTCCTGCTTCTCGCTTTCGACCACCTGCAAGTTGATCGGCTGGCTTTTGTACTCACCCAGCGCCAGGGACGGGATGACCAGTGTGCCGTTGTGGCGGGGCAGAAGGGTGATGATCCAGCGGGTGGTGGCGTGGCTGTCGTCGCCCAGGGTTGTGGGCTGGTTGACCTGGCGGGTGCCGCGAACCTCGAACAGTGGGTCAAGTGCGCTCAGGTCAGGTTTGCCGAACTGCGTGACATCACTGGATTCGAGGGTCAGTTCGACCGTCTCGCCGGAATTCACGCGGCTGCGATCGATGCTGGCAACCAGCCCCGCAGCCTGGGCACCGACGGTCCAGAGCGAAAGGCTGAGCAATAGAGCGGTGAAGCGGGTCATCGAGTTTTTCCCTGATCCTGATGTTGTTGCTGTTCGTACCAGAATTTACGTTTAAGCAGTTCGCCCGGCTCATCCGGGATTTTACGCAGCCATTGCTCCAGGGCCTGGCGGCGCTCGCCGTCGAAATTGGTGTCGGCGGTGCGGATCGGCGGTGTGCTGTGTTGTTCATCGCCCAACTCACTGCCCGGCACTTCATTATTGCCCGGTTGTGGCGGGCTGTCGGTCTGGTTTTCGCTGTTGGCGTCGACGTGTGATTGCGCGGTTTGCGTGTCGGTCTTTTGCTCGTCACCGGTCGAGGGCTGTGTCGACGCACCCGGTGGCGGGGGTTGCTGGGTTTGCAGGTGCTCTTCGCCGTCGGTTTTATCGGGCTCATTGGATGAAGTAGAGGCTTTCTGTTTGATCAACGCTTCTACCAGCGCTTTGTTGGTCTGCGCCGGGCGTAAATCAGGTTGCAGCTCAAGGGCTTGTTCATAGGCATCGACGGCAGCTTCCAGTTCAGCGCTTTTAGCCAGGGCGTTGCCGCGATTGTAGTTCGCACGGGCGTCGTTGCCTTCGGCGAAACGCTCGGCGGCAGCGGCATACTCACCGGCCTCATACAGCGCAACGCCTTGCCATTGTCGATCCTGAAAACGCTGCGCGGCCTCCGCGGGCTGGTGTTGCTTGAGCAAGTGCAGGCCCTGTTGGTCGGGGCGCAGCCAAAGATCGTTGAACTCGAAGGCGTAACTCGGTTGCGGCAGCATGAACAGCAATGGCAGGCAAAACAGCCAGCCTCGACGTCCGGCGCAGGCCGTCAGCAGCAACAGCGGCAGTAACAGCCAATAGCCCTGGTCGGCCCAGGTATCGAGGCGCAGGGTCTGGCCATCGTTACGCACGCTATGCGGGCTATCGAGCAGCCCGAGACCGCGCAGGTCGCTGTCGTCCAGCTGCGCTTGCCGGTAACTCCCCTCCATTTCGCTGGCAAAGGCTTTAAGGCTTGGCCCGTCGAGACGCGGCACGAGGATCGCGCCTTGCGCATCCTTGAGGAAGCTGCCGTGTTCGTCAGCGATCGGTGCGCCTTGCGGGGTGCCGATGCCGAGCATCAACCATTGCGGTGCCTGACCGCGCAGAGCCTGACGAATACCCTGGCGCTCCTGTTCGCTGAGGGATGAGCCAATCAGCAGAATCCGGCCCTGGCCGAGGGCGCCGCGGTTGAGTAATGTCAGTGCCTTGGTCACGGCCAGATCGGCGCGATGACCGGCCTCGGGCATGATCGAAGGTTTCAGCGCTTCCAGCAGGTTGCTGCTGGTGGCCAGGTCGTCCGAGAGCGGCACCAGCGTGTGCGCGCTGCCGGCATAGACAACGATGGCGGTCTGTGCGTCGCTGCGGGCTTGCAATAGATCGAGCAGCTTGCGCCGGGCCTGTTCAAGGCGCGTCGACGGCACGTCGGTGGCGAGCATTTCCGGGGTCAATTCAAACAGAACCACCAAGGGGTCGGCAGGTTTCTGCGCGGATTGTTCGACCCGTTCCCAACTGGGCCCCAACAGCGCCAATACCGCCAGAACCCAGGCCAGGCCCAAGGCGACCCACGGCAACTTGCTTTCACGCCCGTTGCCACCGCTGAGCAGGGTGGCGTGGAAGGCCGGCGGCAGGATCATCTGCCAGCGACCCGCGCGTTTTTGCCGGTGCCAGAGTTGCCACAGTAACCAGCCCAATAGTGGCAACAGCAGCAGCCACCAGGGACGGAACCAATGCGGCCAGAGTGCGATCATCGGCGCCTCCGCAGACGCAGGCGTTTAAGCCGCTGGCGCCAGTCAGGGTGCTGTTGCAGAAAATTCGACCGGGTGAAAAAGCGTTGCATCGGGTTGTCTGGCCAGCGTTCGCGGATCACCAGCAACAGGCTCATCAGCAACGCGGCGGCCAGCGGCCAACTGTACAACGCTTGTGCCGGGCGAGCCTGGGTGGGTTGTTGAGTCACAGGCTCCAGTTGATCAAGGGTCTTCTTGATCTCCAGCAATTCCTTGCCGTCACGTGCACGGAAGTAGCGCCCGCCGGTAGCTTCGGCGATGGCTTTCAAGGCGGGTTCATCGAGGTCCATGGTCGGGTTTCCCGCCAGAAAAGCCAGAGGGCCGGCTTGCTCCGGATCTGCACCAATGCCGATCGGGTAGATTTTCACGCCTTCTTCGGCAGCCAGTCTTGCCGCGGTCAGCGGATCGATTTCACCGCCATTGTTGGCGCCGTCGGTGACCAGAATCAGCACGCGGCTCTGCGCCGGACGTTGGCGCAAGCGCTTCAAGGCCAGGCCGATGGCGTCGCCAATGGCAGTGTTCTTGCCGGCAATGCCGATCCGCGCTTCGTCAAGCCAGATGCGCACGGTGCGCCGGTCGAACGTCAGCGGTGCTTGCAGATACGCCTGGCTGCCGAACAGGATCAGGCCGACGCGATCGCCATCGCGCCCTTCAAGGAAGTCACCGAGCAAGTGTTTGACCAGTGTCAGGCGGCTGACGTCTTCGTCTTGCCACTCCATGTCGGGGAAATCCATGGAGCCGGAAACGTCGACGGCCACCAGCAAGTCGCGCCCACTGGCGGCAATCGGCAGCGGTTCGCCGAGCCATTGCGGGCGTGCGGCGGCGATCAACAGCAGCAGCCAGAGCAGGATGAACGGTGCTTGCTGGCGCCAGGTCGGCAGGTTGGCACGCGCGCGACGCCGGGCCAGGCCTTCAAGGTCGGACAGAAAGCTGACCTTGAGCGCCGGTTCGCCGCTGTCGGCGACCGGCAGCACAATCCGCATCAGCCACGGCAGTGGCAGCAGGGCAAAAATCCATGGCCAGGCGAACTCAAACATGCTTGCGAATCCAGGTGTCGACGGCTTGTGTCAGGCCGGCGATGGCCTTGTCGTCGAGTTTGCATTCCGGTTTGTAAGCGCCTTCAACCAGAATCATCCAGCGGGTGAGGCCGGCGGCCGGGCAACGGTTGTCGAGAAACGCCAGCCATTTACGACCGTTCAGGGTGTGGCTCTGGCTGTAGGGGTAATGGTTGCGACACAGGCGCTTGAGCAGCCCGTTGAGTTGCTGCAACCAGGCACCGGCGGGCGCACCGTCATAGGGTTTGGGCATTTGCGCCAGTTCCGCCAGCGCCGCCAGTCGCACCGGGTCCAGCGGCTGTTCGGCGCGCACGATAGAGCGCTTGACGGGAATAAAGCGACGCAGTTGCCACAGGCCAAAGCCGATCAGTGGCAGCAGCACCAATAGCAGCCACCAACCCGGCGCCGGCGGCCAGAACTCGATGGGCGGCGGAGTCATCAGTGGTTGCAGTTGATCGAGGCTGTTCATTGGCTTTTACCCGGACGTTTCGGGTTCAGGTATTCACGCAATTGTTCGACCATTTCGCTTTGAGTGTTCAGCGGCATTAACAGCACACGCAGTTTCTGCGCCAGCAATTCCCAGCGGGCGATGCGGGCTTCGGCCTGGGCGCGATAACTTCGGCGCAGGTCGACGTTCAGCGTATCGAGTTCAAGTTGAGCCCCGCGCTCGGCAAAACGCAGCAAACCGGCAGCGGGCAGGGCGTGGTCCAGAGGGTCGGAGACTGGCAACAACAGCAAGTCACAGTGCCGCGACAGCAGGCTCAGTTGCTGCTCCGCGCCTTCGGACAAGGCGCGCTCGTCGCAGATCACGATCACCAGGCTCCCTGGGCGCAGCACTTCGCGCGCGCGGCGCAAGGCCATGCCCAGACTGTCGCGATCCGGCTCGCTTTCGGTCGTGAGGGACTGGTTGACGCGTACCATGCGGTTGAGCAATTGCAGCAGGCTTTGCTTGCTGCGCCGGGGTTTGATTTCGTAGTGCTCGTTGTCGCCGTACACCAGCCCGCCAACCCGGTCGTTGTGTCCCAGCGCAGCCCAACCGATCAGGCTCGCGGCTTGTGCGGCCAACACCGATTTGAACATCAGCCCCGAGCCGAAAAACAGCCGGCGACTTTGTTCGACCATGATGAAAATCGGCCGCTCGCGCTCTTCGTGAAACAGCTTGGTGTGCGGTTCCTGGGTGCGTGCGGTGACACGCCAGTCGATGGTTCGCACATCGTCGCCAGCCTGATAGACCCGCACCTGATCGAAGTCCACGCCACGTCCGCGCAACTTGGAATGGTGCAGGCCAATCAGCGGGCTGCGCTGGCTCGGGGTGGAAAACAATTGCACTTCGCGCACGCGATGGCGCATCTCGATCAGCTCGGAGAGACTGACACGGATACCCGGTTCGGGCGCAAGCGGCTTGGTCATCGAGGTCAAGCGACGGCAACGACGTCGAGAATCCGCTGGACCACACGGTCCTGGTCGATACCAGCGGCTTCGGCTTCGAAGGAAAGAATGATGCGATGGCGCAACACGTCGAACAGCACCGCTTGAATGTCTTCGGGGCTGACGAAGTCGCGACCGGCCAGCCAGGCGTGAGCGCGGGCGCAGCGGTCGAGGGCGATGGAGCCGCGTGGGCTGGCGCCATAGGCAATCCACTCGGACATTTCCGGGTCGAACTTGCCAGGCGTGCGGGTCGCCATGACCAACTGCACCAGGTATTCCTCCACGGCGTCGGCCATGTACAAACCAAGGATTTCCTTGCGCGCGGCAAATATCGCTTGCTGGCTGATCCGCCGCTCTGGCTTGGTTTCGCCGTGCAGCGCCTCACCGCGGGCCTGTTGCAGGATGCGCCGCTCGACGGCCGCGTCCGGGAAGCCGATTTTGACGTGCATCAGGAAACGGTCGAGCTGGGCTTCAGGCAGTGGGTAGGTGCCTTCCTGCTCGATCGGGTTCTGGGTCGCCATGACCAGAAACAGCGGCGACAGCTCATACGTACTGCGCCCGACGCTGACCTGCCGCTCGCCCATGGCTTCGAGCAAGGCCGACTGGACCTTGGCCGGTGCCCGGTTGATTTCGTCGGCCAGCACCAGGTTATGGAAGATCGGTCCCTGCTGGAACACGAAGCTGCCGGTTTCCGGACGGTAGATCTCGGTGCCGGTAATGTCGGCAGGCAGCAGGTCGGGCGTGAACTGGATGCGATGGAATTGTGCTTCGATACCTTCGGCAAGCTCTTTGATGGCCTTGGTCTTGGCCAGGCCAGGGGCGCCTTCGACCAGCATGTGGCCGTCAGCGAGCAGAGCGATGAGCAACCGCTCGATGAGTTTTTCCTGGCCGAGAATCTGCGTTGAAAGAAAGGTTCGCAGCGCAAGCAGCGCTTCACGATGTTCCATCGATGACTGTTCCTGGAGAGGGTGAGCAAAGGCGTTCGAATAACGCCAGGGCTGGGGGCGTTACTTTAATCCATCGCAGGGGGTGGAGACTAACGGCGATCAGGGATTTTTTGGGTTTTGTGGGTTGGTTTGGGGGATATTCAGGTTTTTTGCTGTGCAGAGCCTGAATCAGCGCTGTTTTGCGCGCGACCTGTGGGCGCATGGTTTGCCGGCGATGGGGATCTTACGGCTGCCATCGCTGGCAAACCGTGCGCCTACGGTTCGCAAATCTTCCTGACAGTCACCAACGCATCCGCACCCCGAGGCTGCCGATCAATCCATACAAGTCGTTGTTGACGCTCGCGCTGTTGTAATCGCCGCTGACATACAGGCTGACAGAGGGCGTGACCCTGGCCACCAGGCCCAGTCCCAGTTCAATCGAGGACGCGTTCCGGCTGCTGCTGAGCTTGTCGACCTGACCCAGGGTCACGGTGTCGGTAGTATTGACCGTATGCCAGAAGTTGGTACGAACATAGGGTTCGATCGGCAGGCCCTTGATGTCATAACTGCCTTTCAAGCTTGCACCGACCCTGCCGCTCCAGGACGTCAGGTCGGTGGATGAGGCATTGCCGCTACCGGCATACGGGGTGTCCAGACTAATACGCTGGTTGATCAATTCGGCCTGAGGTTCGATTACCCAGTTCTCGCTGATGCCGATGGGGAATCCGCCTTGCACCGAGAGGGTCATTGCGCTGCCCTCGGCAGCTTGGCGCTGGCCCTGATCATTGAGGCTGTAGCCATTGACCCGACCACCGCTGGCGGTCAAATCCACGTGCCAGCCGTTTGCGCCGGTCAGGCTCCAATAGGCGCCAAGATTGGGGCCTTGCACGTTGAGGGTGTTATTCGGGTCGACAATGGCAGAGCTGACCAGGCCATTGCCATTGCCCTGAAACTGGTTTGTACCGCCCATCAGGCCAACACGCTGAGTGCTGCCGCCGCTGCTTTGCAGGGTAATCAACGCCGGGCCCTTGAGTTCCGAACCGCTCATGCCAGAAAACGGTGAGCCGAGGACGTCGCGCTCTGCACTCCTGGCAGGCTGGCCATAAACCCGATCCCAGGCAGAAGGAGCGGCTTGCTCGACTGTCAGCAACTGGTTATCAAGACGGGGATTGCGGATGAAGCGGATGCTGTTACTCGTATCAGGCGTCGGCAGGGCGAGCGCCGGGACATCTTGCTGATACCAGGGCATCGCCTCGTTCTCGGTGGGGGACGCCTGAACCTCCATGGATGTGCACAGCAACAACGAAGTGGAAACGGTGTACAGGGCGATTTTGATCTCGTGTTGGATGAGGGAGGTGTTCATGGAGGTCTACCTTGCAATCGCATGCCATGACTCTGTTTGGCGTCTCTCCTACCCAAATGAGGGGCGACCGATTTCATTGAGGCAAGACCCGACGGCCCGCTTCAGCGGGTTTTCGAGGCGTGCCCCAGGAGGTATTTCCGGGGGTAGTAACGTTTAGCTAAGAAGACCGTTGGCGTTGCGTCAAGAAATTGAACGATGAGTGGTATGAATAATTTAGACGTTGCAACTGACTGATTTTTGGCAATTATCTAAGTTGTTGTTTATTAGAGGGAGACGGATGCATCGGCTGAAAATCAGCATTTTGAACGGGCCAAGGCATCACTTCTTTCGCATTCACACAAAAACTATTTCATAGGGCTGACGCATCCGCTCCAGGAAAACCCTGGGCAGTTTCGGCGCGATGCCGATCTCCGGTTCACCGTTCAGCTGGCTGGCGTACGCATGGGTGGCGTGGCATTTGCGTGCAACGGTCCAGGTGTCGAGGCGAACCTTGCGGGCGCGGTGCCAGGGAATCTGCCCATGATCGCGGGCAGGCCAGTGCCAGGCCCAGACCGGCACTTCATTGAAACTCGCGCCCACCATGAGGGCGGCTTTTGCGCTGGCTCGACCTACCGTGTCATGGTCGATGATGCCGTCCTCGCTCCAGGTGCTGAACACCACATCACCCGGTCGCAGGTAGCGTGCGATGAATTGCGTCAATTGGAGTTCACGCTCGGCCAGCCCGTTGTCGGTGAAACCGCCGCGAATCCATTTCAGGCTATGCATGGGCAAACCGAGGCGACGCAGGGCTTCGACGCTTTCCTGTGGGCGGAACACACTCAGGCGCTTCTCCGACCACAGGTTCGAGCCTGGATGACCGGCGCTGCCATCGGTGATCGAGATCAATTGCAGGGGGTGGCCGAGGGTGGCGAACAACTGCAGCAGGCCACCGCAGGTCACGACTTCATCACCCGGATGTGGTGCGATCACCACCGCGCGAGCGCCGGCAGGGATAAGGGTAGAGGTGCTGATGACGGGAATATTGTCCAGTTGCCGGGCAGTGTTCCAGATCTGCACAGGCAAGCTGCTGTCGAAGAGAGTGCTGGATTTCATGGCGATACGTCCTTGTTCTGGTGTGCCGTCACACCAGGGCACAGCGCTCCAAACCCTGGGTTGCTGCGAGCAGAGTATTGCTCATAGATCACCATTCGTCGCCCCGTCACCTCCCTGACGAGCGTTTTTTATGAAGTGGCTTGCTAAAGCACTGCTGATGAGGCGGGCAATTGCGTTTCAGTCTTGCTCCTCATGCTGCAACTCGAACAACAGCAACGAGCGTCCGGTTACCGAATATTGATGATTGAAGTCGAACCGCTCCTGGCCCTGAATCGAGGGTTGGTTGGTGTCAATCATGCAGGTCCAGAATCCGCCGTCAGGCACTTCCGGTAGCCGAAAATTGACAATGTCGTGATGCGCGTTAACCACCAGCAGCAAGGTAGCGTCGGCGCCTTTGCGACGGATTCCGGTTTCCTGGGCGCGTCCATCGAGCAACATGCCCAGGCATCGCCCGTGGCTATCCTGCCATTGCTCGGTGGACATTTCGCTGCCGTCGGGCGCCAGCCAGGTGACGTCCTTGACGCCAATATCCTCGTTGTAATTGCCCACCAGAAAACGTCCGCGCCGCAGGATCGGATAGGCCAGACGCAGCTTGATCAGGCGTTTGACGAATTTGAGCAAGGCCTTGCCGTCTTCGCTCAGGTCCCAGTTGACCCAGCCAATTTCGCTGTCCTGACAGTAGGCATTGTTGTTGCCGTATTGGGTTCGGGCAAATTCGTCACCGGCCACGAGCATCGGTGTGCCTTGGGCCAACAGCAGGGTGGCGAAGAAATTACGCAACTGCCGCTGGCGCAGCGCATTGATCTCGGGATCGACGGTGGGGCCCTCAACGCCGTGATTCCAGGACAGGTTGTGATTACTACCGTCCTGATTTTCTTCGTCGTTGGCTTCGTTGTGCTTTTCGTTGTAGGAAACGAGGTCATTCAAGGTGAAGCCGTCATGGGCGGTGACGAAGTTCATCGAGGCGTAGGGACGGCGGCCGCGTTGATTGAACATCTCACCCGATGCCGTCATGCGTGCGGCGAAGTCGGCGAGCTGGCCGTCATCGCCTTTCCAGAAGGCGCGTACGGTGTCGCGGAAGCGGTCGTTCCACTCGACCCAGCCCGGCGGAAAATGGCCGACCTGATAGCCACCAGGGCCAATGTCCCAAGGCTCGGCAATCAGTTTTACCTGGCGCAGAATCGGATCCTGGCGGCAGGCAACGAGGAAGCTGTGACGCTCGTCGAAACCGTCGTGGTAACGCCCGAGGATGGTCGCCAGGTCGAAGCGGAAACCGTCGACGTGCATTTCCGAGGCCCAGTAACGCAGCGAATCGGTGACCATCTGCAGCACACAGGGATGGCTCAGGTCCAGCGTGTTGCCGGTACCGGAGTCGTTGATATAGAAGCGTTTGTCATCGGGTTTCAGTCGATAGTAGGAGACATTGTCGATGCCGCGCATCGACAGGGTCGGGCCTTGTTCGTTGCCCTCGGCGGTGTGGTTGTAGACCACGTCCAGAATCACTTCAAGATTGGCTTCGTGCAGGTGCGCGACCATTTCCTTGAACTCGGCGATCTTGCCACTGGCCAGGTAACGCGGATCGGGGGCGAAGAATGCGATGCTGTTGTAGCCCCAGTAATTGGTCATGCCCTTGTGCAACAGGTGCTGGTCATTGACGAAGGCGTGTATCGGCATCAGCTCCACCGACGACACGCCAAGTTTGCGGATATGTTCCAGCAGGTCATCGACCATCAACCCGGCGAAGGTCCCGCGCAGCGCTTGCGGGACGGACGGGTGACGCATGCTGATACCGCGTACGTGAGCCTCATAAATGATCGTTCGATCCCACGGCACATTGACCCGATGGTCATGGCCCCAGGTGTGCGCGGGGTCAATGACCTTGCACTTGGGCACGAAGGGCGCACTGTCGCGCTCATCGAAACTGAGGTCGGCGTCGGGGTGGCCGATGGTGTAGCCGAACAAGGCTTCGGACCACTTCAATTTCCCCACCAACTGTTTGGCGTAGGGGTCGATCAGCAATTTGTGATGGTTGAAGCGGTGACCGTTTTGCGGGTCGTAAGGCCCATACACCCGGTAGCCGTAGATCAGCCCCGGATGAGCGTCCGGCAAGTAGCCGTGAAAGATTTCGTCGGTGTATTCCGGCAGTTCGATACGTTCGAGCTCGACTTCGCCGGCATCGTCGAACAAACACAGTTCGACCTTGGTGGCGTTAGCCGAAAATATCGCGAAGTTGACCCCCAGACCATCCCAGGTTGCACCGAGCGGGAAGGGCAAGCCTTCACGGATTCGCGAGGCCTCGACGTGAGGTTCTGGCGCGGTCTTTTTTGGCGTGGTCATCATTGCTCCTGCAATTGGGCTTGGGTGATGGCGCCGACATTGCTGGCCTCTCAAGGCCGCGCCATCCCCGAAGTGGCGAATCTGCTCGCCACGCGGTCAATCAGAGCCTGGTACTCTCAACCGGCTGGCTTACGCGGTGCTCGAGGCTTTTTTGCAGCCACAGGCTTATCGCCGGGTGGCGTTACGACCTTGGCGGTAGTAGCGGCTTTGGTTTTGGGCTTGGTCGCCGTGGGTTTGCTGGCTGCTGTTTTGCCGCTATTGGGTTTGGCGGTTCGGGCAGGCTTGGTCGGGGCCAGGGCTTCGGCTTCCGCCAGCTTGCACGCCATTTCCCAGTGGCGTGTCTCCTGGCCTTCGGGTTTCCCCTCGGACTCCCAGATCAGATAGGCAAATTCACGAATGCGTTTGTCATCGGTACTCATCGCAATGCTCCTGAGTTGAACTCAAGTCTGGATAAACAGATTGACCGGGAAATCTCCCAGCGCGGCGCTGATCAGCAATTCCTTGTGGTGTGTGACTGCACCTGTTGTAAAAAGTCCCTTCAGCTTTTCTTCGGCGGCGGTGAACGGCAGTTTGACCCGGGTGTCGCCCCAGAGCAGGGCAGGCACCTGCGGCGTGGCACTGCTTTCCAGCAGCGACGCAACCCGCACCGGCACCAGAACAATCGCCCGTTGGCCGTCGAGTTCACGGGCGAAAGCCAACACCCGCCCGGCCTGACTGCCCACCACCTGCAACGCTTGATAACGGCCCCGCTGAAACAGTTGCGGGTATCGCGCGCGTAACGCCAACGTGTGGGCGATCAACGCCTGCTTGATGCGCCCGTCACGCCAGGTGTGCAGCAACTGTCGAGTGTCCACCGGGGTGTGCAATGCCTGCTGGCGGACGCTGAAATCAACCGCTCGCCGATTGTCCGGATCCACCAGGCTGAAATCCCAGAACTCATTGCCCTGATACAGATCCGCAACCCCCGGCACCGTCATGCGCAGCAAGGTTTGCGCCAATCCATTGAGCGCACCGCCGCAGGCGATCGCTTGCGCAGCATCGGCGATGGCACTGCGTAAAGGCAGGCCTTCGGGGCTGAGCAGAAGGCGCTCGAGGAAGGCCCGCGTGGCCTGCTCATAAGGCTCGTTCGGTGCGCTCCAACTGCTCTGGAGTTTCGCTTCGCGCAGGGCTTTTTGCTGCCACTGCCGCAGTCGCTCGGTGTAGGCCGTCATCGACTGCGCGTCTTCGCAATGCAGCTCCAGCGGCCAACTGGCGAGCAAGGTCTGGTAGAGCAGCAGTTCGTCCGCGGGTGAGGGCATCGATGGATCGCAACGCAGGGCGCTGGCCCGTATTCGCCAGTCTTCGACCTGTTCGGCATACCAGGTACTGCGTTCGCTGAGTAATGCCAGGCGTGCACGGCTGTCTTCACCGCGTTTGTGGTCATGGGTGGCGCTGGCCAGCAGCGTATCCGGGAATTCGTCGAGGCGCTGGCTGCACGCCGTGTGGAAGTCGGCGAGTGGGGCGCTGAACCGCTCGGTGTTGAAGCCGACATCATTACGCGACAGCAGCACGCCTGAGCGATAGAGCGCGGTGTCTTCCACGGCTTTGGCGGCGGTCGGCGAGGTCAGTTGCTGAAAGCGCACGCAGGCGTGCTTGAGGATCTTGCGTTGACGGCCCACCGGGCGCTCGCGCCAGGGTTGCCCACCGAGCCACAGCGCCAGATAGTCGAGCACCGGCCAGTCGGCTTCGCCCAAGGTCTGGCGCGCGCCGTTCATCGCGTGCTGAAAAAACACCTGGTCTTGCGCCGAGCGCCCGCACGGGCCGATGTATGTTCGGTACACCGGGAAATGCACGATCAGTTCCTGCAATGCCCGACGAATCGCACCAAGGGTCAGGTCTCGGCTCATCAGGTCATCGCGAGCTACTTGCAGCAAGGCCTGCGCGACACTTTCGAAGTCGCCGGCCAGCGAACCGTTGAGAACTTGCTGGCGTGCCAGTTGTGCTTCCTCGATGAACGCTGCGGGCCGTTCGGTGTGTCGGCTCCACAGTTCGCCAAGGACTTGCTCGCCCTGCGGGTCGTGTTGCAGCAGCGACAACTGATTCATAAACTCATAGCCCGTGGTGCCATCGACCTGCCAATCGCGACGCAGCGTTTCACCGTCGCCGAGGATTTTTTCAATATAGATCGGTACGTGTCGCAACGGTGACAGGGCGTTCACCCTGCGCCTGAGTTTGCGGCAGTAACCCCGCGGGTCGGCGAGCCCGTCGATGTGGTCGATACGCAATCCGTCCACCAGTCCCTCGGCAATCAGCTCGAAAATTTTTGCATGGGTAGCTTCGAACACGGCCGGGCGTTCGACCCGCAGCCCGGCCAGTTCATTGATGTCGAAGAAGCGCCGCCAGTTGATGTCATCGGCCGCCGTGCGCCAACTGGCCAGGCGATAGCTTTGGCGTTCGAGCAGCTCGTGCAGACGGCTGAAACCTTCGGGTTGGCGGGAGTCATGGCGGCTGAGGTTGTGCTCGATGCAGCGCAAGATCGCCGGGTCAGACGCCAATGTGATAAGCGCTTGTTGCAAGGGGCGCGCAAGGGAATGGGCATCGCTCTGGTAGTGCAGGGTGGTGAACTGATCGGCCAATACCTTGAGTTGCAGTGCCCGTTCAACGTCGAGCGAGTCGTCAGGCTTGAGCAGTTCAGCGTAGTCGGTGGGGCAGATCGGAAAGTGGTGCTCATGGTGTTCGACATGGAAGCTGCCCCGTCCGGGATCGAAGTGCAGCGTCAGCGTGCCGTCCTGCAAGGCGCTGCCGTAATCGCTGCCCAGGAACGGCAGCAATAGCTGGCCTTCGAGCAATGGGTCTGGCGAATGCCATTGAATGTCGAAAAACTCACCATAAGGACTCAGTCGCCCCCACTCCAGCAAGTCCAGCCACCAGGGATTGTCGGCACCACCGACGGCCATGTGGTTGGACACGATGTCCAGGATCAGCCCCATGTCCTGGGCGCGCAGCGCGCTGACCAGCCGCCGCAGGGCTGCCTCGCCGCCGAGCTCGGGATTGACCCGGCTCGGGTCGACCACGTCATAGCCGTGCATCGACCCGGCCCGCGCACTCAACAGCGGCGAGGCATAGACGTGGCTGATACCTAAACCACAGAAATACGGCACCAGCGGCACGGCGTCATCCAGGGTGAAGCCCTGATGAAACTGCAGGCGCAACGTTGCCCGTACCGAGAGGGTTTGCACCTCACTCATTGATCACGCTCGGCCGCCTGAAGGCGCGCGCAAGCAAGCAGTTCCAGCCGTCGTGCCGCATCCGTATCGTCCAGCAGCACATCGCTTTCATCGGCAAAGCGCCGACGCCAGTTCGGATGACTGTCGGTGGTGCCGGGGAGGTTGGCCTGTTCATCAATGCCCAGCGCATCTTCCAGCGGCAGCAACACCAAAGGGGCGCGGGTGTGACCCAGGAAGCGCACGCTGGCGTCGAGCACCTGGTCGGTCTCGTGGGTCTCCTCGCGGAAGTTTTGCGGGTCCTGACTCAAGGCCCGACGCAAACCTTCACGCTCGCGCTGACGGTGTTCGCGCCATTGTTGTTCACCGTGGCTGTCGACCAGCCCCAAGCGGACGCTCCATTCGATGTCGCGACCATGCCACCAACCGTTGAGCGTTGGCAGGTCGTGGGTGCTGGTGGTGGCGAGTGCGTTATCCGGCCAATCAAGAATCGGTTTGAAGTGTGCCCCGTGGTCCTGCTCGAACAGCAGTACGCGCATCCCCAGGATCGAGCGGGCGATGAGTTTGTCGCGCAGGCCATCGGGCACGGTGCCGAGGTCTTCGCCGAGCACGATCGCCTGATGTCGATGGGACTCCAGCGTCACCAGACGCAACAGGTCGTCCACTGGGTAATACAGATACGCGCCGTCACTCGGCGGCGCGCCGAGGGGGATCACCCACAGCCGCTGCAAACCCATGACATGGTCGATGCGCAGACCGCCGGTATGGGCAAAATTGGCCCGCAGCATTTCGATAAACGCGCGAAACCCATTACGTATCAACCCTTCGGGGGAAAACGCAGAAATCCCCCAACCTTGCCCCGTGCGGTTGAGAATGTCCGGGGGCGCGCCGACGGTGAGGGCCGCGAGTAATTCGTCCTGACGACTCCAGGCCTGGCTGCCACCGCCATCCGCACCGACCGCCAGGTCGGCGATCAAGCCGATGCCCATGCCACTGCTACGCGCAACGGTTTGTGCGCGTTGCAAGCTGCGGGCGATCAACCATTGGCAAAAGGCGTAGAAGCCGATGCGATCTGCATTTTTCTCGGCAAATACCGTCAGTTCGACACTGCGCGGATCGCGCCAGTGCTCAGGCCACTGGCGCCAATCGAGGCTTTCGCCAAGGGCGGCACAGGCCTCCTGGAGCGCCTCGAAACGGCAGTGGTTTTCCAGGGCCTCGCCACCGTCGTGACGAAAGCTGCTGAAGTCCGCGTGCAAGGGATGATCACCCTGGGAGAACCCTTCATACAGCGCTTGCAACAATTGCTGCTTGGCTTTGGCAGCGGCGGGCCAGTCAATCAGCGGTTGCTCTTCGAGGTGTTTGAACTCGTCGGCCAATTCAGTGGCGTCGATGGCCAGGCGCAGGGCGCGTTCGCCGAGAATTTCCTCAGGTGAGGCGTATAGGCTGTTGAGAAACAAACGGCTGGAAGGCGAGTAAGGGCTGTAGCGTTGTGTGTCGTTACTGAACATCGCGTGCAACGGGCTGATCGCCAATGCATCGGCGCCGCGCTCACCGGCAACGCGGGCGAGGTTTTCCAGTGCCTGCAGGTCGCCGAAGCCGCCGTCGCCGAGGCGTCGTAGTGAATACAATTGCACACTCAGGCCCCAGGCCCGGGGTATCGGGTTGTCAACGGCAGCGGCCACGCTATGGCACTGCAAGGGGGCGACCGCGAGTGTGAAGCGTTGGCCGGCGATGCGAACCTCCTGATAGCCGATCGGGATCAGCCCCGGCAGAACCGCTTCGTCATCTAGTTTGAGGTGGAGGATCGCGCCGTCTTCCAGGTGAATCTCGCAGGGCGTTTCAGGGGCAAAGTGACGCGAGAGGTCGAGCCCGGCGCCGACGTCGACGGTCATCAGTGGCGGCAAGTGTTTGTTTTGTTGGTTCTGTTGCAGTTCTTGCAGGCTGGCGTCGATTTCCTGAGCGCTGCCGGCCGGGTGGCCGAGCCCGCTGAGGATCGCTCGTAATGCCGCCGGAGCGACTTTTTGTGGCCGACCGTTGGCGTCGATCCAGTCAACCGCCAGGCCAGCCCGGCTGGCGAGGATTTCCAGTTGCGCATCGCTCATGGACGCTCTCCAGTGGTGGGTAGCAAAGGTGCCGCTGCCGTCAGACTGACCAGCGCGCAGTAGGGGGCGAGGGTGCCTTGTTGCAGGGCTTCGAAGGACCGCTGCGGGTACTCGAACAGCAACCGGGAATGGGCGTGTGATGAATGGGACACGGGCTCCGCGGTGAGGTTCAGGTCGATGCACAGCAGGCTGCCATCGCCCATATGCCAGCGCGCACTTATCGCCCCCGTTGCCAGCACCGTGGCGCCCAGCGCGTGAGCACCGGGCAGGCGCGGGATGATTTCGCGATGACGGATCAGCAGCAACTGTCGATACAGCGTCAGGGTTGCTTGCTGTGTCAGCGGTTCAGATGAGGTCAGTGTCGGCCGCGAAGCGGTGAACGTGTGCAACGCATTCGGGTCGGGAATCTGCTCGCGGGTGTGCGGATCGGCAAAGGCGCTGAACGCCGCGAACTCATTGCGTCGACCTTCTCGCACCTGCCTGGCCAAGACTCCATGGTGGCTGGTGAAAAACAGAAACGGCTCGTCTGCGGCGTATTCGTCGCCCATGAACAGCAACGGGATCATCGGTGACAACAACAGAAGGACCGTCGCCGCATGCAACGCCTGAGGTGCAGTCAACTGGTGGAGACGCTCGCCAAAGGCACGGTTGCCGATCTGGTCATGGTTTTGCAGAAACAGCACGAAGGCGCTGGGCGGCAAATGTCCGCTGGGTTCGCCGCGGGCACGGCCATGGCGATTGGTATGGCCCTGATAGGCGAAGCCCTGGCTCAGGCAGCGCGCCAGTTTTTCGCTGGGGCCCTCGGCAAAGTCAGCGTAATAGGCCTCGGTTTCTCCGGTCAGCAAGACGTGCAGCGCGTTGTGCCCATCGTCGTTCCACTGCGCGTCGAAGCCTTGCTCCAGCAGGCTGGCCTGGTTGTGCTCGTTTTCCAGGGTGAGCCAGACATGACGGGGTGGGTCGATGTGCTCGCGCACCGTCGCCGCCAGTTCCTGAAGGAAATCCGGATCTTCGATGGCGTGTACCGCATCCAGACGCAAACCGTCGAAACGGTACTCAAGGAGCCACATCAGCGCGTTGTCGATAAAGAAGTCGCGCACCTCACGACGACGGAAATCAATGGCCGCGCCCCAAGGCGTGTGCAGGTCTTCGCGGAAAAAGCCCTTGGCATAATGATGCAGGTAATTGCCGTCAGGGCCGAAATGGTTGTAAACCACGTCGATAATCACCGCCAGACCCAGACCGTGGGCGCTATCGATCAGGTGCTTGAGCGCATCAGGCGTGCCATATGACGACTGGGGCGCGTAGGGCAGCACGCCGTCATAGCCCCAGTTACGCTCGCCAGGAAACTGCGCCAGGGGCATCAGTTCGATCGCGGTAACGCCCAGTTCGGCCAGCCGTGGCAGGTGCTTTTCGACTTCGGCAAAACCACCCAACACACCCACATGCAGTTCGTAGATTACCGCTTCATGCCAGGGCCGGCCTTGCCAAAAACAGTGCTGCCAGCGGTAAGCGTGCGGGTCAACCACCACACTAGGTGACGCCAGACCGCCGGCTTGCGCCCGGGACGCGGGGTCCGGTACGTCGCGTTCGCCATCGATGTTGTAGCGATAGCGGGTGCCGGCCGGGCAACGGGTCTCGATCACGAACCAGCCGTCCGCCTGGGGCAACATCGGCAGTGATTGCCCGTCTTCCAGCTCGACACTCACATAAAACGCATCGGGCGCCCACAGGGCGAACCGGGTGTGTTCGGCATCCAGCATGACGGCGCCGTGGGGCCAGGTTTCCGGAGTCCGTAACGGCATTCAAGAATCCCTCTCACTGCTTGACCGACTGACCCAACGCCTTGGCGACCAGTTGTTCATAGAGTTCAGCGTAGGGTTCGACCGCTTTGCACCAATTGAATGGCGCAGCCATGGCCCGGCAACGCATGGCGTTCAACAGGGGCGGGTGGGCGAACACCTTGAACGCCCGGCTCAAGGCTTCTTCGTAGCTGGCAACCGTCGACTCGTCGAAGAGAAAACCGGTGACGCCATTGTCGATGGTGTCGGCCAGACCGCCGGTGTTGCGCGCGACCGGCAACGAGCCGAAACGTTGCGCATACATCTGGCTCAAGCCGCATGGTTCATAGCGTGAAGGCATCAACAGGAAATCACTGCCGGCGAACATCCGTCGCGCATCGGTTTCGTTAAACCCGATGCGTACACCGATCTGCCCCGGAAAACGCAGGGCGAGGGCGCGCATGGCTTGTTCTTCTTCCGGTTCGCCACGGCCGATGATCGCGATTTGCCCACCCGAAGAGACGATGAACTCGGACACGGCTTCAGTCAGGTCCAGGCCTTTTTGGTAGACCAGTCGCGAAACCACGGCGAACAGCGGACCCTTGGAGTCCTTCAGGCCGAACAGTTTGCGCACGTGGGCGGCATTCACCGCTTTGCCGTCCCAGTCGCCGATGCTGAACGGGCAAAACAGGTGGGGGTCGGTCGCCGCATCCCAACTTTCGTCGATGCCATTCGGGATGCCGCTGAGCAGGCCTTGCTGGGTCTTGCTGGCAAGGAAACCGTCGAGACCGCAGCCGAAGGCCGGAGTGGTGATTTCCTGGGCGTAGGTCGCGCTGACGGTGGTGATATGACTCGAATAGGCCATGCCTGCCTTGAGAAACGACAGTTTGCCGTAGAACTCCATGCCTTCCTGTTGCAGGGCATGTTCGGGAATACCCAGCTCGGGGCAAGAGGCGAGGCTGACTACGCCTTGGTAAGCCAGGTTATGAATGGTGAACAGGGTCGGCGTGCGCTGACCACGCCAGTGCATGTAGGCCGGGGCCAGGCCGGCAGGCCAGTCGTGAGCATGCACCAGATCCGGGCGCCAGTGGATGTGTGCCAGGTTGGCGGCGAGGTCGGCGGCAGCCAGGCCCAGGCGGGCAAAACGGATGTGGTTGTCCGGCCAGTCGCGGCCATTGTTGGCGCCGTAGGGCGAGCCCTCGCGTTCGTACAGTTCGGGGCAGATCAGGACGTAGATGACCAGCCCGTCCGGCATGTCCATGCGGCCGATCTTGCAGGGGGGCAATGCGGCGTGTCCGCCCAGTTCGCCGATGATATGGATCGGGTTTTCGCTGTGCATCACTTGCGGATAACCGGGAATCAGTACCCGGACATCGTGCAGATGGGCCATGGCTCGGGGCAATGCGGCAGAAACGTCACCCAGGCCACCGGTTTTCACCAGGTCGGCGATTTCCGAGGTGACAAACAACACTTTCTTCTTGTTTGGATTCTGACGTGGAGCGGGCAGTACCGTTTTTGCACCCGGGGCAAGAACCGACATCGAGGTCGGCTCGCCGATTTGCTGGTGAGAACGCTCTCCCTGGATTTCTAAAGCGGCACCGTTCATGTGTTTCTCCCGTTTTATTGATCTGTTTCAGGCATCTCACCCCATGATGCAGGCGGCCAGTTCCTGTGGCCGGGCGCAAAAGCGCTACGCAAGGAGCAGCAAACGCTGGTCGATGCGCTGAATCTCAAAGGCTGTAGTGGTCGTTGCAAGGATTGCACCAGTCGCTGCGGCCCCACCTTTAACCTGACCTGTTGCTTCGGCAGAAAGTTTCGATTTTTTCCCCACAAAATGACCGGCCGGTTTCCAGTCACGAAATGGAGTCTAGGTCAGAACTTAGAGCGGGGTGTGTGACGTTTTGAAATTGTTCGACAATCGGTCTGACGTCACGATTTCCGCGCTCAATCAGCCGCGCCCGCACCGACGAAGTGCAGGTTCTGTCGCCGCCGGGGCACAAAAAAGGGGAGAGAGTTGCCAGAGAGTGGGGCGTGGCAAAGCGCCGTTCGCACTCTATTGGTGCGTGCAACTTGCAAAAGCAGACACCACCAACCCTGTAGCAGCTGCCGAACGCAGGCTACGCCAGCTGCTACAGAGTGTGTGTCAGGACGGTGTGGCCTAATTCAACAGCCGGATCGAATGGCCAGTTGTCCAGGCTTGAATATCTTCAATCATCTGTGAAAAGAACAGCCGGTAGTTTTGCTCGCTGACATAGCCGACATGCGGTGTGGCCAGCACGTTGGGCAATGTCCGAAATGGATGCTCGACGGCTAATGGCTCGCGCTCGAAGACATCCAGCGCCGCGCCCTTCAGGCGGTTCTGTTCAAGGGCCTGGATCAATGCGGCTTCATCGACGATCGGCCCGCGCGCGGTATTGATCAGCAACGCTGATGGTTTCATCCAGCCAAGTGCCTGTTCATCGACCAGGCCCCGGCTGCGCTCGCTGAGCACCAGATGGATCGACAGCACATCGGCTTGCTCGAACAGCTCGCGCTTGCTGACAAAAGTAACCCCGGCTTCGGCTGCGCGCTCGACGGTGAGGTTTTCGCTCCAGGCGATAACGCGCATTCCGAACACCTGACCGAACTCGGCGATCCGTTTGCCAATGCTGCCCAGGCCCAGAATACCCAGGGTCTTGCCATACAGGTCGCCACCCAGGCCTTGTTGCCAGTGACCGGCACGCAGGGCGTTGGCTTCTGCAAGCAGATTGCGGGTCAGGGCCATGATCAGCGTCCAGGTCAATTCGGGCGCCGCCTGTTTGTAGCTGTCGGTCCCGCAAACCTGAATCCCCAACGCCGCGGCGGCCTTGAGGTCGATGGCGGCATTGCGCATGCCTCCGGTGACCAGCAATTTGAGTTTGGGCAGGCTACGCAGGAGTGCTTCGTCGAACAGCGTGCGCTCGCGCATCACGCAAATCACCTCGAAGGACTGCAATCGGTCGCTCAGTGTGGCGTGGTCGGCAGGGTAGTCATGCAAAAAGCTGACTTTGCCGATACCGTCCAGCACCGACCAATCCACCACATGACGGGCCACGCCCTGCCAGTCATCGATCACCGCAATCTGCACAGTCATGAGCATTGTCTCTTCAAAGGGGGGGGCGTGGGTTTAACCGTTGGCTGAGGCTGTAACGTCGTGATTATGGCGACATTAACAACGTGGCAGCACCAGGGGCTCAAGGCATCCAGCCCAGTGTCGCCAGCGCCAGCACACCATAACGCGCGCCTTTGGCAAAGGTCACGATCAGCAAAAAACGCCCCACGGGTTCTCGCATCACGCCGGCCACCAGTGTCAGCGGGTCGCCAATGATCGGCACCCAGCTCAGCAGCAGTGACCAATGGCCATAACGTTGATAGTGAGTGCGGGCTTTTTCCAGATGAGCAGGGCTGACCGGAAACCAGCGACGCTCCCTGAAGCGCTCGACGCTGCGTCCCAGCCACCAGTTCAGCAACGAACCCAGCACGTTGCCGAGCGTGGCGACGGCGAGCAGCCACCACAATCCATGCTTGCCGTTGAGCAGCAATCCCACCAGCACGGCCTCGGACTGCAACGGTAACAACGTCGCGGCACCGAATGCCGCGATGAACAGCCCGAGATAGCCAGCGAGCATTACCGGGCCGGGTAGTCGGCGATCACTTTATCGGTGCCATTTTTAGTCAACCCAATGACCTGATAAGCATCGGCCATGCCGTCCATTTCCATGCCTGGCGAGCCCATGGGCATACCCGGCGCAGCCGCGCCAAGCAGGTCGGATTGACTCAACGCCAGTACCTGTTCGGCGGGGACATGGCCTTCGACGAATTTGCCGTTGATCACCGCGGTGTGGCACGACGCCAGTCGCGGCGGGACGCCGAGGCGCTGCTTGACTTCGCTCATGTTGGTTTCAACGTGATCGTTGACCTTGAAGCCATTGGCTTCAAGGTGCGCGATCCACTTTTTGCAGCAACCGCAATTGGCATCGCGGTGGACATCAATCGGAATCAGCTCGGCGGCCTGGGCCAGGGAGCTGATGAACAGGGCGCCAAGGGCGGCCAGACGCAGCGTGGTTTTCATCGGTTATCTCTCGTTGATCATTTCACGCCGCGCATTTTGACCGTTTTCGCCGATGAAAAAGAGTGCTTATGTTTCAAAGTTATTCATGGATATCCCTTGAAGGTTATGCCCACGCGAAACGCGCGGGCGGCATTCGCGGGGTCACTTGACCTTGAAGCGCCCCATGATCGAACTGACCCGGCTATTGGCGTCCAGCAGCTGGCGCGTGTTGATGTCGGTGGCGTGACCGCTTTGCACCAGCTCTTCGACCATATGGCGGATTTGCACCATGCTGCGGTTGATCTCCTCGGTCACCGCGCTCTGTTGTTCGGCGGCCGTGGCGATCTGGGTGCTGAGGCTGTTGATGTGGCTGACCGAGCCGGCCATTTCGTCCAGCCCGGCGTTGACGCGCGCTGTCGCATCGGCAGCGGACTGACAGCTGGCCTGGGTGTTTTCCATCGCCGCCACCGAAGAGCTGACACCCTGGGTCAAACGGCTGAGCATCTCGTTGATCTCCGAGGTGCTGGCCTGGGTGCGGGCGGCGAGGGCGCGGACTTCATCGGCGACCACGGCAAAGCCTCGACCTTGTTCACCGGCTCGCGCGGCCTCAATCGCGGCGTTGAGTGCCAGCAGGTTGGTTTGCCCGGCAATGGCGCCGATCACCCCGAGGATTTCGGTGATGCGCTGGGCGTCCTGCTGCATGCTTTCGACTTTGTGGGTGGCACTGGCCACTTCGCCGATCAATGCGCTCACGCTGCTTGAGGCTTCGCCCACCACCACCCGCGAGCGGTCGGCGTGTTCGTTGGCGCGCTGGGTAAACGCGGCGGTTTGTGCGGCGTTCTCGGCGACGCTGTCGGCGGTCGAACTCATCTCGGTGATGGCGGTGACGGTCTGGTCGGTCTCCGAGGCATGACGCTGCAGTATCTGGTTGGTATGCGCCGAGGTCTGTTGCAGGTTTTCCAGGCTTGAGGCCATGGCGCCCGTGGCCTGGGTGACTTCGCCGATCATGTTTTGCAGGTAGGCGATAAAGGTGTTGACCGAATGGCCGATCGCGCCCAGTTCATCCTCGGCGCGAATGGTGATGCGCCGGGTCAGGTCGGCGTCGCCGGTGGACAGCGCGTCGATGTTGGCTTTCAAGGCTTTCATGCGCTGGATCAGTTGGCGGATTGCATAGATTTGCAGCAGCACCAGCAGCAAAACCATCGGGATCTGCAACAGGCTCAAGGTGCTCAAGACATCGTCGCGTTGAGCGGTGATCAGGAGGGTCGGCAGGGCGGTGGCAAGGAACCACGGTGTGCCTTCGATCGGACGCATGAAGAAAGTGTTCGCCACGCCTTGATTGTCGAACTCGACGCGTTGCAGCGAAGCATCACGGCGCTCAAGCGCGGTTTTGATCTGCGCGGCAAAAGGCGAGTTGCTTGCCAGTTCACTGATGTTTTTCAGGACAATCGGAGCACTGATGCGCGAGCTGTTGCTGATGATCTTGCCGTCGGCCTCGACGATCAACATTTCGGCACCCAAGTCTTTTTCCTTACGCGCGACCAGGTCATTGAAGAAGCCCAGAGTGACGTCAATGGTCGCGACTCCGTACGGCACGCCATTGCGCGCTATCGCCATGGCGCAGTTGGTGCGCGGTTCGGCGCTGGCGTCGTCCTTATAGGCCGCGGCCCAGGCGCATTGACCGCGAGGTGTCTGCATGCCGCCCTTGTACCAGGGCTGATCGTAATAGTTGGGTGCCGCGTCGCTGTTCCAGAAGGTGTTGACGGCCAGTTTGCCCGACGCATCCCGGTGCCAGAAGGTACTGAATTTGTTGCGTCCGGCTTCGCGCTGGCCAGGCAACGGCCAGATCCCGCCACCAAACACCTTCAGCTCACCGTACTGGTCTACCAGGCCAGGCAACACGGTGTCGATGGTTGCGCTGTCGAGCAGGGGAATGGTTTGGGTGATGCTGCGTTGTTGCGCTTGAACCTTGTTCAGTTCGCCCTGGATCTGTTCGGCCACTTCGGCGATGCGGTTCAGTGCGACCTGTTCTTCCGTGTGCCGAAGTTTCGGCGCGACCAACTGGCTGATGCCCGCCACCGTCAAGGCGAACAACAACAGGATGAACAGCACCAGAAACAGCGTGTAACGGGCTTGAATGGTACGGAATGCGGGCATTGAACCGGTCCTTGTGCTAAGCGCTCTTGTTGATTTATTGCGGCGTTTAGCAGCTATCGGCCCGCGGCAGGCCGACTTTAGTACCATGGTCCCAAAAATGGTTTTTACGGACGACCGGTTGGTCATCGACATGAGCCATGCGCAGTTTCATCCCGGGCTGGTGACGTGGTTTCTTTCGTGGCTTTCAAGCCTGATTCATTGACGGTCTGATTGTTAAACAATTGTTTCAAGTCAATGAATTCAAGGGTTTGGTGATTTGTATCCGAAATGTACAAGAATTGTAAAAAGCTGAAATATTTGTAGTCCAAGGGACGCTGACGAATTGATACTCGCGTACCAATTCGTCAGTTGAACAAGGACTTTTTATGGTCACCTTACAAGGACGTCTTCGCGCTTCGGGGCTGCTCCCGGTCTGGCTCACGCCGCGCACAGGAGCACTCTCATGACCATCGGTTATGTCGGAGGCTGGACCAGCAAGGCCGGATTACTGATTCGCGAGGGCGGGACGAGTGGCAGTAAACCCGTACCGCAGAACGTCAAGGTCAAGCAGATGCTCGCACTGGTGGGCAATGATCCATTGGCGCTGAACACCGCGAAAATGAACGAGCAGAAGCTCTACAAGAATTTCAAGGGATTCGACCCCGAGACCGTCACGGTCAAACAGCTCGGAAACATCAGCGCCTTTTTGCGCGATCGCGGTTTGATCAGCGATGTGACGGCCCTGACGCTGCTCAACGCCGGCGACAAGTTCGATCGCTTTGGGGTGCCGAAAAACCTGGATGAAAAATTCAATGCGCTGGAGTACTTCGCCACGCAGCTGGATAACATCCAGAGCAACAACCTCAAAGGCAACAAGTACGCCAACCACCTGATTCCCGAGTACAAGAAGGCGATTTACGTACTGCAGAACCTGAAGACGTATGGCATGGGCAATGGCCCCGCCGTTCCGAACACCAAGGGGGTCACTGGCAAAGCCTGATCTTCAAGTGCAACAGGCCCGTCATACACGGCATGAACGGGCCTGCGACGCTCAGTGTTATCGATCGAGCATCTGCATGACGGCTTGCGGGTAACGCGCCCCGAGCACCGCGTCATCCGGAAAAATCGCCTCCAGCGCCGACAAGTCTTCCGGGCTTAATACAACGTCCAGCGCGGCGACATTCTCCTCCAGATACTTGCGTTGCTTGGTACCCGGAATGGGGATCAGGTAATCGCCTTGCGCCAGTACCCAGGCCAACGCCAGTTGCCCTGCGGTCACACCTTTTTCTGCTGCCAGCGTTTGCACCTGTTGGACCAACTGCAAATTCCTGTTGAAGTTTTCGCCCTGAAAGCGCGGGCTGAAGCGCCGGTAATCGTCCGCTGCAAAATCGTCGGGACTTTTCAGGGCGCCGGTCAGAAAGCCTCGGCCGAGCGGGCTGTACGGCACAAAGGCAATCCCCAGGCGCTGACAGGTGGCCAGGCAATCGTTGTGCTCCTGATCGCGGCTCCACAGCGAGTATTCACTTTGCAGCGCGCTGATCGGGTGAACCTTATGCGCTCGTTCAAGGGTTATCGCCGAGGCTTCGCTCAAGCCGAGGTAGCGCACTTTACCGGCCTGGACCAGTTCGGCCATGGCGCCCACGGTCTCTTCGATGGCCACCTCCGGATCGACGCGATGCTGGTAGTACAAGTCCAGAGTGTCTACGCCCAGACGTTTCAGCGTGCCGTCGATGGCAGCACGGATGTACTCCGGTCGGCCGTCGACTCCACGTGCAGTGGGGTTGGACGGATCACGCACGATGCCGAATTTACTGGCCAGGAACACCTGGTCGCGCTTGCCTGCAATCGCTTTGCCAATCAGCGCTTCGTTGGTGTGCGGGCCATACATGTCGGCGGTGTCGAGTAAATTGACGCCCAACTCCATGGCACGATGCAATGTTGCCAATGCCTCGGACGTATCGCCGCCCGTGGTGTAGAAGTCGGTCATGCCCATGCAGCCCAGACCGATCGCAGAAACCTCAGGGCCGTTTTTGCCCAATTGACGAGTGTGCATGGTGTCGCTCCTTTTTGATGTGGCCCCATTGTTGCGCTCGACAAAAACAAGATAAACCGGCTAAAAACGCTATCACTGTTTGTAATTTCTAAATAATCCGCAGGTAACCAAGAGCAATGGACCGTTTTAATGCTATGCGAGTATTCACTCGCATTGTCGAGCTGGAAGGATTTGCCAAGGCCGCGGACAGCCTGCAAATGCCCAGGGCTTCGGTAACCATCCTGATCAAGCAGCTTGAGGCGCATTTGGGCGTGCAACTGTTGCAGCGCACCACACGGCACGTCAGTCCAACCGCCGATGGCGCGGCGTATTATCAGCGCTGCGTGCGATTGCTGGCTGATCTGGACGAGACAGAGGCAGCGTTTTCCAGCTCTCGGCAAAATCCACGCGGGCTTTTGCGTATCGACATGCCTGCCGGCATCGGGCGTTTGCTGGTGATCCCGGCCTTGCCGGAATTTACCCGGCGTTACCCGCTGATCGAGTTGGAAATCGGCTTGAACGATCGCCCGGTCGACCTGATTCGCGAGGGCGTCGATTGTGTGCTGCGCGGCGGCTCGTCTCTGGATGATTCGCTGGTAGCGCGACCGCTGGCGATGCTCGATCAGGTCACCTGCGCCAGCCCCGACTACTTGCGACGCCAGGGTACGCCGCACTGCCTGGAAGATCTGGCGGGGCACCAGATGGTCGAGTATTTCTCCAGCACCACCGGCAGGCGTTTCGGCCTGGAATTTGACATAGACGGACACGTGCACCCGGTGAACCTGCCCAAACAGGTGGCGGTCAACAGCGCAGATGGTTATCTGGCCTCTTGTGAAGCGGGTTATGGCCTGGTCCAGACGCCGTACTATCACGTTGCACGGCAGTTGCGCGAGGGAACGTTGTGCGAGGTGTTAGAGCATCTGCCGCCGCCAGGGTTACCCCTGACGGCGCTCTATCCTCCGCACCGCCAGTTGTCTCTGCGGGTGCGGGTGTTTGTCGACTGGCTGGTGCAGCTTTGCGCTCAGCCGGGCAACGGGCTGCTGCGCGGATACTCAGGTAACTGACGGTGAGGCGACTCTGGCTGCCGGTGGAGTAAGGTGTCGTGCAGTTGCTGCATGTGCGGACAGTAGAAACTCACAGGCCGCAGTTTTGCACCACGATGAAACAATGCATACCAGCCAGATGCCGCGGGCGCAGGCATCAACCCGGTAAATACGAAATCGATGGCGCAGAGGCGACGCATGTTCTGTGGAGAATGCTGCGACAGATCAAGCTTGATCGAGATCATCCAGTGCGCGGGTAGCTGCTGGAGCTGCAACTGCACGCTCTTGTCCAACTGATAAAGCACGACTTCCACTCGCTCATGGTGCTGGCTGATCTGCATTGGCAAAGAGTGTTGTGATGGCGTGTCGTTTCGGGTGCCGAATGACGCAGACAGTTGCCTCATGAAGGTTGCACAGGCCGCCGGCCATTCCAGTTGCGGTAACGGACGTGCATGCCCTTTGACCATTTGATAGCCAATGACAACACTTTCCTCATGGGACTCACCAAAGGGCGAGGGAACATAGTCGGGAAGCAGCCCGATGTTTTTGAAACCGAGTTTTTGCGCCATTTGCTGAGTGTAGAGATGATGGGTGACCTGCTTGATCGAGACGCTCTTGAGGCCGAGTCGGCTCGCCCGCCGCAACAGTTCACGACCCAGCCGGGTGGCGATGTTTTTGCCCCGGGCTTGCGGGTGTACGAGGCACAAGGCGAATTCAGCGTGATCCAGGCTATGTGCATCCCTGCACAATGCCGCGTGGCCAACGATGCATTCATCGATCAACGCCAGCATTGAGTGCCATCGGTTGTCGGCGTTGTGCTGGCCAATCATCGACGGCAAATAGACATCAGGCTGTACATAATTTTCCCCATACACCTGGCGAAACAACGCACTGACAGCGGTTGAGTCCGCTTGCCTGAAACGTCGAAACCTGAATGTACTCATGGAGCAGGCTCCCGCTGAGGGGCGCTATACACGCGCAGGTCAACGATCCGGCGCTGCTTTCCCGAGCGTGGATGCAGCAGTAATGCGCCGGTCGTGCAGGGGCTGAAGACACATTCAAGCTGACCACTGCCGATCATTTGGCTGATGTCCGGGTACTGACCCAGCAGTGCTGCGTGAATGGCCGGGATTGAAGCGTTTATTGACGTCGAGTCGTGCGCGGGCACCCACCTCAGGGTCATTCGATCCTTGACCCCAACACTTTCGATCACCAACTGCCATTGCCAGCAATCGGCCAGGCGCTGAAGGATTTCGGCGATCTCCTCCTGGAACAACGAGATGACACCGATGCGAATACGAATGCTCTGTTCGCTACGTCCCAGCAAGGCGAATTTGCGTTGCCGGGTGCCGCTCGGCTCGCGCCAACATGCGCGATCACCGACGGGATAACGCAGCAGTGGCATTAACTTTCGGGTCAGGTTGGTGATGATCAATTGGCCTGGGCGATGACATTCCTCGATGACCTCGTGGGTGTGTTCATCGACAATTTCCACCACCGTCTGTTGATCAAACACCCGATGTTCACCCACCTCACAATCCCGGGTGCTGGCGCCCACGAGTCCTGCGTCGACACAGGCATAGCCAATGGACGCGACGCGTGCATTGGGAAAGACCTGAGCCAGCATCGGCAATTGTGCGGCAAACAGACTTTCGCCACCGTAGAGCACGGTGGTTATCTGTGGCAGGACGCCGTGTCGCTCGGCCAGGCTGGCGGCGAATTGCAGAAGTTGTGCGGGTACGCCAGCGAGGACATTGATCTGGTGTTCGGCAATGGCCGCTGCAAGCGTTGCGGAGTCGACTTCGCCGGCAAACGGGAACTCGCAGATGGAAGGCGACACATGGGCCAATGATTCATGGATAAACAGAAAACTGGCATAAAGGTCGCCGGCAAAAAACAGATTGGCAACCCGGTCGCCATCGCACAGTTGTCCCGAGAGGGCGTTCCCGAAGTGCGTCACCATGTTCTGCCATTCATCACGGGTGTACGCCACCAGTTTTTCCTGGCCGGTTGAACCACCGGTTTTGTAAATCAGGGCGTTTTCGGTTTTACCGGTCAGTACCGGCCAGGTGTTTAAATTGTGGCTGCCATTCCAATAGTCTGAAGCGACGGTGAGTGGTAGATCTTCGACAGTACAGTGATGTTCTGGTAGTTGATTGAAGTGTGTTTTGTAATAGTGAGAATGTTTTCGTGAGTGCAGCAGCAACTCTTCGAATGAATAGTTAGTGTTCATGAGTTCAGGCTCTTGATAGTTTTAAAATAGGCGTTCAGTTGTGATGCTTGCTCGCTGAAAAGTCAGTTCTCAAGTCAATCATCAGGGGTACTTTGCCGCTGTGCCTGTTGCGTTCGAACCGGTCGGGAGAACACCGTTGAACCTCAAGTTCCAGCAGGCGGTTATTCACGGCTGTTGAAATAACGGGGATGTCCAGCAGGCGTTGACGTAGGGTCTGTGGATCATGTTCTGCGCGCACCACCAAACGTTCGGTTCCGTTGGAGTCGTGATCAAGAAGGAGCTGCAGTTGAGTGGCGGCTTTTTCTTCCAGGTCGCTGATCGAGACAAAGTCCGAAGCGATCCGCAGCAGTCGACCGTGTCTTCCTTGCAGTTCAAATCGAGGCGTGTCCAGGCCACAAGGGCAGGTTCCTGGCAGCCAACGTCCAGTGTCCCCGACCTCGTAACGGATGATCGCCTGACCTTCGCGTGCCCGCGAGGTAAAGAGCAAACGACCGACTTCGCCGGGTTCGACAGGAGCGTCGTGTTCAAGGTTGACGATTTCCAGCCACTGGATGTCGCTCATCAGGTGAAAAACGCCATCTGCGCTTGCCGGGCACGCATGACCGAGAGGGCCGGCGTCGACAGAACCGTAGAGGGCGGAACGAATCGTCGAGACCCCACAACGCTCCATCAACCGTCGGCTGGCATTGCCAGAATGTTCGCCGCCCATGAAGACTTTATTGACCCCGCCGTAGGCCTTGAGGCGATCCTGCTCGCTGAAAAACAGGCGCTGCAACGTGCTGGGCATGCCAATCAGCGTGTTGATGCGCTGGTCCACAATCAGTTGGGCTATTTCACTGAAGTCGTCGTCGTGGGGGCCGCCCATGGGGAAGTGCGTGACCCCCATCTGTTCAAGGATCCTGGAAAAACTGAACAGCCCGCCATAGAGGCTGCCACCGTAGAACAGATTCATCACTCGATCCTGCCCCGGCGTCAGTCCGATGGCGAACATGCCGTCAGCCGCCGCGCGCATCTGCCGGCTAAAGTCTCGATAGCTGTAGCCAGCCAAGGCGGGAGTGCTGCTGGTACCACCTGAGCGGAAAAACAGTTGAGCGTCGGACGAACCGGATTGCGCGATGAAATCCGTCTTGTTCATCACTGCGTACGCGTTCAGTTGCGCCGGGGCACCAGGGGGCTGGTCCAGTGTTGCGCGGTTGCTCGATAACTGCGGCGGCAAGGTTACCGAGGTCCTGCGAGTCAAGCGTGACAGGGCGAAAACACCGTCATGGGGTTCTCCTGCATAGCCGTCATGAATCAGCTCGGGAGGGGCGATTCGATTGACGCCCGCGCTCAGCAGTTGCCTGACCAGGCTTGGCGTTTGCCGGGGTGTGCAGATCAGAGCACAACTTTGCAGATGCGTGCGCCACGGCAGCAGGGACTCGGCAATCAATGCGTTTGGCATCGGCCGTAACAACAGCGTTCGAAACAACGGAGAAGGTGCCAATCGGCGATGGTGCTCCCACATGATGCGCCATCCATCACCGGACCAGACGCGTCCTGTCTCATCGGCAAAACTTTGATCGAGTCGCGCCAAGGCAATCCGGGTGGTGATCTCGCAGGCTTCCTGAGCTGTGGGGAGCAACGCTGGCCAGCGGCTGGCGCGGCGTTCGAACGCGTCAGCGAGTTGTCCGCCGATAGCATGCAGGGTTTGCGGGTCATCACTGTCAACCAGCAGCCACTGCGGACTGGAGCACGCTTGTTGGTCGAGCCGACACACTTCATCGACCAGGGCATCCAGCGCTGCGGGGGACACGGCTTCTGGCGACAGGTAGGCAAAACTGATCTTGTGACCCCAGTCGATCCAGCGGCACCCGCTGGGAACCAGCCGGCGAATGGCCTTGAGCGCTGCGTCGCCACCCCATGCGCTGACGCCATCGGCGTGAGCGCATAGAAGATCAAGGCGATCGGTATCGACAGGCAACACAGCGACGCAGTTGGTCAGTAATCCGCTGGCGTCGCACTCGAGGAACGCTGCCAGTAATTGCGCACTCAGGCTGTTGTCACTGGAGCTTGGGCGCAGCCAGTTGATGTTACCCACCAGCAGGCTTTCCAGCACTGCGCAGAACCCCAGCAATGGCGCGTTGGCCGGCGTGATATGCACCACGAGTCCTAACGGGGACCAGTTTTCGAACCGCGGTTGATCGTAGGCAATTCGCCGTAGTGACCGCGGCTGCACGCCCAACTCACGTTCCAGTTTTGCACTCAAGGCGCTCCGTTGGCAGAACGCGATCAGTTCCAGGCGTTGCCCCTCATCGAGTTCAAGGGGGGGGTGATGGGCCTGCAGTTTCTGTGTGAAACGGTCCGCGCATTGAAGAACCCTTTCGCTGGTCGGTGGTTGCCCCAGTTGTTGCGCCAATCCTGGCAGCAGCGTGTCGAGGGCCGCCTCAGGTGTGAGTGAGTCGTGCAGTTGGCCATTGATCAGGTACATATCAAGCTCCCCCGATCAGTTCGGCTGCGGCCATCGCGCAACTGCGACTGGCGCTGGTTCCGGCGCGGCCATGCAACTCAAACCAGTCGGTAGCCAGGCCACAGCCACAGGCGGCAGCGGGGTGCAGTGTTGCCAGGTCACTCATGACCACGGCGTGTGCCGGGCTCGATGAAATATAAGGCGATACGAAGTGCAACAGACCCCGCTTGCCGTAGGGCTGGACGGCGAAGTCGCTCGGGTTGCGGACAAACACCTTTGAGTAAACCGGTGCATGAAAGTGATGGTTGGCGCATTCGATATACGGCACGGCATGCTCGACAGCGCCGTACCCGTCTCGACAACGACTGGCATCTATCCTCAATTGCTGCGCAATCCGGGAATAAAGTTGCTGTCTGGGGACTTCCTCGCTCGCCCGGGTTTTCCAGCCACCGCCAAGGAATACCAGCGAATCGGGATGCAGCTCAAGGTCGGGTGCTTCAAGGTCTTGCATGCGTTGCAAGACCTGCCAAAGAAACGCAGGAAAACCAAAGATGCGCACCGGTAAACCTTCAATTGCAAACTGTTGCAAGGCTTCGATCACGCCGAACACATCGAACTCGTGGCCGCTGCCTGTGGCCCGTAGCGCATAGACCACCCGGTTGACCGGCGCGTATTGGCACAGGAACTGGTCGGTATAGGAGGTTCCCAGGCTGATGGCGCCTACAGGCTCATAACTCAGCAACAGATAGTTGCACGGGGTGTGGCTGATCCAGTCGTAATGCTCGAAGATCCGAGTCACCATGTTCTGCGCCGCGGTGATGCTTCGCACGTCATAGCGCATGCGGCTTTTCTGGCCGCTGGTGCCCGAGGATGTCAGCTCCAGGGCATCCTGCCCGGTGGGGCTCAGCAGCAGGCGTTGCTTGAAGTAGTTGGCGTACAGGGGAGGGAGGCGCGACCAGTCGTCCAGTCTGTCCAGCGCGCTGGCACTCAGGCCGTTGGCCTCCAGCCAATGCTCGTAACCGGGGGTGTGATGGCAGTGAAAGAGACTGGTTTCACGCATCGAGTTGTCGAACAAGCCTGGCGGGACAGCGTCCAGACAATACGGCCGTGGCAATGCACATAAGGCATCGGTGTGGGGTAGATGAATCATCAAAAATCCTTTTTTGATTGAGTTATAGAGAGTGCACGGGCGCAGGCGTGGCCGGCAGCAGTACCCAACGCAATGGCACCAGTGCCAGAAGCCCGGCGATACCGACTGTCAGGGCGAAGTAACGCGGATCTTCGCCAGCCCCCAGCGTTGCGATCAGCGAGCCTGCGCCGGCCATGAGTGCGATGGAGATCATCCCCAACATGGCCGAGACCAATCCTTTGCTGTCGTCACTGGTAAACAGCGCCGCGCGGTACAGCGCGGCGTTGCTCATCCCAAGACCAATGCTGTAAAGCATCAGGCCACCGACGAGAACCGGGATCGAAGGGGCAAACCGGCTGGCAATGATGAGCGCCACAAGGCCCGCGCAGAATGGCCAGAGCGCCCATTGAATCAAGCCTTCAAGGCGAGTCCTGGAAATAATCAGGTTCAGTATCAGATTGCCGATGATGACGGCGGCGAAGACCGGGATCTGCCACAGGCCGTACTCAAGAACCGATAACCCTTGCCCCTGAATCAATAGCAATGGGGACAGGCCGATCCAGGCGATCAGCGGCAAACTCATCAGCCCGAGCGCAGTACTGGCGCAAATAAATCTGAGGTTCCCGAGAAGGGCGATATATCGATGAGCTATCGCACGCAGCTTGAATGGCGTGGGGTTTAACCGGTTACCGTCGTGACGTAGTACGCCTATGGTTTCCGGCATCACCCAATAGAGCGCCAACCACACGACGATGCCAAGGACGCCGAACATGAGAAACAGCTCACGCCAGGAAATCCATTTCAGTATCAGGCTCCCGAGCAGGGGGCCAAGGAGCGGGGAGAGCAGGGCAACATTAGCCAGCAAGGCCATGATTCGGACTGCGTCGGTTTCACAGAACACCTCCTGCAGCGCGGGGTAACTGACGGCGATGACAAACCCCAAGCCCATGCCCTGAAGCAGGCGCAGCAGGTTGAATGCAAAAATACTCTGCACCCAGAGGGTCATGACGCAGGTCATGGCAAAGACTGCACAGCCGACCAAGAGAACTTTTCGGCGTCCAAAACAATCCGCGAGCGGGCCAATCAGCCATTGCAGAAGAACACCCCCCAGCAAGTAGAGATTGAAGGCCGATGGAATATGCCGAGTACTGGCGTTCAAGTCATCGGTTACTGTCAACATGGCAGGCATTATCATGTCGCTGGCCAAGTAGGTCAGTAACTCAAAAGCTGTAATCACCAGGCAAAAACCTAGCGCTCGAAAGGATCCGATTTTTATAATGGGCTTGAGCATAAAATTCCAGGGTGTAGTGCTTATTTATATAGAAGTATCGCGATAAGGGTGAGAGTAGTCTGGAATAGTAATAAGCCAAGCCAAAATATTGTTTTGCTGGTAGTAATAGTTGTCGCGTTATTTCTGGCGGGAATGTCAGGTGAATGTGCTGATGCATGTATCAGGTATTATCTTGCAGGCCAAAGTGTAATACCCTTGTACGAAAAAGCCCGCGGGGAGGCGGGCTTTTTTCGTGGTGTTCTCAAACGTTGTCAATTGTTGAGAACAGGGGAAACTTAATGATGCAAGTCGCCCCCGCTTAATAAAGGTCAACGACGGTAGTAGCCATCATGGTGATAGCGATGGTCGCCATGCCAGCCACCTCCGCATGGGAAACATACACAACCGCTCATGGTCAGGATAATCAGCAGGGGAATCAGCAGTGTGATTCGACGGTACATTTCTCAATCCTCATCGTTTGAACCGCATGCAGCCAAAATGCTTCATGGGCTGTAACATGAGACCCCGCTTGCAGCTGCTCATCCCCGAAGAAGCGTATGGGCTTGGCATGCATCACGATACAAACCGGATACATATCTTCAGGTTCAGGAACCCGCAATGACCCAGTCGCAACGTTTGAAATATTCGATTCTGATCTCCCTTGTCGTATTGGGGATCATGCTTGGTCTGTCGTACATGCAGAACGCCGGAATGATCAGCGAGAAGCTGTTCCAGTACATCGCTATTGGCGTTGCGGTGATCGTCGTGGTGATCAATGGGGTGATGCGTCGCAAGGTCAAGCCTTAAGCGACGCGGTAATGCGTTATTGATTGCCGTAGAGCACGGCTGCGGCTTGCGGATGCAGGCTGTAGCTCTTGTCTTCGTTCAAGACAATCAGGCCTTCACTGCACAGTCGCTTCAACACTTCGCGAACGCTGAGAAAGGACAGGGGAATACCCAGGTCCAGCAAGTGGCTGTGCACCCCGCGTACTCCCTGCGGACGATCGTTTTCGGCGGCGGTCAGTAGCGCGTCGATCACTTTCAGGCGAATCAGGCTGGTTCGCAGGCCAAAGCTTTTGAGCAGCTGCCTGATGCGCTCGTTGTTGTGGCGTTCAGCGTTTTTGGTGAGCGCGCGAGCGTCCAGGTTCAGCGAACCGTTTGCCGCAGGGGTGCCATCCGTTGGCAGTTGCGAGTTGTACATGCAAAAACTCCTTTTCAGAGCTTGATCAGTAAAAAAGTGATGGGTGCTCTCATTGATTAATGACGAATGAGCTGCGCAAATCATGAGGGCTCGGATGTAGAAAATTTGTCGGAACCACGTCAGTGCAAGGTGAGATGTGCTGTTTTGTCGGGGTCTGAACCATTAAACTTTTTTCATGTTGACTCGTTACTCGGCAAGGCACATTCACGTGCAGTCAGGCCAAATGAAGGCCGCGACCCTCATCAGGGTTGCGGCCTTCAGCGTTTTAAGCTCGTTGATGTTGTAAATGCCGCCAACGTGAAGCATGCCGGTGGCCGTGTCCGCGAGCATTACCCTTCACGTTTGATTCACGGGCATCAATTTTCGGCCAAAGGTACCGGGTCGAGTTGACGTCCCATTTCACAGACCAGATGTGCGACAGAATCGGCATTGCGAAGGATGGTGTCGATCCGCCGATCCGCTGAAGCCCGGTCGCGAAACACTCGGCGGGCTTCGCTCAGATCGCTGGTGCCGGTGATGGTCTTGATCTGGTCACTCAGATGTTTGGCGGCAGGAATGTCATCGAGGTCCTGCCAGGTTTTCTGCGTGCTGTTCCAGTAGGCGAACAATTCATCGACGGGGGTGTGCATCGACAATGCCTCGCGCTGAAATTGCTCTTGATCCTGTTTCAACTGGCTGGCTTGAGTGGTGATCGTCGAGATCAGGTCGCTGAAGGGTCTTCTCGCTTCCAGGTACGCGATATCCAGCGTATTTGAAAACAGGTGCGAGAACTCATGGATAAGCGTTGCCGCCTGCGCATGGGCAACGACATCAAAGGGCTCTGTCAGCACATGGTTGTAGTGGTGTAGATTTTGATCGAAGAACTTCTCTGTAAAGTGCACTTTCTGTTGCTGGTCATCGTCGAGTACAAAGGCAATCAAGCCGTCTTCGGGATAACGGTTTGAACCGACGACAAAACGCTTGCTGTCGAGCCTGTCCAGTGTCGGATCTACCAGTGCTTTGCACAGCGGAACGATGGTTGCCTTGATTTTATCCAGAATGGCTCTATCGATCGTCGGCACATCAAAGAACGCTTTGAGAAAACCATCCAGTCGTGTTCCGGATGTGGCCACTTTCAATTGAGCCAGATTATGCAGGCTGTTAAATGCGTAGAACCGTGCCAGATCCAGCGACTGGACAATCATCCGGGCCCTTTCCGGGTAGAGCTGTCTGATGGCCTCCATGCCCTGGGCCTCAATGCTTATCTGCTTTCGCGCATCAAGGTCAGACTGGTACTTGTTGTGCAGTCGTGACATGGCTTTACCGAAATGAACGCTATGCAGGTCGGGATCCAGCACCCACTGCGTTCCCCTGTTCTGCAGATACGGGCCCTGGCGTTGATCATCGACGATGCGAGTCGCCACACCAAACTTTTCGATTTGATACACCTTGCCGTCGACCGGGGCGTACTTGCGTCTGGTTGTCGAGTCACGGTAAGTGCCGTCGACAGCCTTGGTACCCGTTTTTTTCAACTCGATGGCGCTGGCTTCAAAGGATTGCAGCACAGTGCGAGAAGGAGAGGTGAGATCGACCTTGGTAATCTCGGTGGCAACGAAAGGCTTTTCGACGACAGGTCCGTTGTGCACAACCGGCTCAACGGTCGAAGCGCCAGGTTGATGCAACAACTGGCCCAGTGTCGCCATTTGTGACACCCCGTTGATAAAGGTCTTGAGCGCAGTCCTCCAATGATGGTCCTGTAGGGCCTCGGCCGACTGTTTGAATGACGTATAGCTTTCCCATAGAAGGCGCGGGAGCGCCAGTTTGCCTGGCAGAAACTCTATGCCGTACCTGACACCTTTGCTAAACAATGCCTTGAGCGCCTCCCAGTCGGACTGCCCGGCAGGTTGCGATTGACTGTCGAGCATGTGTGACAGCAGCGTTTTGTTATCGATAAACAGTTGATGCAACAGATTTCCTTCGATAGGACTGGACGCGAGTCGGATATCAGACGTGCCGCTGCCGGCCAGCAAATTTTTGTAGGTCGCCTGATGCGGGTCCGGCAGGCGTCTGATCAACAGATCCTGCAAAGCTCCCGGAAGGTTGATTGCGCTCAGGACGCTGGCTTCGTTTTCATACTCGGTGATCCCCAGATGCTTGTCGTATGGCGCGTACAGAATTTGTGGTCCGGCAGCGGGCTCTCCTATCAGGTAGAGCCCTAGTGTCTTGACGGCCGCGGCGCCTTCGGTCGCGATCAGCTCCAAGGGGCGCACGATTGCGGTGGCGCCCGTTACCGCTGCGCGTGCCAGGGCATCCGGCATGTCCAGAACTTGCTGAACCAAGCCGAAGCCGCGTTCGGAAAGTTTTCCCTGAAGCTTCAGCGTGTGGGCATGCAACAGCAGTTGCCAGGGCAGCTGCTTGATGAATCGAAGCAGTCGGGTCGCGACACCTGGCGCGTCGCTCGCCAATGTCTCCGAAAGAAATTGACGATAGGTCGCCTTGATGTCCAGCTGCAGCAAAAGCCTTTTGACTGCGCTGGCATCAAGGGCCGTCGGGAGCGTCTGGGCGATTTTCGAGGCAATGCTGAACCCGGTGTTTTGCAATGTATTGGTAGGGCTCAGCGCAAAATCGGTCAATGTTCGCGCAGGACCGGCCAGCGCCAGATTGGGCGTCACCCACAGTTGATCCGGATCGAGACTGGCTCCCGGAAATTGCCTGGTCATTAGCGCTTTCAGTTGTTCGCGGGCATAGTCCGTCAGCGGCTTGACATCATGCAGGTAGTCTTTTCCGCTCTCTATGCTGTGGCGTAATTGCTCCAGTATTTCCACGTGTCGCAGCACATCACTCTCGGGCGCCGCCCCGAGCCAGACGGGAAGTGATTGTTGCGTAACGATCCCCTCGGCAATCTGCATCGCACGCTGAAGGTTGAGCGGGGTGGGAGTCTGTTTGTGTTGCTCAAAATCAGCCCGTACCACCGAACTCGGCAACTCAAGTGAATGGGTATGCCTTCGGGCGTCCAGATACTGTTTGATGGCTGACTGTTGGCACTCCTGAAGCATATTTCTTTCAATCAATCGAAACGGCCCAAGCGTGTAGGTTCGGTGTGGGCGATATTGCGTGCGAGGGATATTTTCCAGGAGCAGCATTCGTTGCTCGTCATCCAGGAGGCGCCTGCCCAACTCGACCTTGACACTGGTGACGGAGCTGAAGGTTTCGAGCCCGCGCCCGGGCGTCCACAGGATCGCCCGACCGGAGTGTGACGGGTCAAGCCCGCCACGCTCGGTCAGCAAAAAGCAGTTGGCCAGCGGCAGCAGATCCGGCTCGTTCGAGCACTCAAGCGTCAACGACCAGGCATCTGGCCGAAACCCGTGCAGCGCTTGCCTTTGCCTTCGGGTCGGTTTGTCGGGGTTGAGTACGGTATCGATGATGGCCTTTTCGTCCGCATGGAGCGTCTTGGTGCTCACACGAAGTGCGGCCTCACCGCGGATTCCCACCGACATTGCATGGGCGAGATCGGTCTTGATGGTCTCCAGAAAAGTGCCTTGTTGTTCAACACTTCCCGAAGGTTGAGCGGCTGTTTTCACCTCAAGGGAGGATTGAACGCTGCGTATTGTTTTTAGCGACAGGGCGGCCTTGTCAGCCAATACGACCGAAGGGCGATTGTCGCCGGAAATCAGCGGGCGCGTGCTCCAGCGCTCCGTGATTGCTGTCGCCAGTAGCTGATTGTCGAGCATGCCACGCACATCCAGCGCACGGTCGAACAAGGCCTGGACATCGATGACACCATCGCTGTGTCGGCAGGTGTCCAGTGCATCCGTGATGCTGTGTTGTTGCTTGGCGATGATGTCGTCGAGCATGTCGTGAAAGACCGGACCGAACATCGGTACTCCCGACACCTCAGGCTTGTCGAAGCCCAGAAACACGTCACGCTGTTGCCGTGTCAGCAAGCTGTATAGCTCGTCATCGTGTCCGGCCGACGTGACCATGGTTTGTATGATCGCTTTCAGGTCTGCGTAATCTTTCAGGACCTGCAAGCCATTGGACTGGGTATACAGATAAGCCGTGGAGTCGCTGTTCAGCATCATGGCGCCAGCAAGTTCGACGAAATGCTCGCGGTGTTCCCAGATGCGGATTTTTTCCGGTTTCAGGTCGCTGGCAGCATTGTTGCGTATAGCGCTTTCGCGGTCGAGGAGTGCGGTTAATGCCAGGCTTTGCTCAGGGCTGATGATTGCGCTCTGGCGCTTCAACAACAGATCCGTTCGGGCCTTGTCACTCATGGCTTGAGCAAAGAAGTCCCGGCGAGAAACACCTGTATGCACGTCTGTTGCCCAATAGACCTGCAGCAGACTTGCCAGCATGGGCATCAAACTCGCTGCAAGCTCCTTTGTGGCCTGCTCCCACTGATACTGATGTACCGGGTTAACGGGGGAGGAAGGCTGTAGAGGATTGGTGAACTCGCGAACCTGTCCCGAAGGCCATGTCTGATGCAGGTAAAAACGCAGTAGCGCATCACTCAGGGGCATGGAGTCCACCTGGTGTCGAGCGATGGCGGTGTTCGTCGTTCCAGCGGTCCGGCTTTCAACGAAAAAGCTGACATGGGTGGCGCTTTGATCGAGCTTGGGAAAGGACTTGCGCAGCGCGTTGTTGAGCAATTGATTGAGCATGGCCGTCAGTGTCGGTATTGCGCTCAGCTCCTGGAGCATGAGCTCGACATTTTTACGATGGCACTGTTTCAGAATGCGGGTCTGATCTTCGAATACCAGGCCGTCAATGACTTGGCCTGCCAAGGTGAATGCGTTGTTGGTACTTAGCGCATTGCGTCGGGAGATGGGGAGAAAGCACAACAGGTCCTTGCGCTCTGCAGCATTTTTCAGTTTGTCGTCCAGCGCCTTCAACAATGCTTGTCGGTCATCGAACTTTTGCAGCCCGCCATAGGGTGTGTAGAGGATGGCCTGTGTGCCGTTGGGCACCGGATGCATCACGAAGCTGCCCGCAAGGGGCTCGGCGTCTGCCCCAGCGGCCTTCAGCATGATGTTCTCGACGGTCATCGGCGATGTTTGCGTCGAACGAAGCGCGTGGGTCGCCAGTTCAACGCTACGCAGCCAGGACAGGTCCGCGAGTGTGAAACCCATGGCCCTGATGCGTGGGCTCAATATTCGGGTGTCGCGTAATGCTTCAGGAAAAAAGAGCGGTAACGAATCGTCAGTCATTGTTTTTGCCTCAGCTGAAGCGACGGTTCTACGTCGCGGGAAGAAAGCCCAAGGCTAGAGTCGTGGCAGTGTCAAACGGTGGTAGATAGTTAGTGCATGCGCGGCGCCTGCGTCGTTGATGATCAGGCCCGTTGCAGGTCTCGGCGTCGTTGAACGACGAAGGTTGACAGAGGGCTCGCAAAACGGTGTTTAATCAGCCCGTAAGGTCCCCATACGCTGTTGCCCCCTCCAATAAAAAACCTGGAGCTTCAGATGTCTGTGCCACACGATCATGCCGTCAATGCAGTCTCGCAACACTTGTCGTACGAAGAGTTGGTTGGCCTACTGGAATCGATATTTCTAAGGCATGGCACAAGCCCCGAGGTTGCCCGGGTGCTGGCGCAAAACTGTGCGGGCGCCGAACGCGATGGTGCCCACAGCCATGGCGTGTTCCGGATGCCCGGCTATGTCTCGACGCTGAACAGCGGTTGGGTCAATGGCAAGGCCGTTCCAGTGGTCGAGGATGTGGCCTCGGGTTTTGTCCGGGTGGATGCCGGCAACGGCTTCGCCCAACCGGCGTTGGCTGCAGGCCGCGAACTGTTGGTGGCGAAAGCCCGCAGCGCCGGTATCGCGGTCATGGCGATCCGCAACTCCCATCATTTCGCTGCACTTTGGCCAGACGTCGAACCCTTTGCCTATGAAGGTCTGGTGGCGCTGAGCGTGGTCAACAGCATGACCTGCGTGGTGCCGCACGGTGCTGATCGCCCGCTGTTTGGCACCAACCCGATTGCGTTCGCGGCACCCCGTGCGGGTGCAGACCCGATCGTGTTCGACCTGGCCACCAGCGCCATCGCCCATGGCGACGTGCAGATCGCTGCGCGCAAGGGCGAGCGTCTGCCACCCGGCATGGGTGTCGACAGCCTGGGCCAGCCAACGCAGGACCCGAAAGCCATCCTGGAGGGCGGCGCATTGCTGCCGTTTGGCGGGCACAAGGGGTCGGCGTTGTCGATGATGGTCGAACTGCTGGCGGCGGCGTTGACCGGTGGCAACTTCTCGTTCGAGTTCGACTGGTCGAATCATCCCGGGGCGAAAACCCCGTGGACCGGCCAGTTACTGATTGTGATCGACCCGAGCAAAGCCGCCGGGCAGAACTTCGCCGAACGCAGTGAAGAACTGGTCAGGCAGATGCATGCTGTGGGGCTGCGGCGTTTGCCGGGTGACCGCCGTCACCGCGAGCGGGCCAAGTCACAAACCGAAGGCATCGCGCTCGATGCGCAAACCCTGGCGCAATTGCACGAACTGGCGGGCAATTGATGTAGAAAGGCGAGCCCATCGACGCATGCGGGATCGCCAAGATCGCAGCCTGCGGCAGCTCCTACAGGGGTTGCGTGCACCGTAGGCTGTGATCTTTTAGAGCATGTTTGTTCAGCGCCGACCCAGCAGCAATCCCACCACCAGACCGAACCCGGCCGAGATCGCAACGGTTTGCCAAGGGTGACCGCCAATGTAGGTTTCGGTCGCCTCGACCACCGGCCGGGTCCGCTCACGCACGCTGGAGACGGAATCGCGTGCCTGGCGCAGTTTCAGCGCGACTTGTTCGCGCAGGTTTTCAGCTTCCTCTCCGACCAGCGAGGCACTGCTTTTGAGCAGCTTCTCCGATTCTTCGATCAACGCTTGCAGCTCGCTGAAGACCTGATCCTTGATTTGCTCATCGTTTGCTTGCACCGGGGTTTTTCGGGCCATCAGGTGACTCCTTGCTGGTTTTGGGACAGTGATCAATGGAGTGTAGGCGCGGCGGAAAAGTTGCAGGCTTTTTGCCCTGAAACTCAACGCCAATGGAAAATCTGCCTCCGGAGATTTCCACCTACAGTGTAAGATGTTGCCAATTTTATGCAGCAGGTAACTCCCATGAGCTTCAATCTGGCCGACAAGCCCCTTGCCGAGCGCGCTGCGCTTGAAGATGAAAAGTCCCGTCTGTTCGATCTCTGGCAGAGCAACCTGGGTAAATCCAAAGGTGAAGCGGCACGCTTGTTCGGCGAGCGCTCCAAGCGTAAAGGCAAATGGGCCGAGTGGGTGCGCTCCGAACTGGACGCCATGTCACCGCCGGAATACGCGAACATGGTCCGCAGCGAAGTCAATCGCTTGATGGCTGCCAAGTAGGAACCTGCGACAGCTCCTACACGGGCGGTGTTTGTAGGAAGCTGGCGACGATTGCTTCGCGGACCTTCAGCAACAGCGGATCCAGCTGGCTGTTGGTCCGCCAGCCCAGTTCAATCGGATAGCGCGGCAGTGCCAGCGGGCAGGGCAGCACTGTCAACCCGCTGACTGCGGCGATGCTCTGCGCCGCATGGGCGGGGATCGTCGCCACGGCCTGGCTGCCCTTGAGCAGGAACGGCAATGCAGCAAAATGCGTGGTTGATGCGCACACCCTCCGACTCAATCCCAGCCCCGCCAACCCCTCATCGGTAATGCCGATAAACCCTCCAGACGACACCAGAATGTGCTCGCGAGCGACAAACTCGTCGAGTGTGATTTCCTGTTGCCCGTCGATCAGGCTGTCGGGGTCAACCAGGCACTGATAGCCGCCTTCACCCAGCACCTGACGGCTGAGCAAGCGCTCGGCAAAACCGCCGGCGGTGATCGCCAGGTCAACGCTGCGCTCCATCAAGGCCTGAGCCACGATCTGGCTGTGGGTCTGGCGAAAGATCAGCCGCAGCTTTGGCGCGCGCTGGGCGATTTCCTTGATCAATCGCCGACCGTAGGCAATCTCGAAATCATCCGATAAACCGACAATCACCGAACGACCTTCGTACTGGCTGGCGGCCGGATCGACCATTGCCAGGCTTTGTCGGCATTTGTTCAGCGCATCGCTGATGACCGGTTTCAATTGATTGGCGCGCAATGTCGGTGCCAGGCCGCGACCGGTGCGTACGAACAGTTGATCGGCGTATACATCACGCAGCCGACGCAATGCTGCACTGACCGCGGATTGCGTGACGCCCAGGCGCAACGCGGCGCGGCTGGCGCTGGACTCGTCGTGCAGCGCTTCGAAGACTTTGAGCAAGTTGAGGTCGATGTCGGCGATATTCATTTGGCTCATATCTTTCAGCAGTGAACGGGGCTTTATTCATGATCGGCGGTGGCCGGAGAATGAGCAATACCTCACTGCTCAGGAGTTACCGCGATGCCAAAATCCATTGTTGCTGCACTGCAAATCGGTTCGTTGCCAGGTGGCAAGGGCGAGACCCTGGAACAGATACTTTCTTATGAACAGGCGATCATCGAGTCCGGCGCCGGGCTGGTGGTCATGCCTGAGGCGTTGCTCGGCGGTTACCCCAAAGGCGAAGGCTTCGGCACGCAGTTGGGTTACCGACTGCCGGAAGGTCGTGAGGCGTTTGCGCGCTATTTCGCCAATGCCATTGATGTGCCGGGCGCTGAAACCGAAGCCTTGGCGGGATTGTCTGCGCGCACCGGTGCGAATCTGGTGTTGGGGGTGATCGAGCGTTCAGGCAGCACCTTGTACTGCACCGCGTTGTTCTTTGAACCGCAAGCCGGGTTGGTCGCCAAGCACCGTAAACTGATGCCCACCGGCACCGAGCGGTTGATCTGGGGCAAGGGTGACGGCTCGACACTGCCGGTGATCGACAGCCAGGTCGGGCGCATTGGCGCCGCGGTGTGCTGGGAAAACATGATGCCGCTGCTACGCACGGCGATGTACGCCAAAGGTGTGGAAGTCTGGTGCGCGCCAACGGTCGACGAACGCGAAATGTGGCAAGTCAGCATGCGCCACATCGCTCATGAAGGCCGCTGTTTCGTGGTCAGCGCCTGCCAGGTCCAGCAATCGCCACAAGCCTTGGGGTTGGAAATTGCCAACTGGCCGGCCGAGCGCCCGTTGATTGCCGGCGGCAGTCTGATTATCGGCCCGATGGGCGACGTGCTGGCCGGGCCGTTGTTGGGCGGTGCGGGGCTGCTCACGGCCGAGATCGACACCGATGAACTGGTGCGTGCGCGCTACGACTACGACGTGGTCGGGCACTATGCGCGCCCGGACGTGTTCGAGCTGACCGTGGATGAACGGGCCAAACCCGGTGTGCGGTTTATCTGAGACGCCGCCACTCTTCGCGGGTGATTTCCCAGAGCTCCCTGGGAAAACGCCCACCGACAAAATCGCCTTCATCGCAGTGAATCAAGCGCATTCCGGTGCGCTCCGAAAGCCGCCGCGACGCCAGGTTGGGCGCGGCCTTGGGCACCCGCAAAAGCGAGCGGTCGAGGGTCTCGAACCAGTATTGAGTAACTGCAGCGCTGGCTTCGGACATCAGCCCTTGGCCTTGCCACTGCGGACTGAGCCAGAAGCCTCGGTTGTTGTCCGGCTCGTTCATCAGGCTGACGTTGCCGATCAACTGCTCGGGCGCTGATTTCAAGCGAATCGACCAATGCCATTCTTCGCCACGGGCAATCGTCGGCAGGGCGATGTCGCGCAGGTAAGCCAACGCGCCATCCGCTGGATAAGGCCACGGGACCAGGGCATTCAGGTAGCGCACCACTTCCCAGTGCGGGAAGTGCTGTTGAATCGCTTCGGCATCGGCCAGTTCCAGTGGCCGCAGGATCAAGCGTTCGGTGTACAGCGTGGGGGATCTTTCCATGGTTGAGTCCACTTCCCTGTTTGTTAGTAACAAGCGCCGTGTTCTGCCGTTGATTTACCAGATGCCGGCTGTCGAGCCCGGTAGGTTGAGTGTGCCTTTGTCGACAAAACGGACGGTGCCTGACACGCCGCCAGACAGTTTGCCGCGTAATACATAAGGCAGGTTGTTGAGCGATTGTGTCTGGCTCAGGCCAAGGGTCTGGCGCAGCACGGAGAACGCCGAAATACTCACGGGGACGCTGATGATCGCTTCGGAGTAACGCGGGATCGATCCCGTTTGATCGCTCACGCCGGTGGCGAGGGGTTGGCCGTTGACCTCCAGGCTCAGGGCCACGCCGTTGTAATAAATGGGCGTTTCGTTGGGATTTTGCAGGCGCAGTTTCACCGCAAAGCGCACTTCCAGGTCCTGGTTTTGCAGCGGTTCAATGCCGACCACGTTGATGTTCAGCGGATCACGATTGGGGAACAGCGCGCAGGCGCTCAGGCTGAGCAACAGCAGGGAAAGGCTTAAGGCGAGGAATCTGCGCATGAACGAGCTCTCGTAAAGATAAGGGTCGAACCGCCGGCGGCTCGACCCTCGAGCAGCGTTAGCGGTTCACCTGTGCGACCACGGAAGGCTTGAGTGGTTCGCCGTGGGGCGTGACATCCGGGTTCTCCATGACCGTGAGGATCGAAGCTTCCGGATCGAAATCGTCTTCTTCCAGCTCGATGAACTCTTCGGGCAGGAAGATATTCAGCACGATAGCGCACAATGCGCCGACGGTGATCGGCGACTCGAAGATGTTGTGCAACGCCTTGGGCAATTCGCGCAACACTTCCGGTACGGCCGCAACACCCAGCCCCATGCCCAGCGAAATGGCGACGATCAGCATGTTGCGTCGATGCAGGCCGGCCTCGGCGAGGATCTTGATCCCGGCCACCGCCACGGTGCCGAACATCACCAGTTCAGCGCCGCCCAGCACCGGTTTGGGCATCAGTTGCAACACGGCGCCAATCATCGGGAACAGCCCGAGCAACACCAGCAGTCCGGCGATAAAGAACGCGACGTAACGGCTGGCCACGCCGGTCAGTTGGATCACCCCGTTGTTCTGCGCGAAGGTCACCATTGGCATGCTGTTGAAGACTGCCGCCATTGCCGAGTTGAGACCGTCGGCAAGCAAGCCGGACTTGATCCGCCGAATGTAGATCGGGCCTTTGACCGGTTGCTGGGAAATCATCGAGTTGGCGGTCAGGTCGCCGGCTGCTTCCAGCGGCGAGACCAGGAAAATCACCGCCACCGGAACGAACGCCACCCAATCGAAGTTGAAGCCGTACTTGAACGGCACCGGCACGCTCATCAGCGGCACAGCAGTCATGTTGGTGAAATCGACATCGCCCATCAGCCACGCGACGACGTAACCGAGGGTCAGGCCAATGACAATGGCGCCCAAACGCAAGAACGGTACATCGACCCGATTCAGCACAACGATGGTGCCCAGCACCAATGCGGCCAGCACCAGGTGGCTTGCGGCGCCCAGATCCGTCGCGCCAAAGCCGCCGGCGATGTCGGTCATGGCGACCTTGACCAGCGACAAGCCCATCAGGGTGATGATGGTGCCGGTGACTACCGGGGTGATCAGCATTCGCAACTTGCCAATGAACTGGCTCAGCACCACTTCAATGAACGCGGCAAAGAAGCACACGCCGAAAATCGTCGAGAGGATTTCATCGGTGCCGCCACCTCGCGCCTTGACCATGAAGCCGGCGCTGAGAATCACGCTGATGAACGAGAAACTGGTGCCTTGCAGGCACAGCAGGCCGGAACCGATCGGCCCGAAGCGCCGCGCCTGAACGAAAGTGCCCAGGCCCGAGACGAACAGCGCCATGCTGATCAGGTAGGGGATTTCGCTTTGCAGGCCCAGGGCGCTGCCCATGATCAGGGTCGGCGTGATGATCCCGACGAAGCTCGCCAATACATGTTGCAGGGCGGCGAAGAGGGTTGCGGTGAAATGCGGGCGGTCGTTGAGGCCGTAGATCAGGTCGGAACGAAGCGCAGTTTTCGAGTGGTCAGATGAGGTCACGGGGAGGGTGCCAATAAGGCCAGGTCAGAAAAGGGAGGCGCAGGATGCCAGCCGCGGGCATTGAGGGCAACGCGCGGTTGTTTAAAACGGACGGGGCTGGAACGACAAACCCGCCAGCCTTGTGAAAAGGTGGCGGGTTTTGTGTTGTGCGCAGACACGGCCGAGAACCTGTGGCGAGGGAGCTTGCTCCCGCTCGGCCGCGAAGCGGTCGTAATCCGGTAATCGCGATCCCTCTGGATACTCGCGGTGACTGATTTTAGGGTCGCTTCGCAACCCAGCGGGAGCAAGCTCCCTCGCCACAAGGGGCCCACCCGGTGTTGCTGGTTACTGCGGCGAATCAGGTGGGTCGAGGTGATCGAGTGCGCGATTCACGGCGAGTTCGGCCAGCGAAATCATCTGCTGAATCGCCAGCGCGGTATTGCGCTTGGGGCCTTCAAGTTCGAACGCCAGATCGCTGGACATGACATTGGCCGAGGCGAGGGTCTCGCAGGCGTGGGCCAGCAGGGTTTCGCTGTCGACATCCGGGGCGATGACAAAAATGCAGCCGGGACGGCGGTCGGCTAGCAATGTCTTGGTTTCGGGCAGCACCAGGTAGTGATCGAGCGCACGGTGCGCGGCGGCGTGGAGTTCTTTTGAGTTGAGGGAGGCGTAGGGGGAAACCGGATCGGTTTCGGGGGGATTTGGCGTGGCTTTGAACATGGCGAATCTCCTTACTTAAAGTGGAGTCGCAACCTATTGCTACCAAACATTAGGGTGGCGACTGAACGCAGGTTGGTAGACCGGGTAAGGAAACCGGCGCACCCGAAGGCGCCCTGCGCACAGCCGCCATAACAAACAGCAGACGACAAAAAAACGTCACTGAATGGAAATGCCGGAGCTGTGCGCCTTACCCGGGCTACCAAACCCGATCGCTGATAATCAGCGACGCGGAAACGATAGAGGCGGGGACCAAAGCGCACAAGCCGGCGGATTCTGGCGCAGGTGTAGGCCGTGACGCAAGGCGTTGTAGCCTGTAGCAGAAGTTTCGCGATACGAATAAACACTTTGATCGTGCCCATGCGCTCACAAGGTGTATTTGCTGCTGACAGTTTCTGACAGTGGCCTCTGCTAAGCTCCGCCGACCTTCATTCCACAGAGCAGGCGGATCGTGTCGCGTACCAGTCGTTTGTTGACCTTGTTGCAAGTGCTGCGCGGTAAAAGTCGTCCGGTGACGGCGGCGACACTGGCCAGTGAGCTGGAGATCTCGGAGCGCACGCTGTACCGCGATATCGCCGAACTGACGGCCCTCGGCGCGCCGATCTTTGGCGAGGCGGGTATCGGCTATGTGTTGCGTAGCGGTTTGTTTCTGCCGCCGCTGATGCTCAATGCCGATGAGACGGAAGCGGTGGTGCTGGGTTTGCGTTATGTCGATCAGCGTGGTGATGAGGTGTTGAGCAAAGCCGCTGCCGATGCGTTGGCGAAGATTGCCGCCGTATTGGCGCCGGACGCTCAGGAAGCCTTGCGCAACCCGACGGTTTTGCCGGGGCCGCCGGGCTGCGGTTATCCGCAAAACGCTGTGGAATTGAATGTGTTTCGCCAGGCGATTCGTGCGCAGGCCAAGTTGCATATCGATTACGCGGACGTGAACAAAACCCCCAGCCAGCGGTTGATCTGGCCGTTGGCGCTGGGTTTTTTGAATGAGGCGCGGGTGATCGTTGCCTGGTGCGAGTTGCGCGGGGATTATCGAACGTTTCGTACCGACCGGATTGCCGCCGCCCAAGAGCTGGGTGAACGCTATCCGGGTCGTCGCAGCGACCTGTTGCGAGCCTGGCGCAAGGCGATGCAACTGGATGAAGCAGGGCGATTCACTCCTGACAAGAATTGACACAGCGTTGTTTTAGCATGGCTCCAGAATCAATCAACAAGGAGCCGTACCATGTCGAACCCAGCCGTTTCACTTGCACCTGCCATTGCCGCTTATATCGCTGCCGCCAATGCCCGTGACAGTTCGGCGGTCGCCAGTTTTTTCGCCGAGGATGCGAATGTTTTTGATGAGGGCGCCCATCAGGTCGGCACCCAGGCCATCGCCCAATGGATGGAAGACACCGCACGCCGTTACCAGCCTCGGGTCGAGGTGCTGGACGTGCAGCAACGCACCGGCAAAGTATTGGTCAGTAACCTGATTTCCGGCACGTTCCCCGGCAGCCCGCTCGAATTGCGCTATGTGTTCCGTCTGAACGAGCAAGGCAAAATCACCCGACTCGACATCTCGCTCTAACTGCATTCCCTGTGGGAGCCTGGCTTGCCAGCGATGGCGTCCGTGAGATCGCCATCGCCGGCAAGCCGTGCTCCTACGCTGAGCGTGGCATACTCTGGACTTTTGCGTTCGGACCCATGGCCGATATGACTTTCGATTCGCCCCTCAGCGCTTACCACTACGCAATCAAGCAAAAAGGCTTCGTCCCCGATGCCGCGCAAGAGCATGCCGTTCTGGCGTTGCAGCAGTGTCACGAGGCCTTGCATCAAGGCCGGACACCAGTCACCGGGGTTTACCTCTGGGGCCCGGTCGGGCGTGGCAAGACCTGGTTGATGGATCAGTTTTACCAAAGCCTGCGGGTGCCGGCACGGCGTCAGCACTTTCACCATTTCATGGGCTGGGTGCATCAGCGCTCGTTTCAATTGACCGGCACCGCCGATCCGCTGCGGGCTCTGGCCCGTGAGTTGGCCCGGGATGTGCGGGTGCTGTGTTTCGACGAATTGTTTGTCAATGACATCGGTGACGCGATCATCCTCGGCCGATTGTTTCAGGTGATGTTCGACGAAGGCGTGGTGATGGTCTGCACCTCCAACCAACCACCGGATCAGCTCTACGCAGACGGTTTCAACCGTGACCGGTTTTTGCCGGGGATTGCCGCGATCAAAGGCCACATGCATGTGGTGGCGGTGGACGGTGGCGAAGATCACCGATTGCATCCTGGCGCAGCGCTGCAGCGTTATTGGGTCAGCGCACCCGGTCAGCCCGATCCAATGAGTGAGGTGTTCAAACAACTGACTGAAGGACAGGCGGTATCCAGCGATCCGGTGATCATCGGCTATCGTTCGGTGACGGTCGTCAAGGCCAGTGAAACCGTACTCTGGTGCCGTTACGCGGACCTGTGCGAGCAGCCATTTGCGGCGATGGACTTCATGGCGTTGTGTGATCGCTTCAGCGCTATTTTGTTGAGCGAAGTCCCCAATCTCAGCGCCCATCAGCGCCCCGGTCGAATTGCCCGTGGCACTGAGGATGGCGCCGAGCGCGTCGAGGCCGGCGACCGTGAACTCCCGCAATTGTCGGTACATGACGACAGCGTGCGGCGCTTCATCGCGCTGGTTGACGAGTGCTACGACCGCAAAGTGCCGCTGTACCTCGACGCGCAGGTGCCGATGGATGAGCTGTATACCGAGGGTTACCTGGAGTTCCCGTTTCGCCGGACCCACAGCCGGTTGAAGGAAATGCAATTACGGCGCTTTGCCGAAGCCTGAAACCATTAGGCTAACCGAGATTTTGTTCAGTCAAACGCTGCACCGCCAGCCGACGGTAATGGGAAGGGGTCATGCCTTTGAGTTGCTGAAAGCGCCGGTTGAAGTTGGAAATATTGTTGAAGCCCGACTCAAAGCACACCTCGGTCACCGGTTTATCGCCATCGGCCAGCAGCTCGCAGGATTTGCTGATGCGCAAGCGATTGACGAACTCGATGAAACAGCGGCCGGTCGCCTGCTTGAAGACTCGCGAGAAGTAGGTCGGTTTCATGCCCAGGTGTTCGGCGACTTCTTCCAGTGGCAGTTCGCGAGCGTAGTGGGCAAAGATGTAATCCACTGCCCGGTTGGTACGGTCGATGTTGTGTTCGTCAGCCAATTGCGGCGTGGTGGCACCGGACAGCAACTGGTAATCGTCGGTGGCCGCCAGCAACTCCAGCAGAATGAAAAAGTACCCGAGGCGGGTAACGCCTTTGGCGTCGGCAATCCGCTGCATCAAGTCCATGGCCTGGCGGATCGTGTGTTTACAGCGAAATTCGATGCCGTACTGCGCACGCTCCAGCAGGGGCGTCAGGCTCTTGAGCTCGGTGAACACCTGATGGCCGCTTTCGAACAGCTCATCGGTGAAGTTCACCAGCATGTCGCGCTTGGGCACCACTTCGTCTTCGGCGACCTGGCTGATCCAGTTGTGGGGCAGGTTAGGGCCGGTCAGAAACAGTGTTTCGGGGTAAAAATTGCCGATGTAATCACCGATGAACACCTTGCCCGAGCTGGCGACAATCAGGTGCAGTTCGTATTCCTTATGGAAATGCCAACGCACCAGCGGGCAGGGGAATCCGTGCTGGCGATAAATGATGGACAACCCATTGTGGTCGTCCATCAATTCGTATGCGGGGTCGGTGACTCTTGCCGCTCGGGTCATGGCTGCACGCTTGTGAGTAACTGCAGCCGATAATGCCTTCTTCAAGAAAGGGACACCAGTCTTGAGATACGCGCCTGGCGCTAGCACGATCAGCGCATGCTGACGGCCTTCATACTGTTGGCTATCCAGCAATAACGAACAATTTCGGACTCTTCGACAAAGTCGGTGTTGATGATGCAGCAGCGACTCACCCAGTCCCGTGATTGATGAAACCAGTCGTTGATAGAGTGCTTGATGTCCACGGGACCTCCAAGAAACGAATAACTGGTGGCTGACAGGGACCATAGAAAATCGCCGGAATGCTCAGTATTCAATGTGTTGGCAATGTGGCTGCGCAAATCGTCGATATCAGTGAATCCCTTGTCGCTCCACTTGTGAACAACTCTTGGCCAGAACGTAGTTTCATCAAGATCATCCGGCCCGTGGGCGGCCAGCACTAGCCTGCGATGAGGGCTGGCTCGCTTCAGTTGCCCGATGGAGAGGTGCGATTGTGAAAATGGAATGGTTGTGTGTCCCAGCCGCCTCAAGAGCAAGGCGTTGAACTTTTTATAGTCGAAGGCGTGCTTGCCACCCGCCAGAAGGTGAAAATCAAGCACGATGAACTCGTTGGGATTGCGTTGAAGAAACGCCAGAACGGCGTCGATAAGTTCATCCAGGACGCGATGAGACTCCAGGCCATTGTGGTGAAAATAAAAGATATCCTGATCGTGCCCCGGCTTATACCCCAGGCGTATATCGAACGCTCTGACGCCCTGGGCCAGTTGCCAGGAAAATGTATCGTTTTGACAGGTTGTCCAATGGCCGATAACCACGTCGTAGTTAGGGGCCTTTTTATCCATGCCGCAATTGTGGGCGCCTGGCCAGATAATGTCGGTTAACTTCAGGGTGTCAATATCCAGGACTTCGTTCATCCAGGTCTGTTTGTTTAAATGTCCTGCAGTGTTTCGTGGCATGTGTGCTCCTGCTTTTTGTTACACGTGTCAATCCGTAGACGCGCGGTATGTATTTTGGGTGTTGAGTGCTGAGCCTTTGCGGACGCAGGCTGTACATAACAAGATAAGTGCAGTGTGTGCCGGGTGACAGCTACTACGATCCTTTTGTTACGTAGGAATACGCTGGCGGCACAGTAATATATTGTCAATCTTGATGTTGTTGGGTGAGTGGTTAGCGGGCGTGTATGCGGATATAAAGACAGCGAAAGTTGCGAAGAGCACATTGTCATGCTGCGCGCAAAAACACATACGTAATGGGTGAAATATGGCTAACGAATTTTATAAATGGATGACCGGCATGCCCGCCCTCGACGGCTTGACAGTGGGGGAGTTGGTATTGCCAGGCGCTCACAATTCGGGCGTCGACAAAAAGGCTTCTTATGCCGTTCCGGGCGTCAGCCACTGGGCAGCCTGCCAGAATAATAGTTTTTACTATCAACTGGTCAATGGTGCCCGGGCACTTGATCTCAGGCTTGAGTATGACGGCAAGGGCGGCTTCTGGTTTCAGCACAATGGATATCGATCTTCTCGGGCCCTGGAAGATCTGATCATGGCCGTGGACAGGTTCCTTGAGCAAAATCCCGATGAGTTCATTGTCTTGAACTTCCAGCAACTAAGCTCCGATAGCAGTCCATTCGACGTAAAGGAATTTTCCCGACTGCTGACGCAACACTTGGGAGGACGGGTGATTCCCCCCGAAAATCGTTACTTGACGTTGGGGGAACTAAAAAGAACCAGTCCATTTCAACGTGTCATGCTGGCGTCTTATGGGGACGTTGATCGCAGTTACTTCAATTGGGGACTCAGAGGTGAGTGGGCGGGGATAGACTTCGCCAGTGTCGCTGATGTGAAGGTGTTTATTACCAAGACCATAGCGTATCCAAATGGTGTTGGGATGCCATGGTCATTGTCCGCCACGAGTTACGGGTTGGCACAAGGGCCTGTGAATATAACCACTCATTTGAACGAGTGGTTTGACCCGGCTCGCAATGAGAGGGTGTTGAATTGCAGTGTGATCAATGTCGATTTCTTTGAAGAGTCGGCGCTGGTTGCTCATTGCATGAAAGCCAATCTTATGAAGGCGAAAGCGAAACAAAAGTGATGGTCTTTTGTTTCGGGCTCGACTGAAAAGTCAGCATGAACGACCCGCGGGTTAACGAATGCTTATCCGTTATTGCGGTTTTTTTCTTCAATCCACTGCGACATATATTGAGTGCTCTTGTGCTGATGATGCCGCAGCATACTGCCGATAAAGTTATCGTTGCGCTGTTTCAACAGGTTTTCGCGGCAACCCGTCAGTCGATCAATCAATGCCGGGCCATGAACGCGCTGCTGGTAACGATCGGCCAATAGTTTGATGCCGGCGGTTTGAGCAAGGGTCCACTGCGTCTTGTCTTGATACAGGAGCACAGCTGCATCGGCAAGGCTCTGGGCGCTTTCGGCGATCGCACCCGGCCAAGGCATATTCCCCGACATACCTTCGGCACCGACCGGCGTGGTGACATTCGGTGTGCCGCACAGCATGGCGTCGACAATCTTGCCCTTGATGCCAGCGCCGAAGCGCAGCGGAGCCAGGCAGATGCGTGCCGCGGACATGACCTGCAAGGCGTCTTCGGCCCAGTTCATCACGTGAAACCCCTGGCTCGGGTTGTGCAGCGCGGTCGCCTTTGGCGGCGTATAAGCGCCATAAATATGCAGTTGCGCACCGGGCAGTTGTTGCCGGATCAGTGGCCAGAGGGTGGTTTTCATCCAGAGCACGGCGTCCCAGTTCGGCGCGTGACGGAAATTGCCGATGCTCAGGAAGTGCGCACGGTCCTCGAAGGGTGTGAACGGCTGAGTGAGCGGGTCGATCATCAACGGGCACCAGTGCAGCAACTGGCGCGGCAGTTTGAACTGTTCGATCAGCAGCTCGATTTCCACTTGCGAGATCATCAGGTTCAGGTCACAGCGCAACAGCGCGGCTATTTCACGCTTGGCCAGATCGGTATCGGCCATGAGCTCGAACTCTTCACGCAATGCCGGGGCGAACAACTCGCTGAAGTCATTGGCGTCGTCACTGGCCTTCAGGCGGTCCTTGAGCCGCTGGTGACGGGCATGTCGCAAGCTCTGCAGATCAGAGGTCTCAAGTACGCGCAAGGCGTCAGGGCAATGTTTCTCGACACGCCAGCCGAACTGTTCTTCCATCATGAACTGATCGAACAGAACGATATCCGGAGCCAGATCGCTGACGAATGTATCAAAGCTGCTGTTGTTCAGCTCGATGGGGACTTCACGAATGCCCAATTCCGCTAGGTCGGCCTTGTGTTCGCCGACACCGGCCGGGCTGCTGAACGTGATATCCCAGCCTTGCTGTAAAAACGTTTCAAGGATTTGCATCACGTGTCCGCTGGCTGCGGACGAGCGCGGCTCGGGCCAGACGTAACCAATGACCAGGACTTTGGTTGCGCGGGGCTGACTCATGAACGGGATTTCCTTGATGCAGGCAGAAGACTGGGGAGAAACGCGGGGCGCAATTAAACCACAGCTGATGGTGTTTATTGTGCCCGGCAATCGCCCAACGGTGCCTTATGCGCTTGTATTGACTGGAAGTTTGCCGATTCATGAGTTAGCGTCTGACAGCTGATTCATGGACGTTTTTCGATGACCCAACCCACCGCACTCCAGACCAAAGTCGCTTCGCAGATTCTCATGGCGATCCGGTCTGGTGAGTTAACCCCCGGCAGTCACCTCAAAGAGGTCGAACTGGCCGAGCGCTTCGGCGTGTCTCGCTCGCCGATTCGCGGGGCGCTGGTCTACCTGGCGCAAGAGCAGGTGATCGGACGCTTGCCCCATCAGGGTTATTGCGTGCTGGATACACCGCTCAGCGATGAGCTGGCCAAGGTCAGTCTGCCGATCGGTGAGGATGAGGAGCTGTATCAGCGGCTGATTGATGATCGACTGGCTCAGGCGATTCCCGATCAGGTGATGGAGAGCGATCTGTTGCGTCGTTACGGTGCCAGCAAAGCGGTATTGCGCCGTTGCTTGCTGCGGTTGTCCGACGAAGGTGTGATGCAGCGCAAACACGGGCACGGCTGGATGTTTTTGCCCACCTTGGGCTCGGCCGAAAAGCGCTTCGAAAGCTATCGCTTCCGCATGCTCCTGGAACCCGCGGGCTTGCTCGAACCGACCTTCAATCTGCCGCGTGAACGCTTGCAGCGTTGCCGTGAGAAGCAGCAGGCACTGCTCGAAGGCACTCCCGACAGCCTGAGCTTTTTCGAAGCCAACGCCGAATTTCACGAGTTACTGGCTGCCGCGTCCGGCAATAGCTTCATCCTGCAAACCGTGCAGCAGCAAAACCGCCTGCGCCGGCTGACCGAATTTCATACCGTGTCGAACCTGGAACGGGTTCGCACCTCCTGCCGTGAACACCTGGAAATTATCGATGCGCTGGAGCAGGGCGATCGGGAATGGGCGTCGACCTTGCTGTACCGGCACTTGAAAGTGGCCAGTACCTTGAATGAAGTGCGCAAGAAAAGCTGAGCTCAAGCCGTAAGCATGCTCAGGACCTTGTCGCGCAACTGCTCGATAGAGAACGGCTTGCCAATCACCGACATGCCCTCCGGCACTTCAATACTTTCCGCATAGCCACTGGCAAACAGTATCGGCAACGCCGGGTGCAGTACCCGCGCTTGAGCGGCCAGCTCCCGGCCATCCATCTCCGGCAATCCCACATCGGTCATCAGCAGATCGATGATTTGCGCGCTATCGTTGAGCAGGGCAAGCGCTGCTTTGCCACTGTCGGCCTCCAGCACCTTGAACTTCAGTTCTTCCAGTACGTCGACGATCAGCATGCGCACAATGCTATCGTCTTCGACTACAAGGATGGTGGGCGCTGTGGCGGACATGGTGGTGGCTCTCGGAAGAAGGCGGTCGGTCACAGGTTGATTGTAGTTACCGGCGTGAGTCGACAGGGTAACCGTTCTCTCTGAATCATGCTGAGCGACGCAAGAAATTCAAATAAAAGATCCAAGGGGCGTTTATGGAGCAAACTCCTTCACTTACGACGGTTCACCAAGGCCATCCAATGACTTCTTCGTCTTCGGTTGATGAGCAAGGTTTTCGCAAACTGTTGAGCCGCAATGTCAGCTTGCCGCTGGGTATGGGTGTGCTGAGCGCGGTGTTTTTTGTCTCTTTGATCACTTATCTGTTGTCGGTGATCCAATGGCTCGAGCACACGGACCGGGTGATCAATAACGCCAACGAAGCGTTAACGCTGACCGTCGACCTGGAAACCGGGATGCGTGGTTTTCTGTTGTCCGGTGACGAGCATTTTCTCGATCCCTACGAAACAGCCAAACCGAGGATCATCGCTGCGCTCAAGACCTTGCAGGAACTGACGGCCGATAACCCGCCGCAGGTTGATCGCCTGCGCAGGCTCGAGGCGTTGCAGGTGGAGTGGAACGATTACGCGCAGACCATGATCGACTTGCAGCACCGCAGTGGTGATTACCGGGCGGCCGTGAAATCCGGCCGCGGTAAGCGACTGACCGATGAAATCCGCAAGCAGTACGAAGATGTCATCGACATGGAGCAACAGTTGCGTATCACGCGCAACGAAGGGGTTCGACGCACGACGATCTGGAGCATTTCCCTGTATCTGCTGTTGGTTGCCGGTATCAGTGGTTTGCTGGCCTACGTCGGTCGTCGCGATTTGCTCAGCCTGTCGCAAAAGTACAGCGCCAACCTCGCGGCGCAACAGAGCAGCGCGCAACGTCTGGAACAACAAGCCTGGCTGCGCAATGGCCAGACCGAATTGGCGGAACAGGTGCTTGGGCAACTGACGTTAAATCGGTTGGGACGCAATATTCTGCAGTTTTGCGCGCAATACCTCGGCAGCGCCGTCGGCGCGATTTACGCCAAAGAAGAGCACGGAGGCCTCACGCGCATCGCCTCTTATGGTTTCTCCCGCGAGCAGGAAGGGCGCGAGCAAGCGATCAACAGTGGCGAGGGCATTACCGGCCAGGTGGCACAACAAGGTCGGCTGATTCGTCTGGATGAAGTACCCGCCGGTTATTTCAAAGTCAGCTCGGGGTTGGGTGAGGGCGTGCCGTGCAGTGTGCTGGTGGTGCCGACCCGTGATGACGATCGGGTCAACGGGGTCATCGAACTGGGGTTTCTGCGTGCCCTGACCGAGCGCGATGTCGAGTTGCTGGAGCTGATAGCCGGGAATATCGGCACCTCCATCGAAGCGGCGCGTTATCGCCAACGATTGCAGGAAGTACTCGCCCAGACCCAGCAACTCAATGAAGAGTTACAGGTGCAGCAAGAAGAACTGAAGACTGCCAACGAAGAGCTGGAAGAACAGTCGCGGGTGCTCAAAGAGTCGCAATGGCACCTGGAGACTCAGCAGGCCGAGCTTGAGCAGACCAACGAACAGCTAGCCGAACAGCGCGATGCGATGGATCGCAAGAACGGTGAGTTGAATCAGGCCCAGGTACAACTTGAGGAGCGTGCGCAAGAGTTGCAGCGTTCCAGCCAGTACAAATCCGAATTCCTCGCCAATATGTCCCATGAACTGCGCACGCCGTTGAACAGTTCGTTGATTCTCGCCAGGTTGCTGGCAGAGAACCCACAACAAAACCTCAGCGCCGAACAGGTGACATTTGCCGAGTCGATTTATTCGGCTGGCAACGATTTGCTCAACCTGATCAACGACATTCTCGATATTTCCAAGGTCGAGGCCGGCAAGCTTGTAATACGCCCGGAGAACACCAGTGTCGCGCGGCTGGTCGATGGCTTGCGCGGCATGTTTGAACCGTTGGCAGCGGACAAACGTCTGGCGTTCAACCTCGAACTGCAAGCGGATGCGCCGTTGACGGTGTTCACCGATCGTCAGCGTCTGGAGCAGGTGCTCAAGAACCTCTTGTCGAACGCTATCAAGTTTACCGAAAAGGGTAGCGTCAGCCTGACGGTGGCCAGGCAGACGGGCGAGGGCATTGCTTTTATCGTTCGTGACTCGGGCATCGGTATTGCCAGCGATCAGCAGGAAAGTATTTTCGAGGCCTTCCGTCAGGCCGATGGCAGTACCAACCGTCGTTACGGTGGCACGGGGCTGGGCTTGTCGATTTCCCGTGACCTGGCAGCGTTGCTCGGCGGCTCGATCAGCGTCATCAGCGAGCCGGGGCAGGGCAGCTCATTCACGCTGGTGTTGCCTGTGCAGTATGTCGACCTCGGCGATGAGCCGCGTGAGCTGCTGAAGATCGTACCGGTCGTCGCAGCTCCCAAGGTGACTGCCGCGCCTGCACCGCTGATCGTCGAAGCGAAGATTCCGCGCTTTGCGGATGACCGTGACAAAGCGCCGTTCACTCGCCGTTGCATGCTGGTAGTGGAAGATGAAGTGAACTTCGCACACATCCTCTTCGACCTGGCTCACGAGCTGGGCTATCAATGCCTGGTGGCTCACGGCGCCGATGAAGGGTACGACCTGGCGAAACGCTTCATGCCGGATGCGATTCTGCTGGACATGCGCCTGCCGGACCATTCCGGGCTGACGGTGTTGCAGCGCCTGAAAGAACACGCCGAAACCCGGCACATCCCGGTTCACGTGATTTCCGTCGAGGACCGTGTCGAGGCCGCCATGCACATGGGCGCCATCGGTTATGCGCTCAAGCCGACCACCCGCGAAGAGCTCAAGGACGTATTCGCGCGACTGGAAGCCAAATTGACGCAAAAGGTCAAGCGCGTGCTGCTGGTGGAAGACGATGACCTGCAACGCGACAGCATTGCCCGGCTGATCGGTGACGATGATATCGAGATCACCGCTGTCGGACTGGCCCAGGAAGCACTGGACCTGCTGCGCGAGACGATCTATGACTGCATGATCATCGACCTGAAACTGCCGGACATGCTCGGCAATGACTTGCTCAAGCGCATGTCCACCGAAGATATCTGCTCGTTCCCGCCGGTGATCGTCTATACCGGGCGTAACCTGACCCGTGATGAAGAGGCGGATCTGCGCAAGTATTCACGCTCGATCATCATCAAGGGCGCGCGCTCGCCAGAGCGCCTGCTCGACGAGGTGACACTGTTCCTGCACAAAGTCGAATCGCGGTTGTCCCATGAGAGGCAAACGATGCTCAAGACTGCCCGCAGCCGCGACAGGGTCTTCGAAGGCCGCAAGGTGCTGTTGGTGGATGATGATGTGCGCAATATCTTTTCCCTCACCAGCGCGCTGGAGCACAAGGGCGCTATCGTGGTGATTGGCCGTAACGGTCGTGAAGCGATCGAGAAACTCAATGAGGTGGATGACATCGACCTGGTGCTGATGGACGTGATGATGCCGGAGATGGACGGTTTTGAAGCCACCCTCGAGATCCGCAAGGACCCGCGCTGGCGCAAGTTGCCGATCATTGCGGTGACGGCCAAGGCCATGAAGGACGATCAGGAGCGCTGCCTGCAAGCCGGTTCCAACGATTACCTGGCCAAGCCCATCGACCTGGACCGCCTGTTCTCGCTGATTCGCGTGTGGTTACCGAAGATGGAACGTATCTAAGTGGAGAGAAATACCGACATTGAGCTGCGGTTGCTGGTCGAAGCGATCTACCTCAAATACAGCTACGACTTTCGTGATTACTCCGGCGCTTCGATCAAGCGCCGGGTCAATCACGCCTTGCATCAACTCGAATGCAAAACCATTTCCGCGCTGCAGGAGCGGGTGCTGCACGACCCGACGGCGTTCATGCAGTTGCTGCAATTGCTGACGATTCCGGTCAGCGAGATGTTTCGCGACCCGGCGCACTTCCAGGCCATTCGTCAGGAAGTGGTGCCGCTGCTCAAGACCTATCCTTCGATCAAGATCTGGATTGCCGGGTGCAGCACGGGCGAAGAGGTCTATTCGATGGCCATTCTGCTGCGCGAAGAGGGCTTGCTGGAGCGCACCATCATTTACGCCACTGACATCAACCCACGCTCGCTGGAAAAGGCCAAACAGGGGATCTTTTCGCTGGCGAACATCCGCGCCTACACCCATAACTACCAGCAGGCCGGTGGTCAGTGCTCGTTCGCCAACTACTATACGGCGGCGTATGACCACGCGATTTTCGACAAGACCCTGTGTGAGAACGTGACTTTCGCCGATCACAGCCTCGCGACTGACAGTGTCTTTTCAGAAACTCAATTAATTTCATGTCGCAATGTATTGATTTATTTCAATAAAAAATTACAGGATCGTGCCTTCGGGCTGTTTCATGAGTCGCTGTGTCATCGTGGTTTCCTGGTGCTGGGCAGTAAGGAGACCCTGGACTTCTCGACCTATGGCAAGCAGTTCGAACCTTTGGTCAAACAAGAACGGATCTACCGCAAGCATGCTGAGTAATATCCAGGCCAAATTGCTGATCGTCGACGATCTGCCAGAGAACCTGCTGGCGCTCGAAGCGCTGATCACCCGTGAAGACCGTACGGTGTACAAGGCGCTATCCGCGGACGAAGCCTTGTCATTGCTGCTGCAACACGAGTTCGCCATCGCCATTCTCGATGTGCAGATGCCCGGCATGAACGGCTTCGAACTGGCCGAACTGATGCGCGGTACCGAGAAAACCCGGAGCATTCCGATTATTTTCGTCAGTGCGGCCGGGCGAGAGAGTCATTACGCGTTCAAGGGTTACGAAAGTGGCGCCGTGGACTTTTTGCATAAACCGCTGGATATCCACGCGGTGAAAAGCAAGGTCAACGTGTTTGTCGACCTGTACCGGCAGCGCAAGGCAATGAATCTGCAGGTCGAAGCCCTGGAGCAAGGCCGTCGTGAGCAGGAGGCGTTACTCAAGCAATTGCAGGCCACGCAGAGCGAGCTGGAGCAGGCCGTGCGCATGCGCGATGACTTCATGTCGATCGTCGCTCACGAGGTCCGTACACCGTTGAACGGGCTGATCCTCGAAACCCAGCTGCGCAAGATGCACCTGGCCAGGGACAATGCTGCGGCGTTTACCCTGGACAAGATGCACGCGATGGTTGATCGCGATGAGCGGCAGATCAAGAGCCTGATCCGCTTGATCGAGGACATGCTCGATGTGTCGCGGATTCGCACCGGCAAGTTGTCCATTCGCCCCAGCCGTTTTGACCTGGCGCAGTTGACGGGTAACCTGTTGCAGAGTTTTGCACCGCAGGTGGAGTCTGCCGAGTCGTCGGTGACGTTTGTCGCTCCGCTACCGGTGGAAGGCAATTGGGATGAGTTTCGCATCGAGCAGGTGGTGTCCAACCTGCTGACCAACGCCCTGCGTTACGGTGCCAAGCGTCCGATCGAGGTTCGCGTGTACAGCCAGGACGGTGAAGCGCGGATGGAGATCAGGGACCAGGGGATTGGCATCAGTGAGGAAAACCAGAAACGTATTTTTCAGCAGTTCGAGCGTGTGTCGGCGAAAACCGTGGTAGCCGGACTGGGTTTAGGGCTATTTATTTCCGAGCAAATCGTCGCCGCCCATGGCGGATCCATCACTGTTGAGAGCAAGATTAATCAAGGTTCGTTGTTTCGTGTTTGCCTACCGCTGCAGGAAAACAGACAAAGCAACGCAACCTCTGCGTGACCGAAGGGTCGTATCAGCAGCTATTGACCGAACAAAGGCTTCCCATGAGTGAAGATGCACAAGACGTCGTATTGATCGTTGAAGATGACCCCTCGATCCTGATGGTACTGGTCGCCTATCTGTCGGGTGAGGGCTATCGGGTTTTGCAGGCTGTAGATGGCGAGCAGGCTTTCGAAATTCTCGCGAGCAAACCGCACCTGGATATGATGATCACCGATTACCGTCTGCCCGGTGGCATCTCCGGCGTACAGATTGCCGAACCTGCGGTGAAGCTGCGACCTGAACTCAAGGTGATTTTCATCAGCGGTTACCCGCAGGAAATTCGTGAGTCCGGCAGCCCGATCGCGCAAAAGGCGCCGATCCTGGCCAAGCCGTTCGATCTCGACGAGTTGCAGGTCTTGATGCACGAAATGCTTTCGTAAGCTCCGCTCCTGCGGTCTATCGTTTACAGGCCCTGCTGCAACGCCGGGTCATCCGGATTCATCTGCTCAAGTTGTGCCAGCAGCACCTGAACGTTCTGCAGCTGGCCACTTTCCTTCCAGTAGTTGATCAACGTGACTCGCGCCTTGCGATCGGCCGGGTGACGCTGAACGATTTCCTGAAGCTGCTTTTGTGCGGCTTCGAGTTCTTCCTGGCCGTGCAAGGTGGTTGCCAGGTCGTAGCGGTATTCCCTGTTGTCGGGCGCAAGTTCTACCGCTTTTGAAAGACCGAGCAAGGCCAGCTCGTTTTGTCCGTGATGCAGCAACCACAACCCTAAAGCATGCTGCAGGTAAGCGGAGTCAGGTTGGGCCTGCAACTGTCTGGCGAGCATTTGTTGGGCAGCATCGGCCTGGCCCTGTTTATCCAGTACCTCGATCTGCATCACCAGCGCGGGCAAGTTGCCCGGGTCCAGGCGCAAGGTCTGATCGAGCGCCTGCTGTGCTGCTTTCACTTCAGCGTTGTGCAGGTGCAGGCGAGCCAGTTGGTATTGGGTCTCGGCGCTTTCAGGCTGACTATTCAGCGAGTGCTCGTATTCATCGATGACCTGCTGCAAAGGGCCGAAGTACAACCCCAGATCATCCGGCGAAAGCCCCAGCAACGCGTTCGCGGTGGCAAAACGCACGACTTGCTCGTGGTCGTCGAGCAATGGCCCGAGCAACAGGCTGCGTTGACCATTGGGCACCAGCCCGACGATGCTTTTGATCGCCGCCTGGCGAACCTCGACCACAGGGCTTTGCAGGTCGGCGTCTGCCAGTTTCAGTGCCTGGGGGCTCGGATAATTCGCCAGTTCGGCATGCAACAGGACACGGCGCGTGTCCGACAAGTCCGGACGTGCCAACTGCTGATAGAGCACTCGCGCCGCACCGGGTTGGCCGTTGCGGGCCTTTTCCATGGCGTCGTGATAGCCCTGCTTGATCGCAGGGGGCACCTCTGGCGTCGTACTGCGCAGAGAAAACCAGGCAATGCCGACGGCAAACAGGACTAGCAGGCTGATGTACAGGTAGCGGCGAGGCATGGGCATGCAGGAATCCGGAATCTGACAGTGTTTGCAAAGCTGCCAGCATCGGTCAGCTGGCGCTGCGAGTCAAACCCGGGACGTGGTTAAAACCATACTTGATGGGCACATATCGAGCTGAAACCTCTCACGTGTCGTCGCAGTGACTACGCTTGCTGGAGACGACTCGACGAGTGTTTCCATGCAAGCGTTGCTGCAGTACTTCAAGGCGATCCTCCACCCCGGTCCCGGGGTGTTGCTGTTTGCCTTGAGAACGATCACCGCCGGGCTGCTGACACTGTACCTGGCCTTTGTGTTTGACCTCGACCAGCCCAAATGGTCGATCATGGCCGTGGTCATCGTCAGTCAGCCCCTGGCCGGGATGGCGCTTGCCCGCAGTTTTGGCCAGGTCATCGGCACCACGCTGGGTGCGGCCGTGGCCGTGGTGATCATGGCGATCTTCCCCCAGGCGCCGGTGCCTTTCGTGATGACGTTGTCCCTGTGGCTGGCGCTGTGCACCGCCGGTGGCACCTTGTTGCGCTACACCAGTTCCCAGGCATTTGTGCTCAGCGGCTATACGGCAGTAGTGGTGGGGCTGCTGGCAGTGCCTGATCTGGAGGGCACCTTCCTGTTGGCCGTGACCCGCGTGACCGAGACGTTGCTGGCGGTTGCCTGTGTCTGTGTGGTCAGCCTGCTGACCGCGCGTCCGGAGGCTGTGGCCAAGGATTACTTTGCCAGGATCGATCAGGTGATCAAGCTGCTGGCAACCCATGCCAGCGCGGTCATTCGAACCGAGGAAAGCGAGGAAGACTTCCACCGTCGGCAAATGCAGCTACTTGGGCAGATCAGTGCGCTGGAGGGGGTACGCCGGCATTTGTATTACGACGCGCCGCGTTTGCGCAGTGCCGACGACCTGGTGCAATTGCTTGGCAATCAACTGCTGTTGCTGACCGCGCGGCTCACCGCATTGCGCCATCAGCGCGAGCTGTTGCTCGAACGCTGGGAAGGCGAGATCCCTGCCGAAATCCAGCATTTGCTGAACGAAGAGCTGACCTTTCTCGATGAACTGGCCCGGCAGGGGCGCGCGCTGTCCAGCGAGCAGCGGCACCAGTTTGCGGCATTGCAACAGCGCTTCGATGCACTGGCCTACCGTTCGGAGCAACTGACCGAGCCCTTGAAGGCCACCTTGCGCTCGCTGTCATGGTCACTGCGTTGGGAACAGGCGCGAATGCTCCAGCAGCTTGAAACGATTCTGGAATTGAGCGATGCGATCCAGAGCGGACGCAAGGCCAGTAGCGTGTTTCGCGGTCAGGCCAATCCACTGCATCTGGATTTCACCCTGGCGACGATGAACGCCATCCGTGCGTTCTGCGCACTGATGGTGGCTGGCCTGATATGGATCGAAACCGGTTGGGACGGCGCCCGGGGCGGGATGATTGTGGCGGGGATCCTCTGCTCGTTGATGGCGACGTTTCCCCGCCCGTTGTTGGCTGCCCAGAGCTATGCCCGGGGCTTGGGTCTGGCGCTGGTGGTGTCGGCGCTGCTTGAATTTGCGCTGGTGCCGATGATCAGTAGCTTCGAGCTGTTGGCCCTGTTGCTGGCGCCATTGCTGTATGCCGTTGCGGTGGGGTTGTCCAGCCCGCCAACCACGGGGACGGGGATCGGGCTGGGATTGTCGACATTTCTGTTATTGGGCCCGCAGAACACCGGATTGGGGCAGAACACCGCGATCCAGTGGTTTGAATTTGCTGGCGCTTACACCTGCGCCACCGTGCTGGCGTTGAGTGTGTATGCCTTGATCTTCCCCTTCAGGCCCGTTCTGCGTATTCGCCGGCTGCACCAGGAAAATTGCGAGCAGGTCTATGCCTTGCTGAAAAAACCGGCCACGGATGAAAACCAGTTTGCCTTCGAGAGTCGTCTGGTCGACCGTCTGACCACGATGCTGGGGCTGTTGCCAGCCATCCAGGACAAGCCTGCGCGTGACCTGTTCGAGGTCAGCCTCGGCTGTCTGGCCCTGGGCATTGCCTTGAACCAGCTCAGGCAGCAGGGGCAGAACAACCTGCTACTGAGCCCGCAGACGCAAACCCGGTTGTTTGCCACCGTTCAGGAAGTCGGGCGGCTGGTTGCCGGTCGGCCGAACATCGAAGTGGATCGCGTGATTGACAGCCTGCACGCCTTGGGCGATGAGCTGGACGCGCTGCACTGCAGCGTCCATGAACACCTGTGGTCAGTGTTTCGCATGCGTGTGGCGTTGTTGATCGTGGTGTCGTTCCTGGAGCGCCACCGTGGCCACTTTGAGCCTGTCACCTTGCAAGGAGTACCTGCGCTTGACCATTGATCTGGAAATAGGCGGTGTCTATCTGCCGCCGATTGCCCAGGCGCTGCTGCTGGGCTTGCCGATTTTCCTGGTGCTGGACTGGTTCCTGCGGCGCCTCGGCGTATTGCAATTCGTCTGGCATGAAGCCTTGTTCGAAGGCGCGTTGTACGCCTGCGTGTGCGCGATGTTGATACTGGCGATGGGAGCCTGATGCCTTGAAGAAGATTCTTGCCCAATTCTCGACACTGGCAGTGGTCGTGCTGGCTTTTGTGCTCGGCTGGTTTGCCTGGGAGCATTACACCCGCGCACCGTGGACCCGGGACGCACGGGTGCGTGCCGATGTGGTGACTTTGTCCGCCGATGTTGCGGGACGCATCGTCCGCCTGGGTGTGCAGGATAACCAGCATGTGGAGAAGGGGCAGTTGCTGTTGGAAATCGATCCCTCGCGTTACGCCCTGGCGGTGGAACATGCCAAGCGTTCGGTCGAAGTGGCGAAGGCCTCGCTGGGGCAATCGCAAGCCACCATCGTTGCCAGTCAGGCGCTGCTCAAGCAGCGTCAAAGCGAGGAGCAGCGTCGACGGACTCTCAAGGAACGCATGGCGGTCTCTGGCGAAGAGTGGGAAAAATCCAGTACCGAGGTGTCGGTGGCCCAGGCCGATTTGCTGCGCAGCCAGGCCAACCTGGGTTTTGCCCAGGCCAATGTGCAACTGGCCATCGCCGCATTGGCCGAGGCTGAACACGATCTGCAGCGCACTCGGGTCGAATCGCCGGTCAGTGGCTACGTCACCAATCTGCTGACGCGGCAGGGCGATTACGCGACCGCGGGCGGGCCGCTGGTGGCGCTGGTGGACAGCGACTCGTTTTATGTCAGCGGCTACTTCGAAGAAACCAAGCTGCCGCGAATCGCGGAGGGTGACCGGGTCGACATCGAACTGATGAGTGGCGAACGTTTTGGCGGCACCGTGCAAAGCATCGCTTTCGCCATTGCCGACCGGGAGAACCTGCCCGGCGGGCGTTTGCTGGCCAACATCAACCCAAGCTACACCTGGGTCAAACTGGCGCAACGGGTGCCGGTACGGATTCAGATCGACGCCGACTATGCCGGCAAAAACACGCTGCGTGCCGGGACCACGGCTACGGTGACTGTCCAGGAAACCCGCAAATCCGACGATCACCGCTAACACGGGGGAATGTGGGGAATCACCATTGTTTGCAGGCAAAAAAAGCCCCGCGACCGAATGAGACGCGGGGCAAAAAATTTGGTTGGTTGCGGCCAACCAAAGGAGCTCTTGAAAAGGGGTTACCTGCTGGCGACCGTCTCGGGTTGCCAGCCACCGCCGAGGGCCTTGTAGATGGCGACGATGCCACGGTAAAGATCAACCTCGGCCTGGGCCTGGGAATCCTCGGCGGCCAGGCGCTCACGTTGTGCATCGAGCAGCACCAGGAAATCCACGGTGCCTTCGCGGTAGCGAATTTGCGCCAGGTCAGCCGCAGCACGGCTTGACTCACTCTGACGAATCAGCGAGATCAGGCGCTGTTGACGTTTACCGTAATCGGAGAAGGCGTTCTCCGATTCTTCCAGCGCTAACAACACTTGCTGCTCGTAGGTCGCCAGGGCGCCTTCGGCGTTAGCATCGGCTGCCCGTAAACGAGCGCGCACGCTGCCCAGGTCGAAGGCGGCCCAGGTAATGCTTGGGCTGAGCGCCCAGGCGCTGGCTGCCGACGAGCCGATCTGCGAACCACGCCCGGCGGTGAAGCCGAGGAAACCGCTGAGGCTGACCCGTGGGAACAGATCGGCCTTGGCCACACCAATTCGCGCGGTGGCGGCGGCCAGCTTGCGTTCGGCACTGCGGATATCCGGACGGCGTTGTAGCAGCTCACCCGGATCACCAATCGGCAAGGCCTTGGCAATCGCCGGCAAGTTGGCCGGGCTGAGGTCGACGGTCAGTTTGTCCGGTCGTTCACCCAGCAGGGTGGCGATGCGGTTGCGTTGACGCACCTGCACTTCTTGCAGTTGCGGCACGCTGGCTTCGACGGAGGCAAGGCGGGCATCGGCGCGAACCACATCGAGCTGATCGCCGACGCCGGCATCACGCAGGCTCACGGTGATTTTGCTCGACTCTTGCTGGTTCTGCAGGTTGGCCAGCGCGATTTTTTCCCGCAGTTGCGCACCGCGCAGTTGACCGTAAGCGTCCACCAGTTCGGCAATCATGCTGACTTGCAGTTGATGCAGATCGGCTTCGGCTGCTTGTTGATCGGCATCGGCGGCTTCCAGATTGCGCTGGATGCGCCCGAACAGATCCACTTCCCAGGCCATGTCCAGGCCCAGGTCATAGCGTTCGCTGTTGACGCGCTGAGTGGTCTGGCCGGGAATCTGGCCTTTGGCCAAATCACTGCTGGCGCGGCTGGTGACGTTGGGTGTGGTCTGGGTGGCCGCGTCATCACGGAACGCCCGAGATGCCTTCAAGCGCGCATACGCCACTCGCAGATCACGGTTGCCCTGCAACGACTGGGTCACCAACTGATTGAGGATCGGGTCATCGAACTGCTGCCACCAGACACCTTCGAAGCGTGCGCGGTCGAAGTTCTTCTGACCGTTGGCGCCATCGGTGGCGGCCGTGATGTTGGCCGCCTCCGTTGCCGGGGTCTTGTAGTCCGGGCCGACGGCACAGGCACTCAGGGCCAGTACCAGCAAGCTCGGCAGGAAGACTTTCAGACTCATTGTTGCGCCTCCAGTTTCAGGGCCTTGGCCGCTTTGCGGGCATCGCTGCGTTCCACAAAACGACGGATCAATACGTAGAACACCGGCGTCAGCAACAGACCGAAGAAGGTCACCCCGAGCATCCCGGAGAACACCGCCACACCCATGGCGTGACGCATTTCTGCACCGGCACCGCTGGAGAACACCAGAGGCACCACGCCCATGATGAAGGCGAAGGAGGTCATCAGGATCGGCCGCAGACGCAGACGGCAGGCTTCCAGTACCGCGCTGAGCGGGTCCAGGCCTTCCTCTTGCTTGTCCTTGGCGAACTCGACGATCAGGATCGCGTTCTTGCAGGCCAGTCCTACCAGAACGATCAAGCCGATCTGGGTGAAGATGTTGTTGTCGCCACCGGAGAGAATCACCCCGGTAATCGCCGACAGCAGGGTCATCGGGACGATCAGGATCACCGCCAGCGGCAGGCTCCAGCTCTCGTATTGCGCGGCCAGTACCAGGAACGCCAGCAGTACGCAGAGCGGGAACACGAACAGCGCGGTGTTGCCGGACAGAATTTGCTGGTAGGTCAGGTCGGTCCACTCGTAGGTCATGCCGTTAGGCAGTTCGTCCTTGAGCAGTTTTTCGATGGCCTGTTGCGCTTGGCCGGAGCTGTAGCCAGGGGCTGCGGCGCCGTTGATTTCAGCGGTGATAAAGCCGTTGTAGTGCATCACGCGGTCCGGGCCCGAGGTGTCGCTGACCTTGATGAAGGTCGCCAGCGGGATCATCTCGCCTTTGTTGTTGCGCACTTTCAGCTGGCCGATCTGGTCCGGTTCGAGGCGGAACTGCTGCTCGGCCTGAACGTTGACCTGATAGGTGCGACCAAAGCGGTTGAAGTCGTTGGCATACAACGAACCCAGGTAGATCTGCAGGGTGTCGAAGATGTCGCTGACGGCCACGCCGTGGGTCTTGGCTTTTTCGCGGTCGATGGCGGCATCGACCTGTGGCACGTTCACGGTGTAGCTGGTGAACAGCCCGGCCAGTTCCGGCACGCTGCGGCTCTTGGTGATGATGTTCATGGTTTCTTTGTACAGCTCGTCATACCCCAGGTTGCCCCGGTCTTCGATCTGCAGGCGGAAACCACCGATGGTGCCCAGGCCTTGTACCGGCGGCGGCGGGAAGATCGCCATGTAGGCTTCCTGAATCCCGGCGTACTGGCCGTTCAAGGCTCCGGCAATGGCACCAGCCGATTGGCTTGGGTCTTTGCGTTGGTCGAACGGTTTCAGGGTGACGAACACGATGCCGGCGTTAGGGCTGTTGGTGAAGCCGTTGATCGACAGGCCAGGGAAGGCCACCGCGCTTTCCACGCCAGGCTGTTTCAGGGCCAGGTCGGACATGCGCTTGATCACATCTTCAGTGCGGTCCAGGCTCGCCGCGTCCGGCAGTTGGGCGAAGGCCACCAAGTATTGCTTGTCCTGGCCGGGCACGAAACCGGTTGGCGTGTTCGAGAAGCCGAGGAACGTCAGCGCCATCAGGCCGGCGTACAGCAGCAGGGCGATGCCGCTGCTGCGGATCACACGAGCCACAGTGCCGACATAACCATGGCTGGCACGATCAAAGAAACGGTTGAACGGACGGAACAGCCAGCCACCGAAAATACCGTCGAGGACCTTCGAGAAACGGTCCTTGGGCGCATCATGACTTTTGAGCAACACGGCAGCCAACGCTGGCGAAAGGGTCAGCGAGTTGAAGGCCGAGATCACCGTGGAGATCGCAATGGTCAACGCGAACTGCTTGTAGAACTGCCCGGTCAACCCGGAGATGAAGGCCGCCGGGATAAACACGGCACACAGCACCAGCGCGGTGGCGATGATCGGCCCGGTTACTTCACGCATGGCGCGCTTGGTCGCTTCGACCGGTGTCAGCCCGAGGCCGATATTCCGTTCGACGTTTTCCACCACCACGATGGCGTCGTCGACCACGATACCGATGGCCAATACCAATCCGAACAATGACAACGCGTTAAGCGAGAAGCCGAACAGGTGCATCACGGCGAACGTACCGATCAACGACACCGGCACCGCCACCAACGGAATAATCGAGGCACGCCAGGTTTGCAGGAACAGGATCACCACCAGCACAACCAGAATCAGTGCTTCGAACAGTGTGTGCACCACCGCTTCGATGGAACCGCGAACGAAAATCGTCGGGTCATACACGATGCTGAAGTCCATGCCTTCGGGGAAGCTCTTCTTCAGCTCGGCCATTTTGGCGCGCACTTCGTTGGAGATCTCGATAGCGTTGGAGCCTGGACGCTGGAAGATCGGGATCGCCACGGCCGGTTGGTTGTTCAGCAAGGAACGCAAGGCGTACTGGCTGGAGCCGAGTTCGACGCGAGCAATGTCCTTGAGGCGAGTGATTTCACCGTTTTCACCAGAGCGAATAATGATGTTCTCGAACTCTTCCTCGGAGACCAGGCGACCTTGGGTGTTGACCGAGAGCTGGAACGCGGTGGCGTTCGGTGCAGGTGGCGCACCCAGGGCACCGGCGGCAACCTGGCGGTTCTGTTCGCGAATCGCGTTGACCACATCGGTCGCAGTCAGGTTGCGCGAAGCGGTCTTGTTCGGATCGAGCCAGACCCGCAGCGAATAGTCGCCCATACCAAACAGTTGCACGTCACCGACGCCGCCCAGCCGCGCCAGCTCATCCTTGATGTTGAGCAAGGCGTAGTTGGACAGGTAGAGCATGTCGTAGCGCTTGTCCGGCGAGGTCAAGTGCACAACCATGGTCAGGTCGGGCGAAGCCTTGTCCACCGTGATACCGATCCGGGTCACTTCGGCGGGCAGCTTGGGCTCGGAGCGGGTGACACGGTTCTGCACCTGAACCTGTGCGTTGTCCAGGTCGGTGCCCAGCGCAAAGGTGATGGTCAGGGTGATCTTGCCGTCAGCGGTGGACTGCGAGGACATGTACAGCATGTTCTCGACGCCGGTAATGGCTTGCTCCAGCGGAGCGGCCACGGTTTCACCGATGACTTTAGGGTTGGCACCCGGGAAGTTGGCGCGGACCACCACGGTCGGTGGCACGACTTCCGGGTATTCGCTGATCGGTAGCTGGAACAGCGAGATGCTGCCGGCGATCAGGATCAGCAGCGAGAGCACCGCTGCGAAGATCGGCCGTGAAATGAAGAATTGGGAAAAATTCATCGGAGTTGTCGTCCCTTAACCGCGTGGAGTCGCAGCGGCGAGTTTCACAGCCGTACCCGGCGCAACCTTGGCAGGTGCGACTTGGGGTAGGTTGCTGGCTTCAAGCGCTTGGCGTTGTTGAGCGAGGGCCGCGAGGGTTTCCTGGCTGGCCATCGGGATCACTTCAGGCGTCACCGGGGAACCCGGACGCACCCGTTGCAGACCCTTGACGATGATCGTGTCGTCCTTGTTCAGGCCGCTGCGTACAATGCGCAAACCTTCGATCTTCGGACCCAGTTCGACGGCGCGATAAGCCGACTTGTTGTCGGCGTCCATCACCAGTACAAACTTTTTACCCAGGTCGGTACCGACGGCTTCGTCGTTGATCAGTACAGCGGAATAGGTCCCGCTGCCCACCAGTTTCAGGCGAGCGTAGAGGCCGGGGGTGTATTCGCCCTTGCTGTTGTCAAACACGGCGCGACCGCGGATGGTGCCGGTTTTCGGGTTGACCTGGTTGTCGACGAAGTTCATCTGGCCCAGGTGTGGGTTGCCTTCTTCATTGGACAGACCAAGGTAAACCGGAGTGGTTTGACCGCGTTGGCCCTGGCGGGCGAGCTGGGTGTACTTGAGGTACACACGCTCATCGGCGTCGAAGTAGGCGTAAATCTTGTCGGTGGAGACCACGCTGGTCAGCGCGGTGACATCGGCGGTGACCAGGTTGCCGGCGGTGATTTCCGCACGGCTGACGCGGCCACTGATCGGTGCAGTGACGCGGGTAAAGCTGAGGTTCAGTTTGGCCAGGTCCAGTTGCGCCTGGAGGGCGCCGACAGCGGCTCGGGCCTCTTGGGCGGCGCTGCTGCGCGAGTCGGCCAGCTCGGCAGAAATCGCATTGCTGGTGCGCAGGCGCTCACCGCGTTGGGCTTCGTTTTCGCTGCGGGTAGCATTGGCGCGACCTTGGGCAACCAGGGCTTCAAGACGGCGGACCTCAGCCTGGAAGGGGCGAGGGTCGATCTGGAACAGCAAATCGCCCTTTTTCACAAGGGCGCCTTCGGTGAATGCGACTTCGTCGATCTGGCCTGACACCCGAGGACGAATCTCGACGGTTTCCGGTGCCTCGAGGCGGCCGGTGAAATCGTCCCACTCGTTGACCGGTTGTTCCAGCACCTTGGCCACGCTGACTTTGGCCGCAGGCATGGCGGCAGCGGTGCCCGGGGTCTTGCCGCAGGCGCTCATCACCAGCATGGCCAAAACGGCCAAGGGGAAGCGCAAATGTTTGAATGACTGTTCCATGGATACATCCGCCACTGTATTGAGATGGGCGGATGATGCTCGGCGGGGCTGTATCAAACGAATCGAATGAGGCAAAGGTAACTATCATTCGGAATGATATAAGCGCCGAGTTAGCCCCCTAGCATGGGGCTTTCGTTAGGCGGCTATCAATGTGCCTGATGACAATTCAGTGTTGCGGGGAGTGCAAAGGTCAGGTTGAAAACCGAGTCGCGGTCATCGTGAGCAAGCTCGCTTCTTGCTGTGCCCGAACTGCCTGGGCCGTTACCAGCTTTTGGCCTTTTCGGTGATCGACCTTGCGCTTGGTCAATCTGGCCAATAGTGGGCTTACAGGTCCGTTGTATGACGGGTCTTCATGTGCGGAATTGATGATATGAAGTTGTTTAGACCGTTGCTTCAGCGGCCTGTGGCGTTGCTGTGGGGAGGGCTGGCGCTATCCTCGATCGGCGACGAATTGTTCGCGATCGCTGTCGCCTGGATGGCGGTGCAGATCGCCGGCACCGATGCGAGTTGGCTTAGTGCGTTGCGCGGCGGGGCGGCGCTGGCGGGCGCGTTGCTGGGAGGGATCTGGGCCGAGCGCTGGGACCATCGACGCACGATGATCGGCGCTGACCTTGCGCGGGCCGGGCTCGCGCTGATTCCGATGCTGGCTTGGGCGTTGGGCATCCTGAGCCTGTGGATGCTGGCGGTGCCGGTCATGCTCATGATGATCGTCAACTCTTTGTTCGAACCGGCCTTGCGCGCCAGCCTGCCACGTATTGTCGCGGCGCCGGACCAGTTGCAGGCCGTCAACGCGCTGTTCGACGCAATTATCCGGGTGGCCCGGGTGATCGGGCCGATGCTGGCCGCGGCCATTACCTTGCTGATTCCGCTTGAACATCTGTTTACCCTCAATAGCCTGACGTTCCTGATCTCGGCCTGGGCGGTGATGAAGCTGAGCACGGCATTGCCTCGCCAACCGGTCAAGGTGACGAGCCGGCGTGCCGCCTTCACCGCCGGTTGGCGCAGCCTGATCGGTCGTCGGCAGATGCAGGTGGTGTATGTGTGTGCGGGGTTGGGCAACGTCGCCTGGAGCCTGGGCATTTCCATCGGCATGGCGCTGGCCGTGGTCAAGTACGACATCCAGGGTTTCGGTGTACGGGGCTTTGCCGCCTACGGCCTGATCATGGGCGCCTATGGTTGCGGCAACCTGATCTCTATTTTTGTCGTCGGCAACCTGCATATCCGACGCTTGTACGGTGGTTTTACCTTCGGCTCGGTGGTCAACGGCCTGGGCATTGCGACCATCGGTGCGGCGGTGATGTACCTGCCAGCGGAGTACGTCCTGGTCGGGATGATGTTCGGCGCAGGCCTGGCCGCGCTCGGCGGGCCGCTGATCGACATCTCGTTCATTCTGCTGATTCAAACCACGTTCAGGCAAAGCGAGATTGCCGGGCTGGCAAGGTTACGCTATGCCGCGCTGGGGGCCTCCATTCTCATTGCCGGGGCCTGCGGTGCGGCACTTTATGCCCGGTTCGAAACCGGCATGGTCATCGTCGGCAGCGGGATGTTTGAAGTCATCGTCGGTGCGATTGTGTTGCTCGTCCCCAAGGACAATGAAGCGGTCTACGCGAACACGGGGGAAGAGCCTCTGTTGGATGGCAATGAGGTCACCCGATGAGCGCTTTTCATGAGCATGTGAAAGACCACGCCGAACGTACGCCACACTGAGTCATTAATGCCCGGGCATTGGGCTGCTTGGGCGTTTTACATCGCGTTTTCGCCTTGCCGAGTCAGGGCTCGCAATGCGGCTCGATTGAGGCAATCGGGGCGTACGCAGTAACAGGCTGATTTCCTCTGCACTGACCGCTCTGCTGAAAAAGTGGCCCTGAATTTCATCGCAGCCGTTTTCATGCAAGAAGGTTTGCTGCTCCTGGGTTTCGACACCTTCGGCAATGACCCTGAGGTTCAGTGTGTGCCCCAACGAAATCACCGCAGTGGCGATGGCTTTGTCGTTCTCGTTGTCGGGCAGATCGCGCACGAAAGACTGATCGATCTTGAGTCTCGCAATCGGGAAGCTTTTCAAGGCTGCAAGGCTGGAGTAGCCGGTGCCGAAGTCGTCGATCGAGAGGCTGATCCCCATTGATTGCAGTTCTTTCATTTTGTTGATGGCTTGCTGAAGGTCTTGCATGATCAGGCTTTCGGTCAGCTCCAGCTCAAGGTACATCGGGTCCAGTCCGGTTTCTTTCAAGGCATGCCTCACTCGGTCGATCAGGTCCCTTTCGATGAACTGGCGTGCTGAAATATTCACCGACATGGTGATCGGCGGCCAGCCCGCATCCTGCCAGTCCTTGTTCTGTCTGCACGCGGTATGAATCACCCAGTCGCCGATGGGCACGATCAACCCGGTTTCTTCGGCCTGCGGAATGAATTTGATTGGAGACACCATGCCGAGCTCGGGGTGCTGCCAGCGGATCAGTGCTTCTACGCCGATAATCTGACCTGACTGCAAATCCACCTGTGGCTGGTACAGCAGCAGGAACTCGTCATGGTTGAGTGCATTTCGAAGCCCGTCTTGCATGGCGAGCTTGCCCTGAACCTTGTTATTCATCTCGCTCGTATAGAACTGGTAACTGTTGCGACCCAGCTCCTTGGCCCGGTACATCGCGGCGTCTGCGTTGCTGAGCAACGTGTCGGTATCGCTGCCGTCGGCAGGGTAAGTGGCCAACCCCATGCTGCAGGTGACGTGGAGTGTATGTCCGCTTAGCTGAATCGGCCGCAGGATGGCTTCCTGGATTTTGTGCAGGGCAGGGGTAACGCCGTCGAGGTCTGAGGGCTGGTCGAACAGGATGATCACAAACTCGTCGCCACCCAGTCGCACGACGGTGTCGGTGCGGCGTACACATTCCAGCATGCGCTGGGCGACGGTTTTCAGCAGTTCGTCTCCAGCACTGTGCCCAAGGCTGTCATTCACCAGTTTGAATTTGTCCAGATCGAGAAACGCCACCGTCACCTGGCGGTTGTAGCGCTGAGCATAAAGTATTGCCTGCTTGAGGCGGTCTTCGAGCAGTGTGCGATTCGGCAGCCCGGTCAGTGCGTCATGGTCGCCCATAAAGCGAATGCGCTGCTCGGTAAGTTGGCGTTCTATTGCAATGCCGGCAAGCGGTGTCGCCATGTCGATCAGTCGCGTCTCGGTCGAGCCAGGGCTGCGTACAGTGTTGGAATACAAGGCAAACGTACCCAATACCTTTCGCTCATGGGACAGGATCGGCGTCGACCAGCAGGCGCGAAACCCATAGGGCGCAGCAATTGAACGGTAATCCTCCCATAGCGGATCCAGCTCGATATTCGTGACGATGACCGGTTCTCGTCGATACACAGCGGTGCCGCATGAACCGACGTTCGGACCGATTGCAATCCCGTCAATGAGCTGGTTATAGGCTTTCGGCAAACTGGGCGCAGCCCCGTGCAGCAGGTGCTTGCCGTCCTCATCCAGCACCAGGATGGACACCATCATCCCCTCCAGTTGGGACTCGACCAGGTGAGCCAGGCTGTCGAGGACTTCTGCAAGCTCGGTACTCCTGGCGATCAGCTCCAGGACATGACCTTGTCCGGTACGGATGATGGCTTCTTGCTCCAATCGACTGTTTTGCACGGCGAGTCGCTCTGTGGCGATACTCAATTGAACCGATTTTTTTTCCAGCTGAAGTCGGTCTTTGAGGAATTGATTCACTGCACGAGCCATGTTGGCGATCTCGTCCTTCCCATGCTCCGCCATCATCAAATGTGTTTTGTCAGTGTGTTCCTGACGCAATTGCCGGCTTATTGCATTCAGGCGCACGAGCACATGACGGCCCATGAAGACCCGGGTCACAAACCAGGCGAACACCAGGCTGGCGCCCAACATGATCAACACCCATTGCTGGCTACGGTTTGAGGCCTCCACCAGGCGCTGTACGGCTTCGCGATAGTCTTCGGTGTAAGCACTGGATTGCGCACGGGCCAACGCGACCAGAACCCCGGCCTCATTCTTCAGCTCCTCATTGAACCGCTGTATGACGTTGTGCTGATTGATGAGCTTCAGGCGTAGGGAGAAGAGCTTGGGTATCTCGACATCAGCGTCGGGTAACTTGCCTGTGGTGCGTGACAGGTGCTCATACCGGATCTGCAGGCGTTGCACGGCATCACTGTCAACAGCCTGCGGCAGATCGAAAAGTAACACCGCCAGCTCCAGGCTGGCCCGGGTCTGGGCCGCGGTTAACCGGGCGGTGTGATCCTCCAGGGTTTGCTCGAAGGTGACCTCGGTTTGCAGCAGGCTTTCGCGCAATTGCGCAACGATGTTGGCGGTATTGCGGAACATCTGACTCGACTGATACATGTCGAGTATCGCCACGCCACTGTTCGCGGCAGTCAGCTGCTGCACCAGCTGATCAAGGGCTTCAAGCTGTTCGACAGTCGCTGCATAGCTTGAACGCAGGGTGTCGGGGGAGCGGGTTGTCAGAAGCTGATCGGTCTGGCGTTCGATCAGCAAGGTACGATGCAGCATGTCTTGCCCATTTTGCATGCGGACCAGTCGTTCATCCGTCAGCTGGCGGGTGGCGCTGTTTGATGTGCGCAACGCGTAGACCGCAGTTGCACCACCCGCCAGGATCAGCAGCGCCAGTGTCAGAAACGCCAGTGTGAACTGTGCGCGTAGCGATTGCGGCAACAGCTGGCGTCCGAGCCGGGAAATGACGTCCAATGTCAGGGGTTCCATTGGTGGCGATAGATGTCTCGATAACCATTGTCAGGGTCGTACTGGAATTTCTTCCCGCCGTCGAAGGCGATATTGTCGGCATTGACCAGGTGAATCGGTGCTACGAAGCCGCTCACCGGCTGACCTGCAAACAGCCGGTTCAACTCATCCATCACTTGCCAGCCATGCAGGTTGAGCGGCTCGGCCACGGTGACGGTCTGGTAGGTTTTTGCCTGTATGCGCAAGAAAGCCGAAGCGCTGCCATCACCGGCGGACAACAGACTGATGCTGTCACTGGGTATTGCAGCGTTGGTCAATGAGGCAATCGAGTAGTCGAAATAGATATCGTTGATGGCCAGCGTGTGGGTCCAGCGCTTGCCATAGCGCTGAAGCAGCTCGTTGGTGATCGCCGGCATCTTCTCGCCACTTTCGGAGATCGCGACATCGCGCACTTCCAGCAATGTACATTCCCGGCAGGCCCGAATGACGTTTTCCATGGCGTTGGCTTTCGCCATGGCGATGCTGTATTTGGAGTCGGTCAGGATGACCACGCCGGCGTGTCCGTTTGACTGTGCCACTGCCGCCATGGCCGTGAGGCGAGCCACTTCGAGCGGATCGGTCGTGACGTTCATGGCCACCGGCGTGCCGTCAATCGGCCCGGGGCGTGCCCCTGCGTGCCAGCCGACCACCGGCACATCCCTGTTGGCGAAGAGGATCAGCGCCGCATTGTTCTCAAGGGCATCGGAACCGCACAGAATGAGGCCGTCGGGTTTCGCTGCCAGGGCATCGGAAAAGGCCTTTGCGCGCCCGACCGATGACCCAGCGCCATCGAATATTTTCAGCGTCCAGCCCATCGCCCTGGCTGCCTCGCGAGCGCCCTGCGCGACACCGACAATTCCACCGTTACGCAAATCTTCTGCGACAAGGGCGATGCTCTTGCCCCGCAGGGCTTGCGGGCCGGATTCAGGGCCGCTCCAGCGAACGGCTTCGAGGGTGGCCCTGGAAACGATTTCCTGCGCTTGAATCACCGTAACCGTGGCGTTTTCGACACCCGCTGCAGTTGGCAGGTTCTGGCCGTATCCGGGAGTTGCCGTGAAAAGACAGAAAACCGCAATTGAAGTCATCCAGGGTAACCAAGGCCTGATCAGGCAGGTTCGATCACCGCATGTGATGCCGGGTCTGGAGCCGATGGCGCGATCATAGTCTGGCATGGCGTCCCTTTTTGCCGAGAGTGCAGCGTTCACTATCCGCAAGGATAGTCGGTTCTGCTGTCATCAGGTCTTTTGTGGGTAAAGCCTGTGAACTTTAGTCCTGAACATTCAGGAAAAGGGGCAGGGCGCCTCTCTCTGGCGCCCTTTCAGAACCATAAACTCGGAAACGTCTACACAGTAGACCTGGTCATACGCTCATCTATGGGCTTATGCGGTATTTCGGTCGGAATAGGTTTCTTGCCAGTGCAGAATCTGCTGTTGGATATTCCAATGAATAATGTGCTTGTAGAGTTTCTCGACGAAGGCCACTTCGAACCCGGCGGCGACTGCCCACTCGCGACGGTCTTCGAGCATCGCCGCGACCCGCTCTGGAGCGGGGATAGCCCGCTCATTGGCTTTGAATTGCGCAGCGGCTTTTACATAACCCAGGCGTAGTTTCAAGGACTCAAGGATCTGGCGATCATAAAAATCGATGCCTGCCCGAATATCATTGAGGTTTTCGCAGGCTTCAGGTGTTTTAAGTGGCGACATGGTGCTTGTCTCAAGGTGTGTTGAAAATAGCCAGTTTCAGATGACGTCGAATCGGGGGCACGTTTCCCTGATGGAGTTTGAAGGCCGTCGCTCATTCCCCCCTTGTTTGACATGCGCGCCCCCGAATTGCCAGGCATCCGTCTCAAGCTCGGTAATGACCTCATCGATCAATGCGTCGATCATTACGTTGTCATGATGATGGGGTGTCGTTATCAAGTGCGCTGTATCGCCAGATACCGCCAGGCAATATTTCTTCGCAATCCTCTGCGATGGACAAGGGAACACTACGGTGATGGAGTTCTCGTTGCGCCAGGCATCAATCCCCGCAGCCTGGAATCGATCCACTGCATACTGGGCTTTTTCCAGGCTGTGGTGGACACGCTGGCGCCAGTCAGCGAACGAGTGGCTGCGTAGCGCCGCCCACATCATCAAGGGTGTATGGCCATTGCGCGAGCCGCTGATGGTCTTGTCATGGGCCAGGATGTAGTCCACTTCCACCGAGATGCGCGCAACGTCCTTGCGTTTGGCCACGACGATTCCGCAAGGAATGGGTGAACCGATCATCTTGTGGCCGGAGACGCAAATCGAGTCGATGCCATCGGCGAACGAGAAGGGTTGTGGGTGATCGACGAAAGGCAGGATCATCCCGCTCAGCGCTGCGTCTGCGTGCAGGTAGTAGTCATGACGGGCAATGCCCGCCTGCTGCAGACGCTGTTGAATGGTGGCGATATTGTCGACGGCTCCGCGCAGGGTGGTGCCGATGTTGGCGAAGATGATGGGGTGGCGTTCCTGGTCGGCGGTTATTTTTGCCATCAGGTCGTCGTAGTCGATTTCGCCATTGGCCAATGACTCGACTGCACGACATTTGATCCGTAGCAACTTGACGATCTTCGCAACGGAGTAATGGGTGTCTTTCGAGTAGTACAGGGTGCCATTCGGGAACAGTTCGCGACCCAGGTAGCAGCCAAACATGTTGCCTTCGGTCCCCCCGTTCGTGACGTAGCCCCAGCTGTCTTCGAGCGCGATGTTGAACAGCTCGGAGAAGTACGTCATGACGTCCTTCTCAAAGTCGAATGAGTTCAACAGGTAGTTGCTGTATTCGTTCCAATCCCCGCAGTTGTTGATCGAGAAGCGCAGGAAACGATGCAGCTGGGAGTAATCGAAGTCCGCTGATTCGGGGTACCCGATATTGAAGTACTGATTCGTTACGCAGTGCTGCCAGAAGCGCTCAAGCCTGCTTTGGTCGGCGGTGGATAAAGTCATACCTAACTCCTTTTAGAGGCCGCCCGGTCAGGCGGCTTTTTGCTTGGTGTCTACCAGCGACCACCAACTGGCGAGCGTGGGCGAGGCCGCCAGCTCTTCGAAGCTCACAGCGATGCCGCGCTCTTTGAGCTCCGCAGCGAGCTTCATCACCCGCAAGGAATCGAGGCCGTAGAAAATCAGGTTTTCCTCCGGGTCCAGGTCTTCACAGTCCTCGACAAGTTGCAGTACGCGGGTGTGTAGCCAGGCGCGGGTGGTTTCCGCCGCCAGGAGTTGGCGTAGTTGTTTTTTGTCGATCTTGCCGACGGCCGTCAGGGGCATGGTCTCGATGAGCCGGATGCGATCGGGGAGTTTGTATTCGGCGATGCCGAGTTCCATCAAGTGGCGTCTCAAGGCCGGTGGTTTAAGAAGGGGGTTACGGGTGACGACGAAGGCGCAGCTCTTTTCCCCCAGTCGGTCGTCGGGCATGGCCACCAGACCGGCGTGGGTCACGTCCGGGTGGAGGACAATGAGGTTTTCGATTTCCTCCGAGGCGACTTTTTCGCCACCGCGGTTGATCTGATCCTTGACCCTGCCGACGACCCGCAAATCACCTGTCGGTGTGAGCTCAACGAGGTCGCCGGAATAGTAGTAACCCTCATGGTCAAACGCCTGGGCATTCTGCTCGGGGCTTCGGTAATAGCCGCAGAACGTGTAAGGACCGCGAGTGGCGAGCATGCCAGGCTCGCCGTGCGGGACGGGAATGCCTTGTTCGTCGACTATTTTGATTTCGTCATCCGGGCAGATCGGACGGCCTTGAGTGGTGAAGATCTGTTCATCAGAGTCGTCCAGGCGAGTGTAGTTGATCAGGCCCTCGGCCATGCCGAACACCTGCTGCAACTTGCAGCCGAGCACTTCGGGAACCTGGCGTGCCAGCGAGTCGGCGAAACAGGCGCCGCCGACCTGGAGGAATTCCAGCGATTGCAGTTGCTCTTTGTGCTCCGGCGCGGCTTGCAACCACAAGGCGACTGCACTTGGAACCAGGGCCACGGTATTCACTTCATGGCGCTGAATGATCGAAAAGCACGTCGACGGCTCCGGGCTCGGAGCCATGACGACAGTGCCGCCGGCATACAGGACGCCCAAGGCGCCGGGCGAGCTGAGCAAGAAGTTGTGCGCCGCAGGCAGGGCGCAGAGAAAGCGTGTTTGTGCAGTGAGCTCGCATACTTGCGCACTTGCCCGAGCGTTGTAGTGATAGTCGTTATGGGTGCGCGGGATGAGTTTGGGGGTGCCTGTGCTGCCGCCCGACAATTGGAATAGCGCCACTTCGCCCGGTTCGCTGGGGGAGAAGTCCACGGGGTGCTCACTTGGGGTTTTGATCCAGGCGGCGAGGTTGTTCTCGTGACCCGGGTCGCCCAGCAGCAGGGTGATTTCGGGGCTGGAACCCACTTCCTTGAGGTCTGTGATGTAGCTGTCGTCGCGAAAGACTTCATGCTCGCGAGAGGCGATCAGCAACCTTGGCGTGATTTGCTGGGCGTAGCTTTTGAGTTCGAGTTTTCGATGGCTGTAGAGCGCGTTGAGGGGCGCAATCCCGGCCTTGAGCAGCGCGAACAAGACAATGTAAAACTCTGCAATATTGGGCAATTGCACCAAGGCGGTGTCGCCTTTGCCAAGTCCGCTGGCCGCCAGGCGCGAAGCCAGGTTGGACGACAGCTGCTCCAGCTCGGCATAGCTGAAACGACGATCACCGCAAATGATCGCCGATGCGTGAGGTTGCGACTGGCTGCGTGCCTGGAGAATGTGTGTGAGTGGTTGGTCGATCCAGTAGCCTTTTTCCCGATAGCGCTGTGCTCTGTCGAGGGGCCAGTGATTGAATTCTATAGTCATGATTGTCACTACTGAAAAGTTCGTATTAGTGGGCCAAACCGCATGCGCGCAGCATGGTGCCGAGTTTGGTCTGGACTTCTGTCCATTCGGAGTCGGGGCTCGAGGCTTCGACGATGCCGGCGCCAGCAAACAGGCGAACCCTGTTGCGCTTGACGGTGCCGCAGCGAATGGTCACCACCCACTCGCCATTGCCTTGGGCGTCGCACCAGCCAACCATGCCGGTGAACAGGCCACGCTCGAAGGGTTCGACAAAGCGGATCAGGCGCCGGGCGCGCTCGGTGGGGAAGCCACAGACGGCCGGGGTTGGATGCAGGCGACAGGCAAGCTGCAAGGCCGAGACGGTCGGATCCGCCAAGGTGCCTTCGATACGGGTGGAGAGATGCCAGAGTGCGGGGGTGCTGATGAGGGAAGGGCGCTGGGGCACATTCAGCTGGGTGCACAGCTCCCCCAGTTGAGTGGCGATGTCCTCGGTCACGAGGCGATGCTCGTAGTGATCCTTTTCCGAGGCTGACAGCCAATCTGCGTTGCGCCGATCCGCTTGTGGATCGCTCATGCGTTTGGCCGAGCCTGCCAGCGGGTTGGAAACGAAGTTCAGACCGTCCTTGTGAACGAGCAGTTCGGGGCTGACGCCGATCAGCGTAGCGCCGTCCGGCATAGGTACACGGAAGTGATAGCCGCTTTGATTCTGGGCCCGCAGATTATTCTGCATGGCACCCACATCCACGTCCTGCGCAAACACCAACTCACGTTGCACCGAGAGCACGGCCTTGCGCACGTCACTGTGGCGGAAGTTGACGATCGCGTGCTCTACCGCACGTTTGAAACCTTGCTCGTCCGGTATGTTTTTTTGCTCGATCAGTTCAGGCAGTGCTGCGACGCCTGTCTGTACGGTGGCGCTTCGTGTTCGCCACTCGGCGTGTTCGGGAATATAGAGGCAGGAGGCTTCAGCAGGATCGAAGGGGATGGCGCCGACGATTATCGGGTTGCTCTGACCGGCCTTGCGCGCCCGGTCGAAGGCTTGCAGCACGGTTTTCTGGAACAGGCTATTGGCGTTTTCGCCGCCAATGGCAGGTGTTTCGATTCGCTGAAGCATCCCGGCGACTGTTAGTTCTCGATCGCCGGAGGTAAATGAAAAACTCTCTTTTTCATCAATAGCTTGCACCTCATCCGTGTCATTCGCTCTTAGGGTGCCCGATCTCATTGGGGGAAAGCCTCCGTGGCCTATGGGGAAAAATTAAGTCTTGAAATATAATCATTATCGTTTCTATTATGGGACGCTAATCATTTAGATTTGTCAATCACATGAGTGAGCCATGAGAGAGTTAACTTCAATGCAAGCCGCCTGTTGGATCGGGCGCGCTGCTCATGCGTCTTTAGGGAGAGTTTCGGCTCATCTTTATGCCGAGTTCGATGGTCGTTCCATTGACCTGGAACGGCTGCGCACGGCGCTTGAACGGGTATGCCGGCTGCATCCCATGCTGCGGGTCCGGCTGAATGCGGATGGCCTGCAATCCATTGCTTCGATGGACCAGTCACCGCAGCTGGAAGTCGAAGATCTACGCTCGATGATCGAGTCGGAAGTAGCGCGGCATCTGCTCTGCAAGCGCGAGGAATGGACTCATCAGCAGCTTGATCTTGGTCATTGCCCGGGCGTCCGTTTCTCGGTCAGCCTGCTGGCGGACGATGAGTTCCGCTTGCACGTCGATACGGACATGATCGCCATCGACCCATCGAGTTTTCGCACGTTAATCGAAGACCTCGCACGGTTTTATGACGACCCCGACGGACCGGTTCCACACACGCCTTCTTTCTTCGATTGGTATGACAAGGCGCGTACCGACACCTCGCTCAAAGTCGCCCGGGAACGAGACCGCATTTGGTGGCGTGAGCGCCTGGCTGAAATCGCTCCTGCGCCCACATTGCCGTTTCTCGAGGTTCAGCCTGATCAAGCCCGCAGCCATCGATTAAGCACATGGCTTGGCCCCGATGAGCGTCAGGCGCTGCAGCGTCTGGCCCGTGAGCGAAGAATGACCCTGTCGACCTTGATGATGGGGCTTTTCGCGGTGGTACTCGGGGCGCAGACAGGGGACCGGAAATTCCGCCTCAACGTGCCCTCGTTCTGGCGTCCGCCACTGGTGGATGACGTCGAGCGGGTAGTCGGTGATTTTGCCAATGTGCTGATTCTCGATGTGGATATCGAGTCGGCCCGCAGCCCCGCAGCCCTTTGCACGCAGATGGCGAAAAGAATGCTCGACTTGCTCGAACATAGCGCCTATCCCGGGGTGAATCTGATGCGCGATCTATCTCGTCATCATGGTTCGCCGCAACTGGCACCGGTGGTGTTTACCGCAGCGCTGGACATGCCGGGCGGCGATCTTCTCTCGGAGCGCGTCCGGCGGGTCTTCGGGCCGATGAACTGGGTGATCTCCCAAGGGCCTCAGGTTGCACTCGACGCGCAGATCGCGTGCGCCGACGGCGGCATATTGATCAATTGGGACATTCGCCTTGATGCTCTGCCAGAAGCCTGGGTGTCGAATCTGTTCGATCGCTTCGTGGCGATCGTGCGTGAGGCGTCAGTCTGCTCCGCGGTCCTGGATCTACCGTTCTCTCAGCGCGGGCTGCCGCTGAACGCTCTTCAGCAGGCCTATCTACTTGGGCGCAGCCCGCAGATGCCGCTGGGCGGCGTGGCCATGCAGGAGTTTCGCGAATACCGCGGCTCTTTGGATCCTGCTCTGCTGCGAAGCCGTTTGGCCGGGATGGTCCGGCGCCACGAAAGCCTGAGAACACGGATCGATGCGCAAAAACTCGTGCAGTTTGTCAGTGACGAGGTGCAGATAAACCTGCAGGAAATCGACCTCACGGCTCTGTCGCCAGACGATGCCCTTGGCTATGTTGAGGAGCGTCGTGAGGCTTATGCACATGCGCTGTTCGAACTGGATCGCTCGCCTTGGAATGTTACGGTTTTCCTGCTCCCGGAAGGTCATCTGAGCGTTTTTGTGCGCCTTGATGCATTGATTCTCGATGGGCGATCGATCGCAACCCTCATGGTTGAACTGTTCGACGGTGTGGTCGGCGAGGAACCGTTCACCGAGGTTACGCCCGAGCCAGAAGACCTCGCCCGCCAACGCAAGGCGGATGCCGTTTATTGGAAAGCCAAACTTGCCAGCGTGAGCGGCGCTCCACGTTTGCCGTGGATCACCCCGCTGGACCAGGTGGGCGCTTCTCGCTATGAGCGACAGAGCCTGTTGGTGCCCAAAGCGGCGTTCAGCGCGTTCTGCAAACTGGGCGCGCGGCAACGGCTGTTCAAGAACTCCGCCCTGATGGCGCTGGTACTGGAAGTGCTTTCCCACTGGGTCGATGAGGGGGGCGTGTGTGTTGCGGTGCCTGTTGCTCCGCAAACGAGTGGTGCCTTCGCCAATCGCTCAAGCTTTATCGCGGTCAATTGGAGCACCGATCCAGACGGTTTTGCGCAGCGGGCTACCCAGCTGCAAGTCGATGTGCTGGAGGGTTTGCAGCATCTGGCCTTTTCAGGGGTTGACCTTGCCCGGTTGCTGTTCGAATCCCACGGTCCAGGCCCCGTCCTGCCCGTGGTGATCACCAACGGTTTTTCCTGGCCGGTCTCGCCGGCGGACAGTCCCATGAGCCTGTGTGGCGGACTGACCCAGACACCTCAAGTGGGGATGGATATCCGCTTCTCGGCGAATGCTGAGGGTGCCTTGGTGTTCGACATCGACTATGCGCGCGAAGTGCTGGATCCGGCGGTGGTCAGCGATATCTTGAGTGCCTTCGAAAGGGCGATCGGTCAGATCACGGCAAACGGTGTTTTTGCCATTGATACCCCGGCGATTATCGACAGGTGCCACTACCGGCTGAATAGCCCGGTGACCGAGGCGTGCCACGCAGCGTTTCTCGGGCAGATCGCGAGCAATATCTTTGATCGTAGCAACGCCAGAATCGCCCTCATCAGCGGCGACCGACAAATCAGTTATGCCGAGCTTGGCGACGGCGTATGCCGGGTGATCGCTGCATTGAAAGCGCGCGGACTTTCTCGGCACGATGTGGTTGCCATATGCCTGCCCCGTAGCCCGGAGCACACGATGGTGACGTTGGCCTGTGCACTGACGGGCTTGATCTGGGTCCCCATCGATGCTTCAGCACCTGAGGAGCGACGGCTTTTCCTGCTGGAAAACTGTCGACCTGATCTGGTGGTGATCACCCAGGGCGAGTCTGTCGAGCGTCCTTGCGCGACACCCGATGAGCTGCTGGCAGCGCAAGCCGAGGTTCCACCGATGATGGAGGACCTGTCGTCAAGCGAAGCGCCGGCCTATTACCTCTATACCTCGGGCACCACCGGAAAGCCCAAATGCGTGGTGCTGAGCAATCTAGCCACCGCCAATGTCATTGGCAGCACCCTTGAGCGCTGGGCAGTGACCGAGCGCGATGTGTTCATGTCCGTAACCCCGCTTCACCATGACATGTCGGTTTTCGACGTGTTGGGCTGCCTGACAGCGGGGGCGACGCTGGTACTGCCTGGCCATGGCGAGGAAAAGGATGCGGTGCGCTGGAATCAGTTGATTGCCCGGCATCAGGTGACGTTGTGGTGTTCGGTGCCCGCCATCCTGGAGATGCTTCTTTCTTGCCGCGCCGCTCATGACTTGAAGAGCCTGCGCCTGATTGCACAGGGTGGTGACTACATCAAGCCCGCTGTGATCGCCGAGCTGCGCGCGCTGCTGCCGGATTCCCGGTTGATCTCCCTTGGGGGGCCGACGGAGACAACCATCTGGAGTATCTGGCACGAAATCACTGCCGATGACCAAGCGCTAATCCCATACGGCAGGCCCTTGCCCGGTAACCGTTATTTCACCCTTGATTCACAGGGTGAGCATTGCCCGGCGGGCGTTGTTGGCCGAATTCACACGGCCGGTGTCAATCTCGCATTGGGCTACCTGGAAAACGGTGAGCTGACACAGAGTGAGTTCGTGACCGTCAGGGATGAACATGGCCAGGCCGTTCGTGCGTTCCGCACCGGTGACTGTGGTCGCTACCGTCGCGATGGCACCTTGATCTTCGACAGTCGGGTCAACGGCTATGTGAAAGTTCGCGGTGTACGGGTGTCGCTCCCGGATATCGAGATCGAATTGATCAATCACCCATCGGTCAGGCACGTGCTGGTCGTGGATTATGGCGAGCAGCGTCGAGGTGAGGTCTGCATCGGTGCGCTGTATGTCGGCCAGCAGGGTGCCGCGGAGCTGACGGCAACCGAGTTGCGCAACTATGCCCGCCAACATCTGCCGCACTCCCATGTCCCCACACGGTTCTTGAGCGTGGATGAGTTGCCGCTGTCGCAAAACGGCAAGCCTGATCGCCAGCGTGCCCGCAGCCTGCTCACTGCGCCGGCGAATGAAGTGGCCGAGCCTGTCGCCAGAATCATCTCGACCAAGAGAAACAAGGTGCTGGACCTCTACTTGAGTGTATTGGGCCGCCCGTTGGAAGACGGGGTCGATGACGCGGTGGATTTCATCAGCCTGGGGTTGCGTCCCCAGCATTTGAAGGCCATTTCGGCGCGGTTCCAGGAAGACTTTTCGGTGGTGCTTTCACCCGGGCAATTGCTGCGCTGCCGCAATGCACACGACGTCGAACGGCTGCTCATGGCTGAAGGCTCGTGAGCGCCTCTGAATAATAGTGAAATGAATGGAGAGGGGCACCACAGAGCGTGCTCCCTTCTATCCAAAAAGCAGTCCCTTTGGAGATGGATCGGATGACGGATATACCCACTGTAGATATTGCCGGTGTTGGCATTGGGCCCTTTAATCTCGGGCTGGCTGCATTACTGTCCAGGCACACGGGCGTGACGGGTATTTTCCTTGATCGCAAAGCGGAATTTCGCTGGCATGAAGGACTTCTCTTGCCAGGCACGACGCTTCAGGTTCCCTTCCTGGCGGACCTGGTGACGATGGCTGACCCCACGCATCCACTGAGTTATCTGAACTACCTGCATCAGCACGATCGCCTGTATCAGTTCTATTACTACGAGAACTTTCAGGTGCCGCGGCGCGAGTACGACCATTACTGCCGATGGGCGTCGCAGCAGTTGCCCGCCTGCCACTTCGGCGAAGACATCTGTGATGTGAGCTATGACGCGAGCGTTGACCGATTCCTGATTGAGAGCCAGTCCGTGTCCGGCTTCAAACGCCGTTACTACAGCCGGGACCTGGCGATTGGCGTCGGCACCGTGCCGCTGTTGCCGAAATGGGCCCAGCTCAAGAGCACGGCGCCGGTCATGCATTCGGCAGAGTTCGGCAAAAGGCAGGAGCAGTTGGCGCAGTGCCGACGGGTCACGGTGATTGGCTCCGGGCAGAGTGCGGCGGAGTGCGTGCTGGCATTGTTCAGCGAGTTGACCCCCGAACGGATTGCGGCCGGAGCTTCGATTCGCTGGATCACGCGTTCGCCAGGCTTCCATCCCATGGAGTATTCAAAACTTGGGCAGGAGTGCTTTACGCCATCCTACATGGAGTACTTCCACAGTATTCCACGGGAACGTCGCCGAGATATCGTTGCGGGGCAGGGGTTGCTGTACAAGGGCATCAGTTTTTCGACCATTGCCCAGATCTACGACCTGATCTACGAACGCTCGATTGGTGGAGCTGATACAGGTCTGACGTTGCTTTCCAACTGCGAGGTCGAGACCGTGGAGGATGTCGACGGCACGCTGCGAATTGTCTACCGGCACCGCGAACTGGACCAGATCAGCACCCTTGAGGCCGATGCGATTGTTGCGGCGACGGGATACGGGCATGCCTGGCCGCAGTGGTTTGAAAGGCTCAAAGGCGTTGTGCTTGAAACCGATGAATTCGGCGACTGTATCGTCCAGGAAGACTTTACGGCACGCCGCTGCGACGAAGGCACGGGCCGTGTTTTTGTGCAGAACGCGGAGATCTTCCAGCACGGTGTGGGTTCGCCGGATCTCGGGGTAGCGGCCATTCGCAATGCGACAATTGCCAACCGGTTACTCGGTCGCACGCACTACCGCTTGCCCAAGCGCTCATCGTTCCAGCGCTACGGGATGCATGAAGCGTAGAGCTTGATGTGCAGGGTCTTGTTAACACTTTTGGCGTTACCGAGACCCTGATTGAGGGTTATGCGCGGATATGATTCAGGGCGATGCCGGCTGCATCTGGCGTTGTGAAGCGTGCGAACACGTGATCGATCATTGCGCTGAGGCGTGCCATCTGTTCGGCGCTGTAACGCTCCGAACGGTAGGTGATCACCAGGCGCAGTGAGCGTTTGCCGTCGATCAGGTTTTCCAGGATCTCGAACTGAATACCGAACATCGACTGGTTCTTGTCCGGGTCAATCTGTCGGTAGCGGATCGTTCCTGCGTCTGGCGTGTTCAGGGTGCCGTTCAATGCGTTGTTGGCATGAATCTGGATATAGACGTCGAACAGCAGGCCGTCCGCAGCGGACATGCCCAAGGCTTGTTGAATCGTCTCCATCGGCACATCGGCATAAGCCATGGAGTCATTGATCAGGTGGGTGATGTTTTCGATCAGAGTGCCCACTGTCTGCTGAGGATCGAACTGCACCCGGTGCGCGACCATGGTGGTGAAGTAACCGACCGTTTCGTAAAACCCGGGGTCGGTACGCCCGGAAGCCGATGTGCCGATCACCAGGTCCTGCAAGTCACCGAGTTTGTGCAGGGACAGCGCGATGGCCGTATAGACCACGCCGAACAGCGACGAGTTGTTCTGTCTGGCGAAGGCATACAGGTTATCGGTGAGGTCCTGGTCGGGTTTGATTTCGAACCATTGAGCCTTCGTCGAAGCGGCTTCGGCAGGCGCGCTCGCCTGATGATCAGGGGAGGGCAGTGTCAAACCGCGGGTTGCATCACGCAACAGGCTCGTCCAATAGTCGAGATGCTGCTGATTGACGCCGGTACTTTGTTCTTGCACGGCGAACTCGTGGAATGAGCGGGCAGGCGCTTCCCAGGTCGGCGCTTTGTCGGCGGCACGGGCGAGGTAGGCTTGGGCCAGTTCTTCCATCATGACGTTGAGCGACCATTCATCAATGGCCATGTGATGGATCAGCAAAGACAGGGTTTGGCGCTTGCGCTGCGAGTCGTAAATGAAGCGAACCCTGAGGGGCAGTTCGCGGGCCAGGTCGAACTGATAAGCGGCTTCGCTTTCCAGTGTTGCCCCTCGGCTCTCATGGCTGGGCCAGAACCATTTGTAGTGGGACAGTTGCGCGACCGGCACGATTTGCTGATACGCCTCAGCGTCCTGGAAGTGGAAGGTCGTACGCAGGCTGGCATGGCGGATGAGCAGGTCGCGGAAGGCTTGCTCGAACAGCGCTTCATCCACGTTGTCGAGGAAATCCAAGGCAAAGGGCAGGTTAAAAATCGTCCCGAACCCATAGGCGACATAGGCCCGCCCGAGGGAGGCCTGGGCCAGCGCGAAAGGCGCGCGCTGCACGTCCTGTGGCAGGCCAGGCGCAGACGCTGCCGGGTTGTCATGCGCGATGACGTGGGCCCGTGATGCCAGGGCCTCGGCGGTAGGGGCGCTGAAAAAATCATTGAACTGGACTTCGATGCCGTGGCTGCTCAATAGCTTGCCAATGATGCGGGTGGCCAGCAGGGAGTGGCCGCCGAAATCAAAGAAGTCATCCGTAAGTTGCATGTCGGGCTCAGCCAGGGCACCACGGAATTCGCCAAGGATAATCGTCGCCACTTCACTGCTGTTGGTCACTGGCCGGGCGTTGGGTGTACTGGCTGCTGGCGCTGCATCCTTGCCATCGGCCTGACGGCGTAACCACGGGGTGTCGCTGGTCGAGTGACCGACATAGGCGTTCAGGACCCCGCGATACAGGTCGATCTCCTGGCAGGTCTGGTCGAGGATCTGATGGATCACGAACGCCAGGATAACGTTCTGCCTGGTTTGAATCATCAGCGCCTTGAATGGCGGCTGGCTTTGCGCATCCCACGATGCCGCTTGCCGCGAAAGCAATTGCTCGGTGGCTTCGGCGTCGGAGTGTGAGCGAATGAGTTCGACACAGGATTTCCAGTCACTGGCGTGGACCTTGTCCACTTCGCCGTCGTCGTTGAATTGATAGCGTGCATTCAAATCAGGCAGTGTTTCGATGACGGCCTTGATCGCCAACTCGAGCCTTGAAAGATCGACATCAGCGTCGAGCCGCCAGGCGCAGAGGTGTTTGAGGATGCGTTCGGGGTATTGCTGCTGCAAGAGCCAGATATGTTCCTCGTGACCGTTGACAGATAGCTTCGGTAACGAATCTGGACTGAGTTCCATCATGGAAATTTCCCGCCTTATCAAACTGAACAGTAAGAAGTAGAGGTGGCACCGAGTGCCGACAGACCGATCCTCGGTCTGGTGTAACGCCCAGGCTCCGGGCGTCAAAGGAGTTGCAATGAGGTCGCATTGCAGGGGCTCTATGAACACCGTATGATGTTAAATAATAATCATACCTATTCGCATTAGTCAAAATCTGATCGCGAAGACCATCGTCTCAGGAGAGGTGTTGTGGACAACGGAGCGTTCGCGTCCCAGGAGCAATTTGAAAAGCTGTATGTCGACCATTACCGCTGGTTGTGCAATTTGTTGCGTCGCAAGCTGGGCAATTCGGTGGATGCCGCGGATCTGGCCCATGACGTCTATCTCAATCTCATCAGGAAGGGCCGGGTTCCCTCAACCGAGAACTCACGCCGTCATCTGACTCAAATCGCCAAAGGCATGGTGATAGATCTGTATCGCCGCCGGCATCTTGAGGCCAGCCATCTGGAAGGGCTGATGCAGCAAGCCGAGCCTCAGGTGCCATCAGAAGAGGTTCGTGCGCTGGCATCCGAGGCCCTGTCACAGATCGATGTTGCCTTGCATAACAAGCCACTCAAGGCCCGCGAAGCGTTGCTGATGTGCAAGTTGCATGGCATGGGCCACCGGGATATCGCGGCCGAGTTGAAGGTGTCGGTGTCCTCCGTCGAGAAATACATCGCTGCGGGCCTTCGGGCCTGTCACCCATTTGCATCGGGGGCTGGCCTGTGACCGGTCGTTCGGTTCACGACGGCGAACGGATTAATCCGCATTTCGATTGAGGATTTTGCGTCGCCGTTCGGAATAAAGGTACGCAACGCGCAAAACGCTCGAACACAAAGGAAGTCAGGCATGCCTTCAGGCTGTCACCAGTGGTAATTCAGGAGAGCTCATGAGTGATAAAGACAAACCCGCCGCCGGCTCGGTATCCCGGATACTGAAACCCGTACGCGGCCGGCTGATTGTCGCCGCGGTACTGGCCGCCATCGGGACCATGCTGACGATGGTGCCACTGGCCGGCATCGCCCATATCGCACAGCTCTCGATGGGGCAGGCCGAGGTCGCTACCGGCTGGGTCCAGATGCAGAGTCAGGTCTGGCAGGTTGTCAGCGTCAGCCTGGCGTGCCTGTTCCTCGGCATGACGTTGATTTCGGTGGGCGAGATGGTTGCGCACCTGGCCGACAATCACATCACCGGCCATTTGCGTCTGGCGATTACTCGTCGACTGGCCAAGGTGCCACTGGGTTGGTTTACCAGTCGGGCTTCGGGTGAAGTCAAACAGGCAATGCAGGATGACATCGGTACGCTGCACAGCCTGACTGCGCACTTCTTTACCACGCTGGGCCGTACCGTTGGTGCGATTCTCATCGCCATCCTGTACCTGTTTGCCATGGACTGGCGCATGGCGATTGTCTCCCTGCTGCCATTCCCGCTGTTTTTCCTGTTTTTCTCCAGGGCAACCAAGGCCAGTGGGGCGAACATGCAATCGTTCGGTGCCGGTATGGCACGTATCAACAACGCAGTAGTCGAGTTCGTCAACGGCATTCCCGTGGTCAAGGCCTTCGGTGTCGAGGGCAAGGCCCATGGCAGTTACCGTGAGGCGGTGGATGCCTTCGCCGAAGCGTTCACCGACTTCACCCGGCCGCTGGTCAGTGCGATGGCCAACGCCCATGCAATGGTCACCCCGGTTGCGGTACTCGGTGTGGTGCTGGCCTTTGGCACTTTGTTGGTGAGCCTGGGCTGGATCACACCGGTAGAAGTCTTGCCTTTCGCCTTGGTGGCGCCGGGCATTTGCGCGCCACTGCTGCTGTTGAGCTACATCACCCACGACCTGAACAATGCTACCGCCGCTGCCCAGCGTGTGCATGGGCTACTGGAAACGCCGGTGCTGGAAACCCTGGTGGGCGAATCCCAGCAGTTGCCTGAAAATGCCGAAATTCGCGTCGAGCAACTCGGCTATAGCTACGACGGCCAGAGCCCGGTGCTCAAGAACATTGGCTTTACCCTCAAGCCCGGCACCGTGACCGCGATTGTCGGTGCTTCCGGCTCCGGCAAGTCGACATTGGCACGCCTGCTGCTGCGCTTCTTCGATCCGACTGAAGGGCGCATTACGCTGGGCGGCGTCGACATCAGGCAGATCGAGAGCGCGCAGTTGTACCGGCGCATCGGTTTTGTGTTGCAGGAAGTACGTCTTATCCATGCCAGCCTGCGCGACAACATTGCCTTGGGCAGGCCGTCGGCCAGCCAGCAGGAAATCGAAGACGCAGCACGCACCGCGAATATTCACGAGCGCATCCTCGCCTTGCCGCGCGGTTATGACTCGGTGATCGGAGAGGATGTGCAGCTCTCCGGCGGCGAGTTGCAGCGCGTAAGTATCGCCCGCGCCGTGTTGCTGGACCCGCCGGTGCTGGTGCTTGATGAAGCCACGGCGGCAGCCGATGCCGAGAACGAGGTGAAGCTCCAGCAAGCGCTATCGCGATTCGCCCGGGGCCGCACCTTGATGGTGATCGCTCACCGGCTCGATACGGTGATGCACGCCGACCGGATCATTCTGATCGACAACGGTACGATTTGTGAGCAGGGACGTCACCACGAACTGCTCGCCCGCAAAGGCCGCTACGCCCGACTGTGGGCACTGGGCGGCTACGAACAGGCCAAGGAACAGGCGGTGCCGTCATGCTGAAAACCTTTATTCAACTGTTGGGTGAAGACGCCCCGGTACTGCGGCGCTATCTCTATATGACGCTGGTCTACGGCCTGCTCTGCGGGCTGACGATTGTCACCCTGGTGCCGATACTCACCAGCTTGCTGGGCAGTGAAACGCGCGCAGCGGGCCAATGGTTGATCGCGCTGGTGATCGGCATGGTGATTTGCTGGGCGCTACGACGCACAGTAGAGAAAGCCGGAATCCGTGTCGGCATCGCGGTTCTCCAGCGGGGCCGCCATCGGCTCGGTGACCACGTGGCGCGTTTGCCGGTGGGTTGGTTCACCGCGCAAAATACCGCGCGGCTAAGCCATGTCGCGTCCCAGGGCATGATGGAAATGGCGCAGCTTCCCGCCCACGTTTTCACGCCACTGATTACCGGCGTGATCACGCCGGTAGTGATCCTGATTGCACTGTTCGCCTTGCACTGGCAGATGGGCCTGATCGCACTGGTGACGCTGCCGATCCTCTTGGGTGTCTTTGTATTGACCGCTCGCTTGGGGCAGCGTGCCGACCAGGACTTCCAGTACAACGCTGCCCACACCAGCCAGCGCATGGTCGAGTTCGCCCAGGCGCAATCGGTGCTGCGGGCGTTCAATGGCGAGGACGGTGGTACTCAGTTTCTAGAACAGGCCATCGGGCGCCAGCAGGACTCCGCGAGACGGTTGATTCACGTCTCGGCAATGTCGGTGGTGTTCAATGCGTGGGCTGTACAGGCGAGCTTCGCCGCCTTGCTGGTGGCCGCCACGCTATGGCTGGGTGAGCTGTTGGGCGCAAGCCTGGAGGCGGGATCGGTCATCGCGGTCATTGTTTCACTGCTGCTGGTTAGCCGCTTTATCGATCCGTTGCTGGAAGTGGCCGGCTACAGCGAGGTGTTGCGTGGCGCGCGTGGCCAGTTGGGCGCCGTGCGTGAGATTTTTGCGGTCAAGCCGCTGCCTGAACCGCAAACGCCACAGGCACCCGTCGATGGGTCCGTCGAACTGCGCAACGTGAGCTTTCGTTATGCCGAGGATCAGGCTGATGTATTACATGAGGTCAGCCTGCGTATCGAACCGGGCAGCATGACCGCTCTGGTCGGCGCTTCCGGCTCGGGCAAGACCACGCTGGTGAGGCTGATCGCGCGTTTCTTCGACGTGACTCAAGGCTCTGTGATCGTCGGTGGTGTGGATGTGCGCCAGATGTCCGGCGAGCAACTGGCCGGCCAGATCAGCCAGATCTTCCAGGATGCTTACCTGTTCCAGGGCAGCATCGCCGACAACATTCGCATTGGCAAACCCGATGCCAGTGATGCCCAGGTGATGGAAACGGCACGACAAGCCGGTGTCGTGGAGATCATCGAACGACTGCCTCAAGGCCTGGATACACCCGTGGGCGAGGGCGGCGCCCGCCTGTCCGGCGGCGAACGCCAGCGGATTTCCATCGCCCGTGCGCTGATCAAGGATGCACCGATTCTGTTGGTCGATGAGGCCACTGCTGCGCTCGATGCCGAAAACCAGGCCGCTATTGCCGAGGCACTGGCACGCTTGCGTGGTACGCGTACGCTGATCGTCATCGCGCACCAGCTCTCGACGGTGGCCATGGCCGACCAGATCCTGGTGCTCGATAATGGCCAGATCAGCGAGCGAGGTTCCCACGCGCAATTGAGTGCCAAGCCAGGGCTCTACGCGCACTTTCTCGCTCAGCGCCGGGCCGCAAAGGGCTGGCGCATTGCCGGGGTGCTTGGCAGTGAGGACGATTCTTGAGTCGTGCAGCCTTGCTGAGCCTGTTTGTTGTGCTCTGTTGCCTTTCGCTGATGGTGGGAGTCAAGCAGGTCTCCTGGACAGCACTTTTCACATTTTCCGAAGATGCCTGGCTGACACTGACCGCCAGCCGCCTTCCGCGTCTCGCGGCCCTGATACTTACCGGGGTAGGGCTGGCCGTCTGCGGCGTGATCCTGCAGCAGATTGTGCGTAACCGGTTCGTCGAGCCCGCCACGTCCGGCGGGCTGGATGCGGCAAAGCTGGGCATTCTGATTTCACTGACGGTAGCCCCCGCCGCAGGGACTGTCGGCAGGATGCTGTTTGCCCTGGTGTTCTGTTTTGCCGCGAGCCTGATTTATGTCGCGATCATCCGCCGTATCAAGTTCAAGAACACGGTGATGATTCCGGTCATAGGGCTGATGTATGGCAGCGTGTTGAGCGCCGTCGCCGAGTTCTACGCCTACCGTCACAACATCTTGCAGAGCATGCAGGGCTGGATGCTCGGTGACTTCTCGAAAATCGTGCAGGGCAATTACGAGATCATCTATCTGATCCTGCCGATTGTCGTGCTCACCTACCTGTATGCGCACCGGTTTACCGTCCTGGGGATGGGTGAGGGCATGGCCAGCAGTCTGGGCTTGAACTACGCGGCCAATGCGGCGCTAGGTCTGATGCTCGTGGCGGTCACCGTTTCCGCCACGGTCATCACGGTGGGGGCGATCCCCTTTGTCGGACTGGTGATTCCCAACCTGGTGGCGCTGCACTACGGCGAAAACCTGGAGCGAACATTGCCCATCGTCGCCTTGTGCGGCGCGTCGTTGCTATTGGCCTGCGACATCCTCGGCCGCCTGCTGATCTACCCCTTCGAAGTGCCCATAGGCCTCACCGCCGGCAGTGTGGGCGGGCTGATATTTCTCGTGCTGCTGATCAGGAAGTACACATGAGGCGCGTGGCTACCCGTTATGGTCTCTGGCTGCTGGTTCTGGTGCTGGCGATCGGGTTCCTGTTGTTGGGAGCCGGCCTGGACTTCGACTACGTCATTCCCAAGCGACTGACCCGTTTGGCGGCGATGTGCATTGCCGGGGTGTGCATTGCCTATTCGTCGGTGATTTTCCAGACCATCGCCGGCAACCGAATACTGACGCCGGCGATCATGGGGTATGAGGCGATCTACCTGCTGTTCCAGGCACTGCTGATCCTGCTGCTGGGCAACCAGAGCCTGGTGTTGCTGGGGCGTGACGGTAACGTCCTGTTGTCGGTCCTGCTGATGCTCGGCTATTCATGGCTTATTCATCGGTGGCTGTTCCGTGACGGGAGCAACAACGTGTACCTGCTGCTCCTGTTGGGACTGGTACTGAGCATGGTGATGGGGACGTTTACCCAATTCATCCAGCTGAAGATCAGCCCCGGAGAATTCTCGATTTTCCAAGGGTTCAACTACGCCTCCTTCAACAAGGCGCAACCTGGGCAAGTGATCTATTCGGGCGTGCTGGTCGCGGCGGTGTGCTGCATCGCCCAACGAACCCTGCCGGTGCTCGATGTGCTTTCCCTGGGACGTGACCAGGCTATTTCCCTGGGGGTCGATTACCCGCGCAGCGTGCGACTTCAACTGGCACTTATCGCCATTTTGGTGGCGATCTCGACGAGCCTCGTCGGGCCGACGGCATTCATGGGCGTGTTCGTTGCGAACATCTCCTATGCGCTTGCCCGAACCGCTCGGCACCGGGTCACGTTGCCCATGAGTTGCGCCATCGCCATTGGCATTTTCATTGTCGCCCAATACCTGGTCGAGCAGATATTCAACTACAACACCTCCGTCAGCATTCTCATCAACCTGGTGTGTGGTGTGTATTTCCTTGCGCTGATGATTCGAACCCGAGGCACCCCATGATCGCCCTCAATCACGTTTACAAGGCCTATGGCACCCGGCACGTCCTGAGTGACGTCAGCGTCCGGTTTCCACCGGGGCAGGTCACGTCGCTGATCGGCCCAAACGGCGCGGGCAAGACCACGCTGCTGATGTTGATTGCTCGCCTGCTGGCGCCGACCCGGGGCGACGTGCTGATTGGCGGGCGGAGCATTCTGGATGTGCCCGTTCGCGACTATGCCAAGCGCGTGGCCACCTTGCGCCAGTCCCCGGATTTCAACCTGCGCCTGACCGTCGAGGAACTGGTCGCCTTCGGGCGCTTCCCCTACAGCCGTGGAGCGCTTACCGCCCAGGATCGCGAGGCAATCGATGAAGCCATCGAGTTCTTGTCTTTGCAGTCCCTGCGCCTCTCCTACATTGACGAGCTCAGCGGCGGACAACGGCAGATGGCCTTCCTGGCGATGACCATTGCCCAGCAAACGGATTACCTGTTGCTGGACGAGCCGCTCAACAACCTCGACATGAAGCATGGCGTACAGATCATGCGTGCCCTGCGTCGTTTGTGTGATGAGCAAGGCCGCACAGTGATCCTGGTGGTCCATGACATCAACTTCGCGGCCAACTATTCCGATCATATCGTTGCCATGAAAGGCGGGGGAATTCACTGCCACGGCCCGGTCGCGGAGGTGGTGACCGAGGCGCACCTGCGGGAACTGTTTGATCTGGATTTCGAAATCCTGCAGAGCGAACAAGGGTTTGTCTGCAACTACTTCAACCCATCACCTTCAAGGGAACTGATATGAGCACGGATCACGCGAACAAATTCTGTGGAGTGCTACTGGCAATGGCCGTAGCGGCCGGGCTGCAGGGCTGTGACAAACCGGCGGCAGAGGCCGCGCCGCCAGTGAGTGCGCAGGCGCACTACGAGCCGATCAAGATCGAGCATCCTCTGGGCACAACCGTGGTGAGCAAACTGCCCGAGCGCGTAGTGGCTTTCGATATGAGCGAGCTCGATACACTCGATCAGTTGGGCGCGCCGGTGGTGGGTATCGCCAAGGACTACGTCACCAGCTTTCTCGCCAAATACCGTGACGACTCGAATGTCATGGATGTCGGATCGACTATTCAGCCCAATCTCGAGCGGTTGCATGCGCTCAAGCCGGACCTGATTCTGATCTCTCCGCTCCAGGCGCAAAGCTATAAGGATCTCAGCCAGATCGCCCCGACCGTCTACGACGACGTGGACCTGACCAACAAACAAGGCAATTTCATCGGCACAGCCAAGGAGCATTTGACCCTCCTGGGCCACATCCTCGGCAAAGAAGAACTGGCCCGCCAGAAAGTCGCGGAAATGGACGCCAAGGTGGAACAGACCCGCCGTGTCACCGAAGGGCGTCCAGAGAAAGCCTTGATCGTGCTGCATAACAACGGCGCCTTCACCTCCTACGGCGTGAAGTCGCGCTACGGCTTTGTCTTCGACACCCTGGGCGTGAAACCGGCCAGCACTGACATCGAAGCCGGTTTGCATGGGCAGCCGATTTCCAATGAGTTTATCCAACAGGCCGATCCCGACATTCTTTATGTAATCGACCGAACCGCGGTGATGGAGCATCGTCCGGCACTGGACATCAAGAGCCTGGATAACCCGCTGTTGCGCAAGACCAAGGCCTGGAACAACGGCCGTGTCATCTTTGTCGATGCTCAGACCTGGTATCTGTGTACCGCTAGCGTGACCTGTCTCAATCGAATGGCTGACGAGGTGGTTCAGGGCTACAAGGGCTGATTCACGACGTATCTGGCGCACAAAGGGCTGGTCCTCTTCAGGCACCGGCCCTTTTTTGTGGTTTTCGAATGTTGCTTCGGTCATTGGGAGATCAGCACTGAGCCAGCCCCTTGGTGTGTTCTCGGTGCGGTATATGCAAATTATTATCATTTGGATTGAGGAATTGGCGTTCTGGTACGGAAACCTAATGAATGAACTTCAATTCTTCGCATCGAAAGGAATCCAGCATGTCGGAACACGGCCGCCCACACAGCGCCAATCCTGATTCATCGCAGGCTACGCAACGCGCTTTTTCGTTTACCTTGAATCGAACTTTCTCTGCCGTACACATGGCTCTGTTACTAGGGCTGACCGGGGGATCGATGGCTGTGGCTGCCGCGCCTGAGCCGTCAACACAGTCTCCGACGGGCACTGGCGAAGGTAGTCTTGTGCTGTCTGAAACGACGGTGGAGGGCACTATGGGTGCAACTGCCGACCTGCCGCCCGCCTATGCGGGAGGCCAGGTTGCCACTGGCAGTCGAGTCGGGCTGCTGGGCACCAAGGATTTTATGGAGACGCCCTTCAGCGCCATCAGCTACACCGATGAATTCGTGCGCAACCACCAGGCGAAGGACATCGGTTCGGTCATCGGCGCAACCGATCCATCGGTGAACGTTCCCTCCAAACGGGCCATCCTCGAAACCTTCTTCATTCGTGGCTTCAATACCAGCGCCAACGACATCACCTACAACGGCCTGATCGGCATGGCGCCGAACCTGCGCGGCGCGACCGAGCTGGCCGAACGCATCGAAGTGCTCAAGGGCCCGTCTGCGCTGCTGAACGGCATGCCGCCGGATGGCAGCGTCGCAGGCAGCATCAACATGGTGCCCAAGCGCGCTGGCGACGAACCCCTGACACGCCTGACGACCTCTTTTGAATCCAATGGTTTATACGGTGCGCATGCCGATGTGGGTCGGCGCTTTGGCGAGCAGAATCAGTTTGGTATCCGCTACAACGGGGCGTACCGCGACGGCGATACCGCTGTGGACGATCAGAAACAAAACATGCAGCTCAATGCGCTGGGCCTGGACTGGCGCGCCGAACGCATTCGCCTGTCGTTGGACGCCTACAAGCACCGTGAACATCTGGAGGGCGCGAACTATTTCGGGATTTTCTCGGTCAACCCCAAGGTCACCAACGTACCCCGCGCGAAGAAAGGTGATTACGCGCTGGCACCTGACTGGGCATACACCACCAACGACACCGAAACCTTTTTGCTCAGAGGCGAGGTCGATTTGAATGACTCGCTCACCGCCTTTGCGGCCTATGGGCAGAGGGACGGCGGCCGCAACGCCCTGATGACGCGCGACACGCTGGTCAACAACGCCGGTGATATCAATGTTCTGGCTTATCGCTCGGATGGGCAGGGCACCCAGAAATCGGGCGAGGTTGGCCTGAAGGGCAACTTCGACACCGGTCCCGTAGGCCACCAATGGTCGCTGGCGGCCACTCAGTACAAGTCGGAGATGAGCTTCAAGGATCTCCAGATCCCCAATTACGTGACCACCAACTACTACAACCTTGACTTTGGTCCAACGCCGCCCTTGGGCAAATTCGGTGCTGTTACCTCTCGGACCGAAGACAAGCTGGGCAGTCTGGCTTTTCTCGATACCCTTTCGTTCCTTGATGATCGCATCCAATGGACGGTGGGTGTGCGACGTCAGTCGGTGGAGAGCACTAACCTGACTCCGGCGCGGGTCAAGACCTCTCACTACGACGAGAGCCGTGTTTCACCGGCTACCGCGTTGCTGGTCAAGGTCACTGACGATGTATCGGTCTACGCGAACTACATCGAAGGTCTGTCCAAGGGGGGGACGGCTCCGACGACGGCAGCCAACCCGGGTGAAATCCTTAGCCCGATCCAGACAAAGCAGTATGAGGTGGGCGCCAAGCTTGACCTGGGTACGTTCGCCACTACGTTGGCCGTGTTCCAGATCGAAAAACCCAGCACCTTTACCGACCCGGTCACCCGTATTTTTGGCGTCAATGGTGAGCAGCGTAACCGCGGCGTGGAATGGAGCTTCTTCGGTGAGGCCCAACCAGATCTGCGTTTGATGGGCGGTGTCTCCTACACGCAGGCGGTGTTGACGAAGGCGCAGGTAGCGGCGAACGAAGGCAATCAGGTGACCGGTGTTCCGAAAATCATCGGCAAACTTGGGGTCGAGTACGATCTGGAGAGGGTCCCTGGGCTAACCCTGACCGCAGGCACGAACTACGTAGGCAGCCGCTACGTTACGGACGACCATCGGATGGAGTTGCCGTCCTACACCGTTTTCGATGTGGGCGGTCGGTACACCACCAAGGTCATGTCCAAACCTGTGACCTTACGGGCTAACGTAGAGAACCTCGCCAACCGGGCCTACTGGCTCGGCTCCTACAGTGGCGGCGACGGCAGTGGCCTGTCCGGCGGCCTGGGCGCTCCACGTACCCTTCAGCTTTCAGCATCGGTTGATTTCTGATAGTCGGCCAGCCGAGGCCTGAGAAGTATCTGTGGCGAGGGAGCTTGCTCCCGCTGGGGCGCGAAGCGGCCCTGAATTGGGCCTGCTACGCAGTCCAGCGGGAGCAAGCTGGGCCGCCAAAGTGGAAAAAGGCGACTACGCAGATCTGAAGGGCTTCAACCCGGCATCTTTAGCCGAATTGGTTTGAGCCTTATAGGGGAGTGGAGAGTGTGATGCCACAAGGTTTTAGTCTGAAGGAATCAGAGGTCTAGCCTCGGATGCTGCGAGGTGGAGATCGTAATCTGCTGTTGAGTGCGCCATGACTGTTTCAATTGAGCGAACATGTCAAGGCCACTCAACATCCGCACAAACAGGACTGCGTTGCAGTGTGGCCCGGGCATTTACACGCAGGCTACACAGTGTCGCCAGGTAATGTAGCGTTAGATTCTTCATGGTCGATTTGTGACTATATATCTTGTCGGTCACAAGTTGTCAGTCCTCGATAGGATGAGTAAGCTGTTCCCATGAATCAGCCATCAATATCTTCAGCTTCGCCCAGCCCCCGTGGCCCAGCCGATCACGACATTCGAGACCAGATTGTCGCGGCGGCCAACGAACACTTCAGTCAATACGGCTACGGCAAAACCACGGTTTCCGACCTGGCTAGGGCCATCGGGTTTTCCAAGGCCTACATCTACAAATTTTTTGATTCCAAGCAGGCGATCGGTGAAGCCATCTGCGCAAATTGTCTGGCAGAAATCGTCGCGGCTGTGGAGCAAGCGATCAATATAGAAGACCTGTCGCCGACGGAGCGCTTTCGACGATTGGTCAAAACTGTGATCGCCACAGGTGTGAATCTGTTCTTTAACGACCGAAAACTCTATGACATTGCAGCATTCGCGGCGTCGGAAAGCTGGCCCAGTACGCAGGCTTATGACGCACAGATCAAACGCTTCGTGTTGCAAATCGTGCGGGAGGGGCGAGAGATCGGCGAATTTGAACGCAAGACTCCCCTGGACGAAACAGTAGAAGCGATACATCTGGCTTTGCGGCCTTTCGTCAATCCTTTACTCCTGCAGTACAACCTCGATTATGTCGAGGAGGCGCCCACGCTCACCTCCAACCTCATTTTGCGTAGCCTCATGCCTTGACCTTCGGCTAACGGTTTACGTCATGCCTGTGTAAGCGACACATCACCAAAACGGCTTTTCACTTTGCCCTTCTTCCAGTCGTCGAAGGGCATTTCATTTATTCGCATTGTGACCGTTGACTGAATTGGTCACATGAATAAATATGGTGAGCCATTGCTTCTACTGCTTCATCTCAGTGATCCCCATAGAGTTCAAACAATGAAAAAATAGTGCTCAAGAGCCCATTTGGCCTCGCTGTCGTGCTCGCATCTTCAAATGTGTTTGCAAGCGGTTTCGCTCTCAATGAACAAAGCGTCAGCGGGATGGGGGCCGGGTTTGCCGGGCGCTCCTCATCCGCTGAAGATGCGAGCACGGTCTTCGGTAATCCGGCGGGCATGTCTCGATTGAAAAGAGAGCAGGTCAGCGTGGGCGCGGCGACTCTATTCGCGAAGACCGACATAAGCCAAACCCGCAGTACATTCGGAGGCCAGGAAGACGCGACATGGTGCCAACCACCACAGTGCCTATGGGTTACTACGTCAAACCCATCGATGAGCATTGGGCGTTCGGTGTAGGCTTTTATGTACCTTTCGGTCTGATGACTGACTACGGCAGCGATTTTGCCGGGCGTTACTACGCCAACAAAAGTGAGGTCACGACGCTTACGTTCCAGCCCACTATCAGCTATGCCTTTAACGACAAAGTTTCGATCGGGTTCGGTCCGACTATCAACCGCATCACCGGTGAGCTGTCCGGGATGGTGCCCAATCCACTGAGCCCAGGTCGCAATGACGGAAAACTCAAAAGCACGGGCGATGACACGGCCCTCGGTTTCAACGCCGGTATCCTGGTGCAGGCTACAGACCAAACTCGCTTGGGCATGACTTACCATTCCAAGGTCAGTTACCACTTGGACGCCAAGACCAAGGTCACCGACGGCATCTTTAGCGTGTTGGGGGTCAGCGGTCGGAGTTATGACGCTTCGCTGGATGTGGATACCCCAGAGTCAGTGGATTTCTCGGTGACTCATCAGCTCAATAATGACTGGACTCTATATTTGGGGAGTACCTGGACACGCTGGAGTCGCTTTAAAGAATTAACCATCGAGAACACGGGTTTACCCCCTTTGTTGAGCGGCTCACTGGGCACTATTACCGAAGAACAGAACTGGCATGATACGTGGGCTCACGCTATCGGCACGGCGTACAAATTGAACAGCCAATGGGTACTTCGCGCAGGCTTCTCGGTCGACCAGTCGCCCACCAACAACACCAACCGAGGACCACGTATTCCCACGGGCGACCGGAAGGTTATCAGCTTCGGTGCTGGCTGGACTCCGGCGGACAATGTCACGATCGATGTTGCTTATTCCTACCTATGGGAGGAGAGCGTGCAGATCAACGACGCCTCCGCGAACAGAGGTGCATACAGTGCCAAATTCAAGAACAGTGCGAACGGGCTCGGTACGTCCGTTAGTTACCGCTTCTAATTGAGTGCTGTTACACGATAAATGTCCTGTCGGGAGCATGCGTTGCCTCCCGACCTTTAAGAACATATCTCGGGCCTTTCCCCTGAGGTAAAAGGCCCCTTTGTCGCCCCCTCAGACTCCCATCACCTGCGCCATAAGGCTCTGATGAAACCGACGAGGCGTGGCCCAAGTCAAGACAGTAATGGCCTTGTTGCCAAAACCCGGCACCACACTCATGCGTCCGGCTTGCAGTGCACGGATTCCTGCACGCACGACGGGTTGAGGCTGCATCATCACCATTTTTAAGGCCGGTGTGATCCGTTGCTTGGCGCTTTCTGCAAATCCGGTATCCGACATTCCTGGGCAGAGTGCGGTAACGACGACGCCGTCTTTTTTCAGTTCGCGATGAAGCGCATCAGAGAAGCGAAGAACATAGGCTTTCGCGGCAGAGTAAACGGCGAAATTCTTCACGCCCTGGAAGGACAGCAAGCTGGCGACCATCAGGATGTGCCCACGTTTGCGGGCTCGCATGTCGGCCGCGAAAAGGCGTGTCAGCCCTGTCAGGCTGGCGATATCCAAATCAATCATGGTCAGAGACTCATCCAGAGATTGATCCAGGAAAGGCCCCTGCAATCCATGACCCGCATTGTTGATGAGCACATCGATCACTATATTGCGTTCGCTGAGTCGCTCATGCAGTTCGATGATCGCAGGGATCGAGGACAGGTCTACTTGTTCGACGATCACATCAACGCCGAAGCGTTCGCGCAACTGCGCCGATAGTGCTTCGAGCTTGCTCAGTCTTCTTGCTACCAGAACGAGCGATTTTCCCTGTGCTGCATATTGCCGGGCAAACTCCTCGCCAAATCCGCTTGATGCTCCGGTGATGAGCACCCAGGAATTCTCGTTCGACTTCATTTCGCTGTACTCCGGTTGGTTTCTATTGAGCAATTGGCTACTGACCGCGTCAGTCGGTGAACGAACCCGCGCTCGGATTGGGTAGTAGCTGAAAGAGGAGGGGTAGGTGCGTGCATCAAGTGCTACGTCACCTGGTTAAATCATCGTGTCGCAACAGGCTGGGCTTCAGGAGGCTGCCAGCCACCACCGAGCGCCTTGAATGCCGCGACCGCCGCCCGTGCCGATTCCGTTCGTGCTTGTGCCCGGGCATCGGAAGCCTGCAGCATCGTCTCGTCGGCGTGCAGGACGTCGATCAGGCTGGCCGTGCCTTTCTCATAGGCAATGAACGACGATTGGCGAGCCTGTGTCAGAGACGCCTCTCCCCCGGTGAGGGTGGTTGCTTGAGCTTCCCGATTCACCAGTGAGGAGAGCGCGTTCTCCACATCCTCGGTGGCGCGCAGCACAGACTGACGGTAAGCGGCCAGGGTTTCGGCTTCCTGTCCCTTGGCTTGGTCGATTTGGGCGTTTATGCGACCAAAATCGAAGAGCCTCCAGCGCAATCCCAATACGCCCGCCGACTGGCTGGCGCCGCCAGTAAAAAGGTTGCCTGCGGATACAGCCGTGGCACTGCCCAGCAATGCGTTAAGGGAGAATTTCGGGTAGTACTCGGCAATCGCCTCCCCGATGCGTGCGTTTGAGGCCGCAAGACGGCGCTCAGCCACAATGAGGTCTGGCCTGCGGCGCAGCAAATCGGCCGGCGTTCCCATCGCCTTTAATTGCGGCGCTACAGGAATGCTCCCCGCACTTGCCAGTTGTGTGCGGTGAGTGCCTGGCGGCGTGCCGAGCATGACATCCAGCGCATTCATGGCAGCATCCAGACCGGTCTGCAGGACCGGCACTGTCGCTTGGACCTGCGATAGCGCTCCCTCGGCCTGGCGAACCTGATAGTTGGCGGCGAGCCCCTTGCTGTAGAGCATTTGGACTTTCTCTAGTAGCTCCTGCTGTGTTTTGACTTGTCGGTTCGCAATGTCCAGCCGGGTCTGCAGTCCGCGGATAGTGATGTAGATATCAGCGGTCTGCGCGGCGATGGCCAATCGTGTGGCAGCGACGCCCGCCTGGGACGCCTGGTACTCGGCCAGAGCAGCCTCGCGTCCGCGGCGCAATCCGCCAAAGACATCTACCTCCCAGCTGGCATCGAGGTTGGCCTCGTAGGAACTTCCGTACCGATCATAGCCAGGCGTTGAGTTCAACACCTGGCCGAGCGGCGTCTCGATTGACTGGTAGGAGCGCGCGGCCTGTCCGCTGATGTTCCCCGAGGGCAGTAAAGCGGCATTTGCGACGCCCAGTCCGGCCCGTGCCTGCGTGACTCGCGCCGACGCCTGCGCCAGATCCAGGTTCTGCTCAAGTGCCTTGGAGACGAAGTCGGCTAACAGTGGATCACCAAAGCCTTCCCACCAGGCGACAAGACCGGCCGGCGTCGCCCCTGGCCTCTGTTCGACAGAAGACTGCCCCAGGTAATGGTCCGAAAGTGGGGCGTCCGGACGGTGATAGTCCGGACCGACCGCGCAACCTGTCATCAAGCTGGCACTCACCAAGAGAGCAACGGGACGGAGGGTAGGCATTGAGGTTCCTTCAATTGAGGATGTTTGTGACCATATTACGTTATGGTCACTTTCTGTCAATCGACACTCTTTGGGCTAAGCTCCAGGTTGGCCAACAGATTACGGCGATACTAGTGCTGAGATTAAGGGGCTCGGTATTTCATAATATGTGACCATTGACAGATATGGTCACCAGACTGAGAATATGACGCCTGTCCTATTTTTTAAGTAAGGGAACCTATGCGCCGGCTTCGACCTGTCCCCATTGCCGCTTGCTTGTTGCCTCTCGTCCTGACGGCGTGTGGCGACTCATCCACCGTTGAAGATCCACGCACGCAGGCCCCTTTGGTGAGGTCTTCTGCGGTTCAGGCTTCGTCCGACGTCTCACGTTCTTTCACGGGTGTCGTGGCTGCCCGCGTCCAGGGCGATCTGGGTTTTCGGGTATCAGGCAAGGTGCTTGAACGTCTGGTTGACACTGGTCAGACCGTTAAACGTGGGCAGCCACTCATGCGCCTTGACCCAATCGACCTGGGGTTGCAGGCGCGAGCACAGCAAGAGTCAGTCATAGCCGCTCGGGCCCGAGCCAAGCAGACTGCAGATGACGAGGCGCGATATCGCGACCTGGTCGCCGCAGGTGCTATTTCTGCATCGGCCTATGACCAGATCAAAGCCGCAGCGGATACCGCAAAAGCGCAGCTCAGCGCTGCTGAAGCGCAGGCTGACGTTGCCCGCAATGCTTCTGGTTATGCGGTGCTGTTTGCGGATTCCGACGGCGTAGTGGTGGAGACGCTCGCCGAGCCCGGACAAGTTGTCAGCCCGGGACAGCCCGTGGTTCGACTGGCGCGGGCAGGGCAACGCGAAGCCATCGTGCATCTGCCCGAGACGCTACGCCCCACAGCAGGATCCACTGCGCAGGCGACGCTTTATGGCAATACCACGGGTGCAGTTACAGCGAAGCTGAGGCTGCTTTCTGACTCGGCCGACCGTATGACGCGCACCTTCGAGGCGCGGTATGTGCTTGAGGGCGCACTGGCCAATGCACCGCTAGGTTCGACCGTCACACTTCGGATCGCTGAAAGCACCACGCAAGGGCAGGGGCTGCAAGTACCGATCGCTGCCGTTTATGACCCAGGCCAAGGCACTGGCGTGTGGGTCATCGCCGGTACACCGGCGAAAGTGACTTGGCGATCTGTTCAGGTCCTGGGCTTGAGCGACGACGCAGCGCGAGTCGCAGGCGATCTCAAGGTCGGCGAGCAGATTGTAGCGTTAGGCGCGCATCTGCTGCGCGATGGTGAGGAGGTGAGACTGGCTCAACCGGGTGACGTCAAGGTTGCCGGGAGTCATCCATGAGCGAGGGGCGCTTCAATCTTTCCGCGATCGCCGTTCGTGAGCGCTCCATCACGGTGTTTCTGATCTTCCTGATCGCCGTTGCGGGCATCCTGTCCTTCTTCCAACTGGGGCGTGCGGAAGATCCTCCGTTTACGGTCAAGCAATTGACGGTCATTACCGCGTGGCCGGGCGCCACGGCGCAGGAGATGCAGGATCAGGTAGCAGAGCCACTTGAAAAACGCCTGCAAGAACTGAAATGGTACGACCGCACGGAAACTTACACCCGTCCAGGCCTCGCTTTCACGATGGTGTCACTGCGCGATAGCACGCCGCCCTCGCAAGTGCAGGAGGAGTTCTATCAGGCGCGTAAAAAGCTCGACGATGAGGCCCGGAAGCTGCCGGCGGGTGTCATCGGGCCAATGGTCAACGACGAGTTTTCGGACGTGACATTTGCACTGTTCGCCCTGAAAGCCAAAGGCGAACCGCAGCGACTGTTGGTGCGTGATGCAGAGTCGTTGCGCCAACAACTGTTGCATGTGCCGGGCGTGAAGAAGGTCAACATTATTGGTGAGCAACCCGAGCGCATCTTTGTTTCCTTTTCCCATGATCGGCTGGCCACCTTGGGCGTATCGCCTCAGGACATCTTTGCCGCGCTGAACAATCAGAACGTGCTCACGCCTGCCGGTTCGATCGAAAGCAACGGGCCACAAGTCTTCCTCCGGCTGGATGGCGCCTTCGATAAGGTGCAAAAGATTCGTGACACACCCATTGCGGTTCAGGGGCGGACGCTGAAGCTCTCGGACGTGGCGACGATCGAACGTGGTTATGAAGATCCGGCAACCTTTCTCGTGCGTAATAACGGTGAAGAGGCCTTGTTGCTGGGGATCGTGATGCGTGAGGGCTGGAACGGTCTTGACCTCGGCAAGGCGCTGGACGCGGAGACGGTCAAGATAAATGAAGGCATGCCTTTGGGCATGACGCTCTCCAAGGTCACCGATCAATCTGTAAATATCAGTTCGGCCGTCGGCGAGTTCATGGTCAAGTTTTTCGTCGCGCTGCTTGTGGTGATGCTCGTCTGCTTTCTCAGCATGGGCTGGCGTGTAGGCGTTGTGGTCGCTGCGGCTGTGCCGTTGACGTTGGCTGTGGTGTTTGTGGTGATGGCGGCCACTGGAAAGAACTTTGACCGTATCACCCTTGGCTCGTTGATTCTGGCGCTCGGACTGTTGGTGGACGACGCCATCATTGCTATCGAAATGATGGTGGTGAAAATGGAGGAGGGCTACGACCGCATCAAAGCTTCCGCGTATGCCTGGAGTCATACAGCCGCACCGATGCTTTCCGGTACGCTGGTGACGGCTATCGGCTTTATGCCCAACGGCTTCGCGCAGTCGACAGCCGGCGAGTACACCAGCAACATGTTCTGGATCGTGGGCATCGCCCTGATTGCCTCCTGGGTGGTTGCGGTGGCCTTTACCCCGTACCTGGGTGTGAAGATGTTGCCGAACATCAAGAAGGTGGAGGGTGGTCATGCGGCCATCTACAACACCCGAAATTACAACCACTTCCGCCAGGTGTTGACGCGTGTCATCGCTCGCAAATGGCTGGTAGCCGGTACTGTTATCGCAATGTTTGGCGTGGCGATTCTCGGCATGAGCCTGGTCAAGAAACAGTTCTTCCCTACCTCGGACCGTCCAGAGGTATTGATTGAAGTGCAAATGCCTTATGGAACCTCCATTGAACAGACCAGCGCCACTACCGCCAAGATAGAGGCTTGGCTGCAAAAGCAGGATGAGGCAAAAATCGTCACCGCTTATATCGGGCAAGGAGCGCCGCGTTTCTATCTGGCGATGGCGCCGGAACTCCCCGATCCGTCTTTTGCGAAGATTGTGGTGCTGACGGACAGCCAGGAGGAGCGCGAGGCCCTCAAGTTCCGTCTCCGCGAGGCCGCTGCCGAGGGACTTGCCCCAGAAGCGCGTGTCAGGGTGACTCAGCTTGTGTTTGGTCCGTATTCGCCGTTCCCTGTTGCCTATCGGGTGATGGGGTCTGATCCGTCGAAATTGCGCGAGATCGCGGGCCAGGTACAGGACGTGATGCAATCGAGCTCGATGATGAGAACCGTCAACACTGACTGGGGGCCACTGACGCCGACGCTGCATTTGGCTCTGGATCAGGATCGCTTGGAGGCGGTGGGGTTGACGTCAAACTCAGTCGCGCAGCAACTGCAGTTCCTGTTGGCCGGAGTACCGATCACCGCAGTTCGTGAGGACATTCGTTCGGTGCAGGTGGTTGGTCGCGCAGCGGGTGATATCCGGCTCGATCCCGCCAAGATAGAAGGTTTTACTCTGGTAGGCACGGCAGGTCAGCGGATCCCGCTGTCTCAGGTGGGAGAGGTCGATGTTCGTATGGAGGATCCGATCCTCCGACGTCGTGATCGCACGCCGACCATTACCGTGCGCGGTGACATTGCCGAAGGCCTGCAGCCACCGGACGTCTCGAGCGTGATCATGAAAGAGCTGCAGCCGGTCATCGACAAGCTGCCTGACGGGTACCGGATCGAGCAGGCGGGTGCAATCGAGGAGTCGGGCAAAGCCGGTAAAGCGATGTTGCCGTTGTTCCCGATCATGATTGCCATGACGCTACTGGTCATTATTGTGCAGGTACGTTCGATCTCGGCGATGATCATGGTGTTCCTCACCTCGCCACTGGGGTTGATTGGTGTGGTGCCGACACTGCTTATCTTCCAGCAGCCGTTTGGTATCAACGCTCTGGTAGGTCTAATCGCCCTTTCAGGCATTTTGATGCGCAATACGCTGATTCTGATTGGCCAAATCCATCACAACGCGCAAGAAGGGCTGGATCCGTTTCACGCGGTGGTCGAAGCTACGGTCCAACGTGCCCGCCCGGTACTGCTGACAGCGCTGGCGGCAATCCTGGCGTTCATTCCCCTGACACACTCCGTCTTCTGGGGGACGCTGGCCTACACGTTGATCGGAGGCACGTTCATCGGAACCATCATGACGCTGGTGTTCCTGCCAGCGATGTACTCCATCTGGTTCAAGATCCGTCCTGACAATAAGGGTCAACTGAACAGCGAAACTGACGTAGCACGCGAGCCTGGAGGAGAAGACGCCACCCGTCCTCTCGCCGTTCTTTAGCCGGGGGGGCAGGCGTTACAGTAGGCGGTCAGGTGCCCTCACTGGAGGAGTGATGCCATCGCGGGTTACGACCCGGAGCGCATCATTTCGGCCAAGGACCGCAAGAAAGATGGATCGCTTCATCGAGTTTGCACTTGTGGCCGCGCACGAAGCTCTGGTGCAGGCAGGCTGGCATCCGACTGATGTCGCAGACCAGGAGCGTACCGCCACGATCATTGCATCGGGCGTAGGTGGTTTTGGCGCGATTGCCGACGCTGTACGTACCACCGATGCGCGTGGTCCTCGCCGATTGTCGCCGTTCACTGCACCGTCTTTCCTCGCCAACATGGCGGCCGGGCACGTTTCCATCCGGTACGGTTTCAAAGGGCCGCTCGGCGCGCCCGTAACGGTCTGTGCTGCAGGGGTACAGGCTATCGGCGATGCGGCCAGACTCATCAGAAGTGGTGAGGCGGATATTGCCATATGCGGCGATACCGAAGCAGCGATAGACCGAGTGACCCTGGGTTGTTTTGCTGCGGCTCGTGCGCTATGGCGCCAGAATTCCATTAGGGTTCTAATGGTTTCTGTTAACCCCACATTGGAGCCAGGGGCGTCGTGCGTAGCTGTCAGGGCGCCTAGAAACTCAGGGCGATTCAAGACGCGGGCACCCGCCGTGTCGATGGCACCTGCCTCAGGAATGCTCTATCACCATCACCGCAGTGGTGTCCGCTTCGAGTGCTTCGAACACGTGAGGCACATTAGCCAGGTAGCTGATGTAGTCGCCAGCGTTCAGCAATACAGGTCCAGTCGCCGGGCCGATATGGGCACTGCCACTGCACAGCACCACGTGCTCTACGGTGCCCAGTGGGTGGGGCTGAGATAGCCGGACTTCGCCGGGCTGCACTTTGAGCCGGTAGATATCGCGTTGTACTCCCGCCGGGCAATCGGCAAGCAGTGTCGCTGCATAATTGGCAGTCTCGGCATAGGTCGTCATGCCCTCGTTGGCGCGAATCACCCGCAGGGTCTGCTGGGGTTGCTCGAAGAATCGGGTGACTTGCAAGCCCATTGCCATCGCCAGCGACCACAAGGTTTCGATGCTGGGGTTACCGATTCCCGACTCCAATTGAGACAAGGTCGACTTCGCCACCCCGGCGCGCTTCGCCAGCTCGGTCAAGGAAAGCCCGGCGGCCAGGCGCTCGCGTTTGATTGAAAGGGCCAGCAGATCGATTCGGCTCGGGTTATTTATCGGTAGGGTGTTCGTTATACCGGTCATGTGTTTTGTAAATCATCCTGAAATGGGTTGACGCTCCCAGGCGCCCTGTTCAGTATAGCGGTCATTAGTTCATTATAAAGTTCGATTTGTCGAACCAACCCCCACGAATGGCGGTTTAGGTTACGGCAATGCCGGTAGCAAGGAAGCAGTGAGTGATGAAGTCGCAAACCCGTGGGACGCTCGAAATGATTTCGGCCATGATGATCTCCGGAACGGTGGGCTGGTTCGTCATCATGTCGGGGCAGAGCCCGGAGGCCGTGGTGTTCTGGCGTTGCTTGTTCGGCGCCATGGCGATGCTGGTTGCGTGCCTGGTGCCCGGGGTGCTTAGCCGCTCCCGGATCAACGCCCGGCAGTTCATTCTGGTGTGCCTGGGCGGGGTGGCGCTGATTCTCAACTGGGTGCTGTTGTTCAGTGCCTACAAACATTCCTCTATCGCCATTGCGACGGTGGTCTACCACGTTCAGCCGTTCATGCTGGTCGGTCTGGGTGTGCTGTTCTTCGCCGAGCGCCTCAGCGCCGCCAAGGTCGGCTGGTTGCTGTTGGCCTTCGCCGGTCTGATGCTGATCGTGTCCGCCAAAGGCAGTGGGCAGGCCACCGGTGCCGACTACCTGCTGGGCGTCTGCCTGGCCCTGGCTTCAGCCTTCTTCTACGCTGTGGCGGCAGCGATCACCAAGCGCCTCAAGGATTTACCCGCGCACCTGATCGTGCTGATTCAGATGGTGGTAGGCGTGCTGATCCTGGCACCGTTCGTGGACTTCACCAGGGTCGACACGGTCGAGAGCGCCTGGACTTACCTGATCATTATCGGCGTGGTCCATACCGGGCTCATGTCGACCCTGCTGTACAGCGCCATCCAGAAAATCCCCACGGCGCTGGTCGGGGCACTGTCGTTCATCTATCCGATCGTCGCCATCCTGGTCGACTGGGTTGCCTTCGCCCACCCGCTCGGCGTCCTGCAAGTGACTGGTGCGAGCGCCATCCTGCTGGCGGCTGCGGGCATGAACTTCGGTTGGTCGCTGGGCCGCGTCCCGCCTCAGATAATTGACAATCAGTAAATTTCCAGCGGGCTGGATACCACGCCCGAATGGGTAGAGTCGCGCACCGGCATTCGTGAACGCCGAATGGTCAGTGACGGATTGAGCATGCTCGACCTGGCAATCAAAGCCGGCGCCCGTGCCCTCGCCTTAGCAGGTGGGCGGACGGTGCAGGCTGTGCTGGTCGCGCCCACCTCGCCGGAGCCCATCTGCCCGGCGGTGGCACCGGAAGTGGCGTCGGCACTTGGGCGACGTCGCAGCCTAATGACATCACCTCTGCCTGCAGCGAGCCGCAGTGCCTGCGGCTCTTTTATGGGCCGTTGTGAACGCCCGGTCGCCAGCGATTAAGCGCTGCGCCGGTTTGATTCAAAGACTCTCAGGGTCCCCAAAAAACATCTGAATCCGCGACCTTAGCCAGCGCTCACCCGGATCGTTGTCCTGCGAGCCGCGCCAGGCCATGTGCAGCTCGAAGGTTCGCGTCGGCAGCGGCGGGTCTTCGGCGCGTACGCCACCGGCGGCGGTCAGTGCATCGGCGGTGTAGTCCGGCACGGTGGCGAGAATATCGGTGCCGGCCAACAGCGTCCCCAAACCATTGAACTGCGGAACCGCGAGCACCACATGACGCTTGCGCCCGAGTTTCTCCAGTTCTTCATCGATGAAACCGCTGAGGTCGCCGGCGAAGGACACCAGGGCATGGGGGCGAGCGCAGAAGTCGTCCAGGCTCAAGGCGCCGGGGACCGAGTCGGCGCGCAGCAGTTTCGGCATGCTGCGTCGCAGGACTTTGCGTTTGGCGTTGGCGGGCAGATCGGTGGTGTAGCTGACGCCAATCGAGATTTCGCCCGATGCCAACAGGCTCGGCATCAATAGATAGTTGACGCGTCGCACCACCAGCACGATGCCGGGCGCCTCCGCGCGCAAGCGCTTCAACAGCATCGGCAGCAGGGCGAACTCGACATCATCCGAGAGGCCGATGCGAAACACCGCGGTGCTGGTGGCCGGGTCGAATTCAGCGGCGCGACTGACAGCGGTCGAAATCGAATCCAGCGCCGGAGAGAGCAGGGCGAAGATTTCCACCGCCCGGGCCGAAGGCTCCATGCTGCGACCGGTACGCACAAACAGCGGGTCGTCGAACAGGCTGCGCAGGCGCGATAACGCCGCACTGATGGCCGGCTGGCCGAGAAACAGCTTTTCCGCCGCGCGGGTCACGCTGCGTTCATGCATGAGGGTTTCGAACACGATCAACAGGTTCAGGTCGACACGACGCAGGTCATTACGATTCATCTGGAGTCCTGGCAGAGTCAGCAAACTTGACGAGAGCGGCCATATGAGAACAATGGCCGGCATGAATCTTACGGGGAAAGGCTGTTACTCTGCACCGAGTAATTCATTTTTCCCACAATGCTGGTTCGGTTTTCTACGTTGATTGACGTATTGCCGGGGCTGCGGAATCAATGACAGGCATGTCGACTATTAATAGCCACTGATGGTCTTGGTCAGAAAGCCCAGATAGAGTTCAGGGCATTAGAGGTTACTTTGACGAGGTTTGCGATGTCCCGCACGATCCGTTTTCACAAGTTTGGTCCTGCCGAGGTGCTCAAATGCGAAGAGCATGCGGCAGCTCTGCCAGCGCCGGGCGAAGTGCAGGTGCGTGTCGAAGCGATCGGCATCAGTTGGTATGACATCCTCTGGCGCCAGAACCTGGCGTCTTCCCATGCCCGGTTGCCATCGGGCCTTGGCCATGAAATGGCCGGCGTGGTCACCGCCGTCGGCGAAGGTGTCGATGATCTGGCCGTGGGTGACAAGGTCGCCAGCTTCCCGGCAGAAAGTCCCAATGACTATCCCGTCTACGGCGAGCAGATCGTGCTGCCGCGTTCGGCGCTGACGCGCTATCCGGATGTGCTCAGCCCGATCGAAGCCGCTGTGCACTACACGCCGCTGCTGGTTGCCTACTTTGCCTACGCCGATCTGGCACGGGTCAAGCCTGGCCAGTTTGCACTGGTCACCGATGCGAGCCATTGTGCCGGCCCGTCCTTCGTGCAACTGGGCAAGGCCTTGGGTGTACGGGTCATTGCCGCGACCAAAACGGCCAGCGAACGCGAGTACCTGTTATCCCTGGGTGCCGAGAAGGTGATCGTCACTGAAGAGCAGGATCTGCTCATGCAGATCAACAAGCTCACCGACAACCGCGGTGTCGACGTGGTATTCGACGGCCTCGGTGGTCCGCAGATGTCGATGCTCGGTGACGTGCTGGCGCCTCGTGGCAGCCTGGTGCTGTATGGCCTGCAAGGCGGCAACCAGACTCCGTTCCCGGCCTGTGCAGCGTTCCAGAAAAACATTCAGTTCTTCGTGCACTGCATCGGCAACTTCACCGGCAAACCGGAACTCGGGATCATTCAGGACCAGGTTGCACTGCAACGGGCCTTGCGCGATATCAACCAGTTGACGGCTGACCGTGTACTGCTGCCACTCAAGACCCGGGTCTTCCCGTTTAGCGAGTTTGTCCAGGCGCACCGTTACATGGATGAGTGTCCGTGTCACGAACGAGTGGCGCTTCAAGTAGAACCTGCATGACGCTTGCGCAAGAGTCCGTGTTGACGGGCTCTTGCATTTTTGTTGTACGGGTAAACCTCTCATCCCCCTTTGTCATCTGCCGGTTCAGCAACTGAACTGGTTTTTGCTCCTGATCTGTATCTTCTAATCATCATATAAGCCCTGATAATTGAATGATTAATTTCATCTCAAGGAATGAGTCATGGCTGGGCATGTTTTTTTAATGGGTACTGCTTTGGGTGCTATGTATTCGGACCATTGCTCGCCTGCGCTTCGCGTTGAAGCGCGGCAAGTAAGCGGTTCGCTTGTTAGTTATGGAAGTATTGCCTTGCTCTGGTTTCCTTATTTCTCGTGCTCATTGTCTGTGGGACGTTGTCGGAAAAATCCTAGGCCGCCCATCCGGCCCGTCGGAGCGCTTGGTCTCGGGGGTTGTGGGCGATTGACTCGGTCGTGAATGCTATTTCTATAACAATCGTTTCAAATAGTTACCACAACCAAAGTGTTAGCATTTGAAAGCAGATACTCACGATAAGCCGTAATCAGCCATCACCGATCGCAGATCGTGCAAGCAAATGATTGTTTGTGCGATGCCGACTTTTTGAATATCAGGTAAATGACAATGAGCGCAACTCATGATCAAGCGATGAACTATGTCTATCAGCAAGTTTTGCAGCGGTTGCTGAGTTTCTTTTCTCGCGCGGAACGTACTGCATTGCAGTTGTTGATCCAGCGTCTGGTGGTGGCTGCCGGGGGAATGGACAGAATCGGTACTTACAAGGTGCTGATGATGCACTCGGGAACGCGCGACAGTTGCTACACATTGGCATTCCTGCGTGCCGCGCAGTTGAGTATCGCGGGCAGAGCGCCAGCGACCTTCCAGTTGCGTGTCGCCACGCTACGGCTGGGCGGGACGACGCCGATGATCATGGAGAATATTCATAGCAGCTACGGCGCCCTGTTTGTCTATGACGATCCTCGGGTAGAGGTGGTGATGGTCGATAACCGCGAGGTCTTGCCCTTCAGCCATCTGACGCCGATGTCTGAGGCAGGTCGCGATTTGAATCGCACCAACATGCTGATGCTCGGCCATCTGCGAGGGGCTCACGGGGTGCTTGAAGCGTGTGACGACGGCTATCTGGCGACAGGCGAGTTCTACTTGCAGATGGCCCGATGGGAGGGCGGTGTCGATACGCTGATCAGCGGTGAAACCGTGCGTCAGCAAAAGCGGTTTTTGACCGGCCTGATGCGCGAAGCACAAAAGGCCGGCCTGCCGACAATCACACATCCGGCCTTCAGTTATGAAGGATTGTTCTCAACGCTCGATCAATTGGGCGGCGACTGTTATCGCGAGCTTTATGCGGGCCATGAAACGGTCGAGTGGCGGCCACGCGAGAGCTTTGAGACGCGACGCGGCGCAGACTACATCGATATCCAGGACCTGGTGACCGGCAACATGGAGGAGCGCTGGCCATTACTGACCGATTTTCTCGGGCTGCAACCGGATGAAATTGACGTTCACCTGCGCGAAAACGAATTCGCCAGTCCTTTGCTCTCGGCCCATTTGCGGGGCTTGCAGGCCTGCTTCGTGAACGGCCTGGCCTACGAAAACGGATTCAGCGAGTACATACAACGGGCGTTGTTGAAGATGCGTAAACGACGTCTGCCCGAGCGGCTTTGCGAGCAGGTGCTGGAGGTCTACGGCAATCCACGCGCGATGGCTGAGCTTCGGACCCTGGCGTCGGCCGAGGCTCAGCAAGCACTGGGCCTCAATGAAACACAGCAGCTGTGCCTGCTGTTCGCCCCCTTCGTCGATGCCGGTGCCGGGCTTGAGCACTTTTTGCGCCGCTGCCATCCCGGCATGTTGGTGGCGATGCCCGAACTGCACAAGGCGATGCAGGGCAATGCCGCTCCTGAGCAAGTCATGCAATGGATGATCGACGTCAGCGGTTTGTCGGTCAGCCTGATCTGCAAGCTCTACGGCATGCGCTCGGGGTCCGGGATCGGGCTTGAGGCGGGTGATTCGGGCTTGAGTGCCGAAGGCGCGGGAGAGTTTCAGGTGGACGATGCGCTGAGTGAACGGTCAGCGAGACGTTGAAGGAGTCTGGTTTGACCGATTCAAACACTACCTGCACAGCGATTGGCCAGCGTTCATGAAGGGGCAAAGGGAAACCGATTTTGCCTACCAGGCCGTGTACCGATACCTGACCAGCCTGATTAATGAAATGGCGACTGAAGCACCGATCAAGCTGCCTTCGCTGAGGCAACTGGCGGACCGGTTGAACGTGTCGATTTCAACTATCCAGTACGCCTATTCGCTGCTGGAGAAAGAAGGGCGAGTGTATTCGGTGGCAAAGTCCGGCTACTACGCGTTGCCGGTTTCCTTGAATACGTCGTTCAGCAGCGGCAACGACCTGCTTGAAACGGTCTATGTCAGCGCAAGGCGCCCGGGAATGCTGGTCCTGAGTATCGACGAGCCCGCGCTTTTGCAGTCGCTGGACAGTCCGCTGTTACTGCTGGAGCGGGAATTGGTGCGCCAATATCCGCGCCAGCCGCAGCTTCACTCACAGCCGTGTGGCGAGCTGGAATTACGTACTGCGCTGGCGGCACGCTACACCACTTCACCGGCACGCTGCTGGCATGCCGATGATGTTTACATCGGTGCCGACTGGCGAGGTGTGCTGGAAATACTGATCGCAGTGCTCGAACTCAAGGATGCGACCGTGCTGGTCGAATCGCCCTGCGACTGGGCCATTTTGCGCTTGTTCCAGACCGCTGGCGTGCAGGTGATCGAGTTGCCGATAGACAGCAACGGCTGCCTTGACCTTGAGTTACTCGAGCATTTGCTCCGGACCGAGGCGGTTCGCCTGGTGGTGCTGTCGTCGGGCGTGAGCATGCCGCGCGGCAGCCTGATGCCGTCGGACAACCGGCAATCCACCGCCGAGCTGTTGGAACAACACGGCAGTTGGGTACTGGAAAACGACGTGTACGGCGAACTCGCTCATGAGCCGCATGAACGTCGTTTTCGCGATGTGCTCGATCCTGATCGACTGATCGTGTTTTCCACCTTCGAAAAGCTCATGGGGCCTGAGGCGCCTTACGGTTATCTGCTTTCACGGCATTTGAGCGTGGAGTTGCAGCGGCATTTTTTGCTGCGCGCGTTTCGCCTGTCGCCGATTCGTCAGAAAGCCATCGCACGCTTGTACAGCAGCGGCCGTATCGACCAGCACTTGCTGGTACTGCGCCGGCTGTTGAAAGAGCGTAAAAGCCGAATGACCCAAATGCTGCAGGACCGTCTGAGCGACTCGCTGGAATTTGTCGAGCCGGCGGGCGGGGCGACCATCTGGGCGCGTTCGTTACGGCCGGTCGATGTGCGGCGGGTCTTCCAGCGCATGCTCAAGCAACAGGTGGTGATTGCCCCCGGCGAACTGTTCAGCCTGCATGGGTTGTATTCGCAGAACGTCAGGCTCAGCCACACATTCAGCGGGCAGCATGACCTGGAGGCTGCATTGACGATGCTGGCAGATGCGTTGAGGCTTGAACTCATCGATTGACCGGGCGTCAATATACCCAGCTGATGTCTGGATAGATTTTGTCTGGATAGATATCGTCGCTCTCTGGTCAAACTGCCAGTAAACTGCGTCCCCATTCCTGAACCACTCTTTTTCAGAGGTTTTGCATGACACTCAGTCCTTTTGCGGGCAAACCGGCACCCGTAGAGTTGTTGGTCGACATCCCGCGACTGGTAACGGCCTATTACACCGGCCAGCCCGATGCCTCAGTTTCAACCCAGCGCGTTGCGTTTGGTACTTCAGGCCATCGTGGCAGCTCGTTCGAGCTGAGTTTCAACGAATGGCACGTTTTGGCCATCAGCCAGGCCATCTGTCTGTATCGCGAAGCCCAGGGCATTGACGGCCCTTTGTTTGTCGGCATCGACACCCACGCGCTATCGACGCCAGCCGGCGCCAGTGCGCTGGAAGTCCTCGCCGCCAATGGCGTGACCGTGATGATTGCCGAAGGCGACGAGTACACGCCGACGCCAGCTATTTCCCACGCCATTCTTTGCTACAACCGCGGCCGTACGTCGGGGCTGGCAGACGGCATCGTCATCACGCCGTCCCATAACCCGCCGCAAAGCGGCGGTTACAAGTACAACCCCACCAACGGTGGCCCGGCCGATACCCACATCACCAAGTGGATCGAGGCCAAGGCCAACGAGTTGCTGGCCAACAAGCTTGCAGGTGTCAAACGCATCAGCTACGAGCAGGCACTCAAGGCCAGCACCACCCATCGTCACGACTACCTCAATACCTACGTCGCCGATCTGGTCAACGTGATCGACTTCGACGCCATCCGAGGCGCCAACCTGCGCCTGGGCGTGGATCCGCTGGGCGGAGCAGGGGTGCGCTACTGGTCGGCGATTGCCGAGCATTACCGCCTGAACCTTGAGGTGGTGAACACCCAGGTCGACCCAACGTTCCGTTTCATGTCCGTCGATTGGGATGGCCAGATTCGCATGGACCCATCGTCCAGCTACGCCATGCAAGGCCTGATCGGTCTGAAAGAGCGTTTCGACGTGGCGTTCGCCTGCGACCCGGACCACGACCGTCATGGCATCGTCACCCCGTCCGGCGGCTTGCTGGCGCCGAACAACTACCTGGCCGTGTCCATCGACTATCTGTTCCAGAACCGCCCGCAATGGCGCGCCGATGCGGCGGTGGGTAAAACCGTGGTCAGCAGTGGCTTGATCGACCGCGTTGCCAAGCGCCTGAACCGTCGTCTGTACGAAGTGCCGGTCGGTTTCAAATGGTTTGCCGATGGCCTGTTCGACGGCTCGCTGGGTTTTGGCGGCGAAGAAAGTGCCGGTGCCTCGTTCCTGCGTAAGGATGGCGGCGTCTGGAGCACCGACAAGGACGGCCTGATTCCAGCCTTGCTGGCGGCTGAAATGACCGCTCGCACAGGACGCGATCCAAGCCAGGCTTATCGCGCACTGACCGATGAACTGGGTGAGCCGTTCTCGGTACGTGTCGATGCCAAGGCCAACCCCGAGCAAAAAGCCTTGCTCGGCAAGCTGTCACCAGATCAGGTCAAATCGACACAACTGGCTGGCGAAGCGATCCAGAGCATTCTCAGCAAGGCGCCGGGTAACGACCAGGCGATCGGCGGGCTGAAAGTCATGACCGAAAATGGCTGGTTCGCAGCCCGTCCTTCGGGAACCGAGGACATCTACAAGATCTACGCCGAAAGCTTCATTGGCGACGATCACCTCAAGCAATTGGTGCAAGAGGCACAAACGCTGGTGGATGGCGCAATCAGCGCGAAATAATAGAGAGCCTGTGGCGAGGGAGCTTGCTCCCGCTCGGCCGCGAAGCGGTCGTGTCTAGTCCTGAAATAGGTTTACACCTGTTTCACTTCAACGCCCGATGCACCGCATCGGGCGTTTTGTATTTCAAAGACAAGTGCGGTCGCTCGCCGTTATAGATCGATACCGACTCACTCACCATCTTCTTCGCCTGCGTCAAATCCTGCGGTCGCTGGAGCATAAGCTCTGTCTTTAATATCCCGTTGACCCGCTCTGCCAATGCATTCTGGTAGCAGTCATAGCCGTCCGTCATAGAACACCGGATGCCGTGTTTCGCGTGCAGTTCCTGGTACATTCCCGAGCAATACTGGCTGCCTCTATCCGAGTGGTGGACCAGCGACTGCTCCGTTCGACGGCGTTTCACCGCCCGGCGCAGCGCATGCGCTACCGACTCGGCGTGCAGGCTCTCATGGACGTGATAACCCACGATCTTTCGCGAAAAAGCATCCGTCACGAGGCTTAGATAGGCCACGCCTTCCTGAGTTGGCAAATAGGTGATGTCAGCCACCCAGACTTGTTCCGGGCCGCTTGCAACAACCTGATCAGGACCGGGCTTGAGCAGGTTCGGATGGCGTCGAAAGCGATGATGGCTGTCGGTCGTTTTGTGATAGGCCCGCTTGCGGACCACCAATAAACGCCTTTCGCGCAGAATCGAAAACAGCCGATCTCGACCCACTTGCAGCTCAAGTTGAGGCTGGCAATGCAGCAAGTAATGCAGCTTTCGGGTGCCCAGACGTGGCTGCCGCTGACGCTTTTGCTGAACGAAATCGGCAACTTTCTGATCCAGAACGCGGCGAGCAGCATCGGCGCGATTGCGTTTGTAGTAAGCCTGTCGGCTTATCCCCATGAACTGGCAAGCCCTGCTGATACTCAGGTTTTGGACTCGCTTTTGCGCGAGGACTTGCCGGGACGCTTTTTTATGACAGAGAGGCCGTAGTCATTCTTCAAGACATCCACGACAGCTTCGAAAAACTGCGCTTTCTGATTGGACAGAGCCAGCTGCTCTTCAAGCTCTTTGATGCGTTGCTCTGGCGTTAATGGTCGGTTTTTGTCGGGCATAGACCCCATCCTCGGCGAGCCAATGTATGTGCCTGGGCTCCAATCTTGCCGACCATGCTTGCGCAACCACGTCAGAACGGTCGTTTTGCCTTGAATCCCGTAGCGCTCCTGAGCCTCTTTATAACTCAGCTCGCCTTTTTCGACCTGGTCGACGACCGACAATTTAAAAGTCAGCGTGTAGTCTCGCTGACTCCGCCTTTTTGCCGTTTCCATTACGCCCTCCTGAAAATAGATCAGAAGGTGTAAACCTTATTCAGGACGGGACACACAGCCGAAAAAAGGGGTGACCTAAATGGTCACCCCTTTTTTGCATCTGGCCTTCAGCGCATCAAGCCAGGTCCACCAACACGATTTCACTGTCCTCGATGGCGGTCACCCGCAGCACCTGCTCCTGCGCAACCGCTACACCGTCTCGAGCTTGTGCACGCAAGCCATTGACTTCAATGACTCCAGTGGCAGGCACCAGGTACGCCCGTCGACCGTTGTCCAGTCGATACTCGGCGGTTTCGCCAGCCTTCAGGTTTGCCGCCACCAACCGTGCATCGGCGCGGATCCGCAGGCTTTGGTCGTCGCCGGCCTTGCCGCTGGCCAGGGTCACGAAACCTTCGCGCTGACCTTGGGGAAACGGTTTGGCACCCCAGGACGGCGCCAGTCCGGTTTCATTCGGGATGATCCAGATCTGGAAAATCTTCGTTGCCGTCGATTCCAGGTTGTATTCGCTGTGAGCAATCCCGGTGCCGGCGCTCATGACCTGTACATCACCAGCCTCGGTGCGACCCTTGTTACCCAGGTTGTCTTCATGGCTGATCGCACCTTCGCGAACGTAGGTGATGATTTCCATGTCCCGATGCGGGTGTTTCGGGAATCCGGTGCCCGGCGCAATCACATCGTCGTTCCATACTCGCAGGTTGCCCCAGTTCATGCGCTTGGGGTCATGGTACTCGGCGAACGAAAAGTGATGATGGGCATCCAACCAGCCATGGTGGGCGCCGCCCAGGGAATTGAAGGGTCTGAGTTCAAGCATGATCGTCTCCTGAAAAGGTTCGTCATGGGGCGGAACGCTTGAGCCGCAAAACGAGAACCGGTGGTTGATGGCAAGCATCATCTATCAGTTAACAATCGATAAAAAGCGTAAAAAATGCCTTAATCCAATCAGCTTATTAGATGTTATTTAAGGGCTATATTCTACGTTCCAGCATTCACTTCATCGCTTAAACCAATGATGGATAAGCATTTGACTAGAACTCGCCGGCAAATGAAGACACCATAGCCTGCAACAGCCTCACACCCTGGAGTCAGCGTGCCGCGTCACAATCCCGATCTTCCTTCCGAGCTTTTGCCCCTGGCCGAGATGCCGTTGCTCAAACGCCTGGCCGCGCGTTTTTTTGGCCACGGCCTCAATCGCCTGCGCGCGCAGCACCGGGCGTCCTGGCTGCATGGCCAGGCTGACGGCTTTCGCAGCGGTCATAGCGCGGGCGTCGACTACGGCTACAAGGAAGGCAAGCTGGACGGAATAGAAGAAGGCCGTCAGGTGCTGCTGATTCGCGACAGCCGATCCACCGAGCACCCGGCGCCGCGCATTGATGAAAACCTGTTTGACGACTGGCGGCTGCCCCTGAGTGCCGAGATCAAGAAGCGCATGAAGGCCGATGTCTCCCGTTTACTGCCGGAGTCGGCGCAGCCGAGCGCCGCCCAGTGGAAGATGATCTTCAGCGACACCCCCTCGACCTCGGTGATTGCCGGGGCGGGTGCCGGTAAGTCGACAACCCTGGCGCTGCGCATTTTACTGCTGACCCATTACCTGGGGTTTGAACTCGATTCGTTGACTGTGGTGACCTTCACCCGGGAATCGCGCAAGGACTTCATCAACAAGTTGATCGGGCTGTTTGCCGTGTGGGGCCGAGCGCTCTCCCAGAAAGACGCCCGCGACCTGGTGCGAACCTTCCACTCACGCATTCTGCCGATGGTCCGTAGCCTGCCGGGATTCGAGCGGCTGCAGGCTTTCGAAAACCTTAATGGCCGTTCGCTGTTCGATGACGCCGAGGTCGACAGCAACCCGTTCGATCTGCGGATCAACGACACTCAGCGCCAACAGCTCAATGCCTGTTTTCACCGGCTGTTTACTCAAAGCGAGCGCTTTCGCGAACTGATTACGCCGCTGTCCCGTCACGCCTTGCAGCTCAAGGAGCTGGAACGCGATCACCCGGATGTGCAAAAGCGCATGGCGGTGACCGAGTTGGCGGCCAAGCGCGATGAAGAACTCTGCGATGTCGTCGAAGATCTATGGATTCGCGCAGGCGCCTGGCCGATCAAGGGCATTGAGCCGAGCCGCCAGGCATTCGAGATCAACGGTTCGACCTTCCACTGTCACGGTTACATCCCAACCCTTGACGCTTGGGTCGTGCTGGGCTTCGACCCTCGTGAAAACCCGCAAGTCAGCCGTCCCAACGCCAAACTGACGGTTCGCGCCGAATGGGCAGTCAAACGCACCCTGTTTCAAGCTTTCTGTCGTAAGCCTTTGATTTGGTTAGATAGCTACGAATCTTCAAAGCGCGTATTAGCCACACTGGCAGGGGATGCCAGCGCCGGACCGGGGTTCGATTACAAGGTCAAGGGCGAACTCGGCTCCGCGCCGCTGCTCGACTGTTTTGTCGCGGCGGCCAGCTTTATCGAGAACCTCGGGCTGGATGTTCCGGCTGCCGTGGGCCAGATGAGTTTCGCCAAGGACGATCCTGACCGTTTGTTCTTTGAAGCGCTCAGCCTGTACTGGCGAGCCCTGGAGGATCACCTGCTGGATCAGTCGCCGCCGGTGATGACCTACAACCGGATGTTCGCCTTGTTCAGTGAGCATTCGCCAGAAAACCTCAAGCTGCTGAGCGATGAGTTGCTGCGACCGATGTCGCATTTGATGATCGATGAATTTCAGGACGTTTCCCCGCAAATCGTCTCCTGGATTCGCGCAACCCTGATGGAAATCCGCAGCCGTGGTCCGGCCATGCACATCGGGCGCGGGGCGCAACGCTCGTCGCTGCTGTGTGTCGGCGACGACTGGCAGTCGATCTATGGCTGGCGCGGCAGTTCGCCGAAGTACTTCATGGAGTTCAACAAGGAGTTTGCGTCACCTGCTACCACGCGGGTAATGCTCAGCGAAAACTACCGCAGCCATCAGCACATCATCGACGCTGCCGAGCATATCGTGCGCGCCGCACCGGCGATTCCCGGCAAAAAAGCCAAGGCCAGTGGCGAACCGGGGGAACTGCTGCCGGTCAACGTCCATGATCGGGATGATTCGGCCATGGCCAAGCGTCTGACAGAACACTATCGAAACGGTGATTCAATCTTGATGTTGTATCGAAAAAGTAGCGATAAGTCATTGATTGAAGAGCATATTTCTCCTGTAGTTAATGCTGATTCTAGCTTGCCGTTCGAGGCTCGACGGCTCAAGCAGCTGACCTATCACAGTGCCAAGGGGCTTCAGGCAGACGCGGTATTCCTGCTCGGCGATTGCCAGCACCTGACCAGTTCACCGTACAAGAATCAGGTCTATCGCATGGCCGGGTTGGGCAAGGACGGCGACGCGGAGCCTTATGACAGTGCACAGAAAGACGAGATTCTGCGGTTGGCTTACGTTGGCATCACCCGGGCAGTGAAGCACTGCTATTGGTACGTCGATGGCCAGGACAATCAATCGGTCAATATGCCCAAGGCATCCGACAGGATCGCGCAGGGCAAGCCTTTCTTCGCCGATCAGCGCGTTGCCAAGCAGTCAGCCTGAACAGGATGGTGCAGGCATCAGGAATGCCTTCGAACGAAAAAAGCCCACGCTGCGTGGGCTTTGATCTCAAGGGTGCGGCTCAAGAAGCACTTTTCAGGGCAGGAGGAGCAAAGGCTTCAAGCTCATCCTCCACCGCTTCGATTATTCGCTCGACATCGGCGGCGTTCATCACTGTAGCGCAGGGAATTCCGGCAATGGCGATCATGGTCTCGCCACTGGCACGATCAAACAACCGGGCAATCATGCTGTCCGGGGCATCCATGCTCGCCTCGAATCCCATGGGATGAAAATACCAGCGCATCAGCTGGCAGGCGTTTGGAAACGTAACCTTGCTCAACGACACTCTATTCATGTGCTGCCCGCCTTGTTCATCGAGCGCGTCCGTTAGCCCGTGTTTAGGAGGGATGGGCCCTCATTGGCCCAACCGTTTGAATTTTAAAAATAGCACTCGTTGGTGAAAGGACCGTGAAATCTTTAAGGCCGTTTGGCGATTGAAGCGCTGTCATTGATCTGGATCATGTTTTGTAGGGCATCGGGCGGAGCGCCGCCGATGCGCGTTGCGTCAACCGGCATCGGTTTCAGCTATGACGTCTACGGCACCAAGGTGTATCCGAGCCGGGAAATGATCGACAAGCTGTTTGTCCATCCCGCTGAACATCGACCGGGTTCGTACACGGTTGGGGAACAAGATCCGGACGGGGAGTTGAGGGGGTAAATTCCGTGCGGGGGCGAGAGCCAAAGATCAAAATATCGCAGCCTTCGGTAGCGCCTGCATCGGTGTTTACCTGTAGGCGCTGCCAAAGGCTGCGATATTTAGGTTAATGCACTTTAAGCCGAACGTTTACAGTGCGCTTTGAATGCAACTAGATGGCGCAAAGCCACATAAAACTGCGACGCAGCAATCAAATACAACTGTACTGTTATTTAATATTTAAATAGATCATTGTCCGACAATCCATCAAGGGGATTGAACTACAAAGATTATTTCGACCCGCCGGTCATTGTTTTCGGGAGTTTTGTGGAGCAGTTCAATTTGACGTCAAAAAAGTAGTAGACGTTTGATTTCGAAATGTGTCAGCTTCCTTACGCCTTCATTGGGCGAGTGATAGGACGATCTCGCCAGAGATTGTCGCTGTCTGACAAAAACTGTTCCATTGCTAAACAAGGAAGTGTGTTTATGTCGAAAGTAAAAGTGAACGCTATTGACTCACTGGCCGCCACAAGTAGCGCCTGGTCGCAGATCGATAGTTTCAGCCATCAGTATGACCGTGGCGGCAATCTTACGGTCAATGGCAAACCCTCCTACTCGGTAGATCAAGCCGCAACTCAGCTGTTGCGAGATGGCTATGCTTGGCACGATCTCAACGGCAGCGGCAAGATCGAACTCACCTACACGTTTCTGACGGCCCCGACGTCGAACTTCAGCGGCCTGGGTGTTACTGGTTTCAGTCAGTTCAGTGCCTTGCAGAAATCTCAGGCCGTGCTCGCCATGCAATCCTGGGGCGACGTTGCCAATGTCACCTTCACTGAAGCCGCCAAGGGCGGTGACGGTCACATGACTTTCGGCAACTACAGTGGCGGCCAGGAAGGTGCGGCCGCGTTTGCCTTCCTGCCTGGCAGCGAGCCTGGCTATGACGGCCAGTCGTGGTACCTGACCGGCAGTGGCTACAACGTCAACAAGACCCCGGGCGTGAACAACTACGGTCGTCAGACCCTGACTCACGAAATCGGGCATACCCTCGGTCTGTCCCACCCTGGCGACTACAACGCCGGCGAAGGCACTCCGTCTTACAACGACGCCGTCTATGGTCAGGACACGCGCGGCTACAGCCTGATGAGTTACTGGAGTGAAAGCAACACTAACCAGAACTTCAGCAAAGGCGGCGTCGAGGCTTATTCGTCCGGTCCGTTGATGGACGATATTGCTGCGGTGCAGAAGCTCTACGGCGCCAACATGAGCACCCGTACCGGTGACACCACCTACGGCTTCAACTCCAACGCCGGCCGCGATTTCTATAGCGCGACCTCGTCGTCGGACAAAGTCGTGTTCTCGGTGTGGGACGCGGGCGGCAAGGATACCCTGGACTTCTCCGGCTTCACCCAAAACCAGAAGATCAACCTCAATGAGGCCTCGTTCTCAGATGTTGGTGGCCTGGTAGGTAACGTTTCCATTGCCAAGGGCGTGACCATCGAGAACGCCATCGGTGGCTCGGGCAACGACTTGCTGATCGGTAACAGCGTGGCCAACGAGCTCAAGGGCGGTGCCGGCAGCGACATCATCTACGGTGCCGGTGGCGCGGACAAACTCTGGGGTGGCAGCGGTTCCGACACCTTCGTGTTTGCAGCAAGCTCCGACTCCAAGCCGGGTGCGGCCGATCAGATTCTGGATTTCACCAGCGGTCTGGACAAAATCGACCTGAGTGCCATTACCAACGGCGCAGGCCTGCACTTCGTGAATTCGTTCACCGGTGCAGCGGGCGACGCGGTATTGAGCTCGATCTCCGGTGGCAGCAGCCTTGCCATCGACTTCTCCGGGCACGGCGTGGCTGACTTCCTGGTCACCACCGTTGGCCAGGCAGCTACCACGGACATCGTGGCCTGAGTCGATGACTATGGGGGCAGCGCATCTGCGCTGCCCTTTGTCCTTGCCAGCGCCGCTGCGGTAGGCGAGCCTGCATAGGCTACAACCTGGAACGAAGCACCTTATGACCCATAACGCCTTTACCTACAGGGCAATGGCGTGGCTGATTGCCACGCTGATGATGTTTTCTGGAGATGTAGTCATGGCAAGCAGCCTGAGATTAGCGGACCCGTCAGAACTGGCCGGGCAATGGCAGGTTTACCTGACGGCACAGCCGCAGAACACCTGTTCACTGGAACTTGTGCAAAATCAAACATTGGCGGGCGATATTCAATGCCTCGCCGGTTGGCTGAGTGAAACACCCGTCGGTTGGTTCCCGGAACCCGACGGTATATCGCTGACCGGTAAAGAAGGTTCAAGAATTATTCATCTTGGCCGACAGCAGGAAGGGCGCTACGAAAGTACCAAACACTCTGATCCGCAGATTGTCCTGCAACGCGCTCCAGACTAAGAACACCAGGGTAAGTCGAGTCTTTTCCAGTCATGGAAATAACGACTCCCTCACAGTTTCTTGCTGACCGGTAAATAACCTGAACTATATATCGTCATGACATAGAGTTCGTTCGCTTGTCAGTTGCATTATTAAAAGCATACCCCCGCCAGAGTGGTGGGCAGTTAATTGGAACCGTGTCGAACTACCGCGCGGGCTATCAGCTCAGGGAAGATCAATGAGAATGGCGAAGACCACTCCCACTGCACCGCTATTGAAGGCGCTGGGCGACTATAAAAGTATTCTGATCAGCGTCGGTTGTTTCACCGCATTGATTAACGTACTGATGTTAGTGCCGTCGATTTACATGCTCCAGGTCTATGACCGGGTACTCTCCTCGCAGAATGAAACCACCCTGGCCATGCTGTCGCTGATGGTGGTGGGCTTTTTCGCGTTTATCGGTTTGCTGGAGACCGTGCGCAGCTTCATCGTGATTCGCATCGGCAGCCAACTGGAGCGACGTTTCAATCTGCGAGTCTATCAGGCCGCATTCGAGCGCAACCTTTTCAAGGGCGAGGGCAACGCCGGCCAATCGTTGGGCGATCTGACCCACATTCGCCAGTTCGTCACGGGACCTGCGCTGTTTGCGTTCTTCGATGCCCCGTGGTTTCCGGTCTACCTGTTCGTGATTTATCTGTTCAACGTCTGGCTGGGGGTGTTCGCTACCGTCGGCGCGGTGCTGTTGATCGGTCTGGCGTTCCTCAATGAGGCGATCACCAAAAAGCCCTTGGGTGAAGCCGGCGGTTACTCGCAACGGTCCACGCAACTGGCCACCAGTCATTTGCACAACGCCGAGACCATCCAGGCGATGGGCATGCTTGGGGCGTTGCGCAAACGCTGGTTCCAGGTGCATTCACGTTTTCTCGGCTTGCAGAACCAGGCCAGCGATACCGGTGCGGTCATCAGTTCCTTGAGCAAGACCCTGCGTCTGTGCCTGCAATCGTTGGTGCTGGGGTTGGGCGCCTTGCTGGTGATCAAGGGCGACATGACCGCCGGGATGATGATCGCCGGTTCCATCCTGATGGGCCGGGTGCTGAGTCCGATCGATCAGTTGATTGCTGTCTGGAAGCAATGGAGCGGGGCGAAGCTGGCCTACCGGCGGCTGGACGCTTTGCTGCAAGAGTTCCCTCCAAATGAAGACGCCATGGAGTTGCCCGCGCCCAAGGGCCAGGTGACCTTCGAACAGGTCAGCGCCGGCCCACCGGGCAAGCGCGCGGCGACCTTGCACATGGTGAATTTCAACCTTGGGGCCGGCGAGGTGCTGGGTGTGCTCGGTGCGTCCGGCTCCGGCAAGTCGACCCTGGCGCGGGTGCTGGTAGGTGTCTGGCCAACCCTGGCCGGCACTGTGCGGCTGGACGGTGCGGACATCCATCGCTGGAACCGCGATGACCTCGGCCCCTACATCGGCTACCTGCCACAGGACATCGAACTGTTCAGCGGCAGTGTCGCCGAGAACATTGCGCGCTTTCGCGAAGCCGACCCGCAGAAGGTGGTCGAGGCTGCGCAGCAGGCCGGTGTGCACGAGATGATCCTGCGCCTGCCACAGGGTTACGACACCGTGCTGGGCGAGGATGGCAGCGGTTTGTCCGGCGGCCAGAAACAGCGCGTGGCCCTGGCCCGAGCGCTGTATGGCAAGCCAAGCCTGGTGGTGCTCGATGAGCCGAATTCGAACCTCGACACCGTTGGTGAGGCAGCGTTGGCCAGTGCCATCGCGCAGATGAAAGCCCAAGGCACCAGCGTGATTCTGGTGACCCACCGTTCCTCAGCGCTGGCCCAGGCCGACAAGTTGCTGGTGCTCAACGAAGGCCGCCTGCAAGCCTTCGGACCGAGCCAGGAAGTGCTCAAGGCGCTGTCTGGCGCACAACAGGAACAGCCACGGGAAAAAACCGTCGCAGCACCGGCCGGGCTCAGCATGAGCCGCCAGTATCAGGCCTCGACCAAGAGCAGCGGTGTATGAGCAAGGACAGCGGCATGACAATCGAACAAGGTTACGCACCGGAGCGCCCTGAACGCGGCGCCGGTTATTTTGCCCGCTTGGGCTGGATACTCGCCGTGGTCGGCGCCGGCAGCTTTTTTCTCTGGGCCAGCCTGGCGCCCCTCGACCAGGGCATTCCGGTGCAGGGCACGGTGGTGGTGTCCGGCAAGCGCAAGGCTGTGCAATCGATGAGTGGCGGGGTGCTCAGCCGGATTCTGGTGCGTGAAGGTGAGGCGGTGAAGCAAGGGCAACCGTTGTTTCGCCTCGACCAGACGCAGGTCGAAGCCGATGTGCAATCCCTGCAAGCCCAGTACCGCATGGCCTGGGCCAGCCTGGCCCGGTGGCAAAGCGAGCGTGACAACCTCAAGCAGGTGAGTTTCCCCGTCGAGCTTAGCAACGACCCCGACCCGCGTCTGGCGTTGGTGCTGGAAGGTCAGCGACAACTGTTCAGCAGCCGCCGCGAAGCGTTTGATCGTGAGCAGGCCGGGCTGCGCGCCAACATCGAAGGCGCCACAGCGCAATTGGCCGGGATGCGCCGGGCGCGCACCGACCTGACCGCGCAGGCTGAATCCCTGCGCCAGCAACTGACCAACCTGCAACCCTTGGCGGACAACGGTTACATCCCGCGCAACCGGCTGATGGAGTTCCAGCGTCAGCTCTCGCAGGTCCAACAACAGTTGGCGCAGAACAGCGGCGAAAGCGGGCGAGTGGAGCAGGGCATTCTTGAAACGCGCTTGAAGCTGCAACAGCACAGCGAGGAGTACCAGAAAGAGGTGCGCAGCCAGTTGGCAGACGCGCAACTCAAGAGCCTGACCCTCGAGCAGCAACTGACCTCGGCCGGTTTTAATCTGCAACAGAGTGAAATCGTCGCGCCGGCCGACGGCATCGCCGTCAACCTCGGCGTGCACACCGAAGGCGCAGTGATTCGTCCGGGCGAAACCTTGCTGGAAATCGTGCCTCAAGGCACGCGTCTGGAGGTCGAGGGTCATTTGCCGGTGAACCTGATCGACAAGGTCGGTAGCCACTTGCCGGTGGACATCCTGTTTACCGCCTTCAACCAGAGCAAGACCCCGCGGGTGCCGGGCGAAGTCAGCCTGATTTCCGCCGACCAGATGGTCGACGAGAAAACCGGCGTGCCGTACTACGTGCTGCGCAGCAGCGTCAGCGATGTCGCCATGGAGAAACTCAACGGTCTGGTGATCAAGCCGGGCATGCCGGCCGAGATGTTCGTGCGCACCGGCGAACGCTCACTCCTCAACTATCTGTTCAAACCTCTGCTCGACCGGGCAGGCTTCGCATTGACCGAGGAATAAGGATGTTCCGTCGTATGAGCAAGCATTCCATTCTCGGGACCGCTATTGCATTGCTGGTCTGCACCAACGTTTACGCCATGGGGCCCTTTGAAGTTTACGAACAGGCGTTGCGCAATGATCCGATCTTCCTCGGCGCCATCAAGGAGCGCGACGCAGGTCTGGAAAACCGCACGATCGGTCGCGCCGGCCTGCTGCCAAAACTGTCGTACAACTACAACAAGGGCCGCAACAACTCCAAGGCCACGTCCCTGGACGAGCGCCGCCGCAACCAGACCGAAGACCGCAACTACAACAGCTATGGCTCGACGTTCACCTTGCAACAGCCGTTGTTCGACTACGAGGCATACGCGGCCTATCGCAAGGGCGTGGCGCAATCGCTGTTTGCCGATGAGAACTTTCGCGGCAAAAGCCAGGAACTGCTGGTTCGGGTGCTGACCTATTATACCCAGGCGCTGTTTGCCCAGGATCAGATCGATATCGCGCAAGCGAAGAAAAAAGCCTTCGAGCAACAGTTCCAGCAGAACGAACAGATGTTCCGTCAGGGCGAGGGCACCCGCACCGATATTCTCGAAGCGGAATCGCGTTACGAACTGGCCACCGCCGAAGAGATCGAGGCCCGCGACGAGCAAGACGCTTCCTTGCGTGAGCTGGGCGCGCTGATCGGTACGCGGGATATCGATATCAAGGACCTCGAGCCGTTGAGCGAGTCCTTTGAGTCGTTCTCCTTGCAACCGGCCAATTTCGACAGCTGGCATGAGCTCGCACTGAACAACAACCCGAACCTCGCTTCCCAGCGTCAGGCGGTGGAAGTGGCGCGGTTCGAAGTGGAGCGCAATCGCGCCGGGCACCTGCCCAGGGTCAGCGCCTACGCGACGGCACGCAAGAACGAGTCGGAAAGCGGCAACACCTACAACCAGCGTTACGACACCAACACCATCGGTATCGAGATCAGCGTGCCGTTGTATGCCGGCGGCGGGGTGTCGGCATCGACGCGTCAGGCCAGTCGCTCGATGGAGCAGGCCGAATACGACCTGGACTCGAAAACCCGCGAAACCCTGATCGAGCTGCGGCGCCAGTTCAGCGCCTGCCTGTCAGGGGTCAGCAAGTTGCGCGCCTATCAAAAGGCCCTGACCTCGGCCGAAGCGCTGGTGGTCTCGACCAGGCAAAGCATCCTCGGTGGCGAGCGGGTCAACCTTGATGCACTGAACGCCGAACAGCAGCTCTACACCACACGCCGAGACCTGGCCCAGGCCCGTTATGACTATTTAATGGCCTGGACCAAGTTGCATTACTACGCCGGCAACTTGCGCGAGGAGGACCTGGCCAAGGTCGATGAAGCCTTCGGCGCGCGTAAGACCACCCGATAAACGCCACACCGCTGCACCGCCCCGGGATAGGGGACTACAAGTCTAATAACGCCAGGAAAGCGAGTATTTATGAACACGGACGTACGTCGTAATCGTGCCCAGCCGATCACCACCGGCTCATTGTTGTTGCTCGTCGCCGCGCTGCCTGCTGCAGTTCAGGCGGCTTATCTCGATCCGGGGCAAGTGGGGGATCCCGCCAGTTGGCGCACCGCTGAGTACCAGCGCGACTGGGGCCTGGATCGCCTGAAGGCGAATGAAGCCTATGCCGCAGGATTCACCGGCAAAGGGGTGAAGATCGGCGCACTGGACTCGGGTTTTGATCCGAACCATCCCGAAGCCGCACGCTTTCATGCGGTCACGGCCACCGGCAACGACCTCAACGGCACACCGTTCAGTGTCAGCGGCATTCACAACGCCAACAACGACTCCCACGGCACCCATGTCACCGGCACCATGGGCGCTGCGCGTGACGGTGTCGGCATGCACGGCGTGGCGTTCAACGCGGATGTGTACGTCGCCAATACCAATCAGAACGACAGCTTCCTGTTTGGCCCCGGCCCCGATCCGAAGTATTTCAAGGCGGCCTATGACGCCTTGGCCGATGCTGGCGTGCGGGTAATCAACAACAGCTGGGGCAGCCAGCCCAAGGATGTCGACTACAAGACGATCGACAGCCTGCACGCCGCCTATGCCCAGCACTGGAACCGCAACACCTGGATCGATGCGGCCGCCGATGTCTCGCGGCGTGGCGTGATCAACGTGTTCAGCGCCGGCAACAGCGGGTACGCCAACGCCAGCGTGCGTGCGAGCCTGCCGTATTTCGAGCCGGACCTGGAAGGCCACTGGCTGGCGGTCTCGGGGCTGGATAAAAACAACCAGCAAAAATACAACCAGTGCGGGATCGCCAAGTACTGGTGTATCAGCACGCCGGGCGCGCAGATCTACAGCACCATCGTCGGTGGCGGTTATGCCAGTTACAACGGCACGTCGATGGCGGCACCCCATGCAACCGGGGCCTTGGCGCTAGTGATGGAACGCTATCCGTACATGAACAACCAGCAAGCCTTGCAGGTGTTGCTGACCACTGCGACCCAGCTTGACGGTTCGATCACCGACGCGCCGACCGCTCGGGTCGGTTGGGGCGTGCCCGACCTTGCGCGGGCGATGAGAGGGCCGGGGCAATTGCTCGGTCCATTCGACGCCAGTCTTGCCGCCGGTCAACGTGATGTGTGGAGCAACGACATCTCGGACAAGGCGCTGATCCAGCGTCAGAGCGAAGATGCCGCCGAACACAGCGCCTGGCAACAGACCTTGAAAGACAAAGGCTGGGAAAACGGTGTCGCGGCCAATGCCAGTCAGCAGGACCAGACCGATTATGCGGTGGGCACGGCGCGCGATGCCGCTGCCGCGACACGACTGTATGAAGGCAGCCTTATCAAATCCGGTGCGGGTCAGTTGATACTGGCCGGGAACAACAGCTATCGCGGTTCGACCACGGTGGATGGCGGGCTGTTGACGGTCAATGGGTCGCTGAGTTCGGCGGTGACGGTCAATGACAGCGGCACCCTGGGTGGCTCCGGGCGAGTCGGTGGATTGATCGCCAACCGCGGCGCAACCGTCGCGCCGGGCAATTCGATCGGCACCTTGCAGGTCAGCGGTGATGTGACGCTGGCCCCCGGTTCGACCTATGCGGTGGAGCTGTCGCCGACCCGCAGCGACCGCATTGTTGCCAGCGGCACGGCGACCGTCACCGGTGCCACTGTCAGCCTTGCGCTGGAAAACAGCCCGACATTGTTAAGTGCCAGCCAGGTCGAAAGCCTGCTGGGTCACCAGTACAACATCCTGCAAGCGGCGGGCGGCATTCAGGGACAATTCGCTGCGGTGGTGCCGAACTATCTGTTCATCGGCGGCATTCTCGACTATTCGGCGACGGGCGTGCAGCTGGCGATTCAACGCAACGGCACGTCGTTCGCCAGTGTTGGGCAAACCCCGAACCAACGTTCTGTGGCCGCCGCCGCCGAGCAATTGGGCACCGGCAATCCGGTTTACGAAAGCCTCTTGTTGTTGCCATCGGCAGCGTCTGCCCAACAGGCGTTCCAGCAGTTGTCCGGAGAAATCTATCCGGCGCTCGACACCTTGCTGATCAACGACAGCCGTTACCTGCGTGATGCGGTGACAGAGCGTTTGCAGGCCGATCCGGCAACGGGCGGTAGCGGTTGGGTCAAGGCGCTGGGCGCCTGGGGCAAGACCGATACGCGCAACGACACGGCTGGCTCGACCACCTCGATTGGCGGCTTGCTGGCCGGGGTCGACGGCTTGCTCGACGAAGACACTCGTCTGGGATTCGTCACGGGTTACAGCGACAGCTCGCTGAACCTGGACAGCGGCACCCATTCGCGGGCGCAGGTCGACAGTTATCACCTGGGCGCTTACGCCGGACGTGAACTGGGCGCGCTGCGCCTAAGTCTTGGCGGGTCTTACAGCTGGCACCGGGCAGACATCAAGCGCGACCTGCACTACGGCGAAGTCAGCGCCAAGCAGAAAGCCAAGGTCGACGCCAACACCACGCAAGTGTTCACCGAAGCGGCCTACCGGATGGACCGGTTGCCAGTAGCGCTGGAGCCGTTCGCCAACCTCGCCTATGTGCACCTGGACACTGGCGGTTTCACTGAAAAAGGTGATGCCGCAGCGTTGAAAAGTGGTCGCGACACGCGTGATGCGGTGCTCGGCACGTTGGGTGTGCGAGCGCTGAAAACCATCAACCTTTCCAGTCAGCAACAGCTCGACCTGGCCGGCACCCTCGGCTGGCAGCACAACTTGAGTGCTACCCGATCGGAAGACCATCTGGCGTTTGCCAGCGGCGGCCCGACGTTCGCCGTCGAAAGCGCACCACTGGCGCGCAACGCGGCGCTGATCGGGGTTCAGGCAGGGCTGGCATTGGCCAAGGACGTCCGTTTGAACCTCGATTACAACGGCCGTCTGGCCAGCGGCGAAAACAGCCACGGAGTAGGCCTGAGCCTGAATTGGCAGTTCTAAAGAACACCACAGCTTTTGTAGCAGCTGGCGCAGCCGGAGTTCGAGTCGGTCCGCGTTCGGGCGAAGCGCTCGCCATACGGACGGCTCGGTGAGCCTGATGCACCGCGGGGCATGGTTTTACGACTGCTGCGCCCGAGCGCGGACCGAGCCGAACGCGGCCTACGGCCGCTGCTACGGGGAGCATGGAACACAACAAGATGCGTGCGGATAAACACGCGGGGATTCAAGCAAGTCAACTAAGGAAGGTAGCTGGATGAAAGGCAAGTCTCGCAACAACGGACCTGTGCAAATCGGCATCAGCCGCAAGGCCAAAGCTCTCAATGGAGCCTTTATCGCTTATATGGCGGCGATCGGGGTCGCTCAGGCCGCGCCCTATGTGGAAAGCGCCAAGCTCGGCGATCCGAACAGCTGGCGCAGTCCCGAATTCAACGCCGAGTGGGGGCTGGGCGCGATCAACGCCCAGGATGCCTACGCAGCCGGGTACACCGGTAAAGGCGTCAAGTTGGGCATCTTCGATCAACCGGTCTACGCCAAACACCCGGAGTTTTCCGGCGTGGATAAAGTAGTGACGCTGATCACCAGCGGTATCCGCGAATACACCGACCCCTACATTCCGGTCAAAGCCGGAGATGCCTTTCGGTATGACGGCACACCGACGATAGGTTCCGACGGCAAGCTGGGGTACCACGGTACTCACGTCGGCGGGATTGCCGCCGGCAGCCGCGATGGCAGTCCGATGCACGGTGTGGCGTTCAACGCGCAAATCATCAGCGCTGACAACGGCGACCCGGGACCTGAAGACGGGATCATTCTCGGCAACGACGGCGCGGTCTACAAAGCCGGCTGGGACGGCCTACGAGAAAGCGGCGCGCGGATCATCAACAACAGCTGGGGCATCGGCATCACCGATCGCTTCAAAAAGGGCGGCAAGGACCCGGCGTTCCCGCATTTCACCGTGCAGGACGGCCAGGCACAGTTCGATCAGATCCAGCCGCTGCTCAACACCAAACAGGGCGGTGCGTACCGGGGCGCCATCGACGCGGCGCGCAGCGGTATCGTGACCATCTTCGCCGCGGGTAACGACTACAACCTCAACAACCCGGACTCGATTGCCGGCCTGGGCTACTTCGTGCCGGACATTGCCGCAAACTGGGTCACGGTCGCGGCGCTGCAAATGAACCCGGACACCACTAGCGCCAATCCCTACATCATCAGCACCTTCTCGTCGCGTTGCGGTTATACCGCAGGCTTTTGTGTGTCGGCACCGGGTACCAAGATCTACAGCGCGGTGCTCGGCGGCACCAACGCCGATGACCTGACCGTGGGCTATGCCAACAAGAACGGCACCTCGATGGCCGCGCCACACGTTGCCGGCGCCACTGCCGTGTTGATGGAACGTTTCCCGTACATGACCGGCGCGCAGGTCGCCACGGTGCTGAAAACCACCGCCACCGACATGGGCGCACCGGGCATCGATTCGTTATACGGCTGGGGCATGATCAACCTGCGCAAGGGCATCGACGGCCCCGGCATGTTTGTGGCCGATGCCGACATTCCGCAGGAATTCCGAGTGGACGGGTCCTATGGCTCCGGCCAGTTTGTCGCCGACCTGCCAGGCATTGGTGCGGTCATCGATGCCGGCAAGCCAACGCAGCGGATCTGTAACGACATCAGTTGCGGGTTTGACGTCTGGCGCAACGATATTTCCGGCCACGGCGGCTTGACCAAGCAGGGCATCGGCACGCTGGTGATGACCGGCAGCAACACGTATGCCGGGCCAACATTGGTGAATCAGGGGCGGTTGGCGGTCAACGGTTCGTTGCTGTCGGCGGTCACGGTCAACGACAGCGGCATCCTCGGTGGCTCCGGGCAGGTCGGCGCATTGACCGCGAAAAGCGGCGGCACCGTTGCGCCGGGCAACTCGATCGGCACTTTGCACGTGGCCGGCGATGTGACCTTCGAGCCCGGCTCGACCTATGCCGTCGAGCTGTCCCCGACCAGCAGCGACAGCATTGTTGCCGGTGGCACAGCCACGATCCAGGGCGCGACCGTGAGCCTGTCGCGGGAAAACAGCCCGACGCTGTTAAGCCCCGGCGACGTGCGCAGCCTGATCGGTCATCAGTACAACATCCTGCAAGCGGCCGGCGGTATCCAGGGCCAGTTCGGCGCGGTGTTGCCGAACTACGCGTTTATCGGTGGCAGCCTCGATTACTCGGCGACCGGCGTGCAATTGGCGATCGAGCGCAATGGCAACGCCTTCGCCAGCGTCGGGCAAACCCCGAATCAACGCTCCGTGGCTGTCGCTGCCGAACATCTGGGCGCGGGCAACGCCGTGTATGAAAGCCTGCTGTTGTCGCCGAACGCGGCGAGCGCGCAGCAAGCCTTCCAGCAATTGTCCGGAGAAATTCATCCGGCGATCGGCACCTTGCTGGTCAACGACTCGCGCTATCTGCGTGATGCCGTTGGTGAGCGCCTGCGCGATGGTGGTCTGTATGACGCCGCAACGCCGAACAGCGCCGAGAACAACGCCTGGGTCAAAGTCCTGGGCGCCTGGGGCAAGACTGACAGCGGCCACGACAACGCCAACTACACCAGCTCCATCGGCGGTCTGCTGGCCGGGGCCGACGGTTTGATTGCCGACCACACGCGCCTGGGTTTCGTCACCGGTTACAGCAACAGTTCGCTGAACATGGGCGATGGCACCCATTCTTCCGCCACGGTCGACAGCTACCACTTGGGCCTGTACGCCGGGCATGAAATGGATGCGCTGCGTCTGAGCGTCGGCGGTGCGTACAGCTGGCACCGTATCGATGCCAAACGCGACCTACAGTTCGGCGATGTCAGTGCCAAGCAGAAATCCAAGCGCGATGCCCACACCACACAAGTGTTCACTGAGGCGGCTTATCGCCTGGACCTGCAGCCGTTGGCACTGGAGCCGTTCGCCAATCTGGCCTATGTGCACCTGGACAGTGACAGTTTCACCGAGAAGGGCGGTGCGGCGGCGCTCAAGGGCGGCGACGACAATCGTGACGCGGTGCTTTCCACACTGGGTCTGCGAGCGAGCAAACGCCTGGCACTCACCGAACATCAGCAACTCGACCTGTCCGGGACCCTCGGCTGGCAGCACAACCTGAGCAACATCCACGCCGAGGAAAACCTCGCGTTTGCCTCCGGCAGTACGCCGTTCGCCGTGCAGAGCGTTGCCATGGACCGCAATGCGGCGGTGGTCGGTGTTCGCGCAGGGCTGGCGTTGGCACGCGATGTCTCGCTGAACCTGGATTACAACGGACTGCTGGGCTCGCGGGACAAGACCCACGGCGTCGGGCTGACCCTCGACTGGCAGTTCTGATTTGAAAAACCGCAACACGTACCAGCAATGAAGAGGCAAGAAAATGGGTGTTTTTGATTACAGGAAGTTCGGCAGCGAGGCCAGCAAGGCCTTGTACAGCGATGCGATTGCATTGACGCTGTACGCCTACACGCCGACTGGCAAGCCATTGGCTACCGGCTGGACGCCGGTCACCGCCGGGCAATTGGGCTATCAAGGCAAGGTCGGCGCCCAGGGCACCTTCTTTGGCGAGCAGGAAGGTTTTACCAGCGCCGAAGCCGAAGTGCTGGCCAAGTACGACGCGGCAGGCAAGCTGATCTCCCTCGGCATCGCGTTCCGCGGGACCGGAGGCCTGGGTTACAGCGACACCTACGGCGACATGAAGAACAATCTGCTGGCCGCTGTCGGCCCGACGGATTATGCGAAGAACTACGCCAAAAGCGCCTTCGATAACTTGCTCAAGGACGTTGCCGCGTTCGCCAGCGCCAAGGGCCTGAATGCCAAGGACGTGCTGATCACCGGCCACAGCCTCGGAGGCCTGGGCGCCAACAGCGTGGCCGAATTGAGTGCCGACCACTGGGGCGGTTACTTCAAGGATGCCAACTACATGACCTTCGCCTCGCCGACGCAAAGCCCGGCGGGCACCCATGTGTTGAACATCGGTTACGAAAACGACCCGGTGTTTCGTGTGCTCGACGGCACCACCTTCACCAGTTCATCGCTGTACAAGCACGACAAGGTTCAGGACTCGGCGACCAACAACATCGTCAATGTCAACGACCACTACGTCTCCACCCAGATGACCCCGTTCAGCATTGCCAACCCGCAACACTGGGCGGCCCATAGCTCCCTCGGCTATGCCGACGGCCTGAACCGGGTGATCGGCTCGAGCTTCTACGACCTCACCAGCAAGGACTCGACGATCCTCGTCTCGACCTTGTCGGAGTCGTTGCGCGCCAGCACCTGGATCGAAGACCTGGGCCGCAGTGGTGAAACACACACCGGCAGTACCTTCATCATCGGCACCGATAGCAACGATTTGCTGCGCGGCGGCGTCGGCAATGACTTCCTTGAAGGCCGCGACGGTAATGACACCTTCAGGGACGCGGGTGGCAACAACATCCTGCTGGGCGGCAAAGGGCAGAACGTTTTCGACCTGCAACAGCCGCTGAAGAACTTCACCTTTGCCAACGATGGCGACGGCACGCTGTATGTGCGCGACAGCTACGGCGGCATCAGCATCACCCGCGACATCGGCGCACTGGTCAGCAAGGAATCGGGGGCGATGTGGGGCCTGCTGAACAAGGACGTTACCTACAACGTTACCGCCAAAGGTTTGTTGGCCGGCACCGAGCTGACTCACTACAACCACTCGCTCAATGGCGATGCCTATGGCAATTCGCTGGTGGCGACCGCCGACGGTGACTGGCTGTTCGGGTTGTCGGGCAACGACGTGCTGCGCAGCGACAAGAGTCAGGTGACGTTCGTCGGCGGCGAGGGCAATGACGTCATGTATGCCTCCGGCGGCCACAACACTTTCCTGTTCAGCGGTGCGTTCGGTTTCGACGCCATCAATGGTTACCAGGGCAGCGACAAGCTGGTGTTCATGGGCGTTCAAGGCGCAGGGCAGGGCTATGACTACAGCCAGCACGTTTCGCAATCGGGTAACGACACGCTGCTCAAGGTCGGCGACTACGCGGTGACGCTGGTGGGTGTCGGCCTGAATAACCTGTCGGGTGCGGAGATCATATTTGCTTAAACCACAGAAGCACTAAATGGAACGCCCTGCGCTGCGGGGCGCTCCAGCTGCGTGAGCTATCTCTAACAATTTCAACAAAAGAGAGGCAATACCATGGGTGTCTATGACTACAAAAACCACAACTCAGCCGAATCCAAAGCGCTGTTTTCCGATGCGCTGGCGATCACGCTGTACTCCTATCACAACCTCGACAATGGCTTTGCCACGGGCTATCAGCACAATGGTTTCGGCCTTGGGCTGCCGGCGACGCTGGTCACTGCGCTGATCGGCGGCACCGACTCGCAAGGGGTGATTCCCGGCGTTCCCTGGAACCCCGATTCGGAAAAAGCTGCGCTGGACGCGGTACAAAAGGCCGGTTGGACCCCGATCACCGCCAGCCAGTTAGGCTATGGCGGCAAGGTCGATGTGCGGGGAACCTTCTTCGGCGAGAAAGCCGGTTACACCAGCGCTCAGGTCGAGATCCTCGGCAAGTACGACGTTCAAGGCCATCTCACCGAAATCGGTATCGCGTTTCGCGGCACCAGCGGCCCACGTGAAATACAGATCAGCGACTCCATCGGCGATGTGATCAACGACCTGATGGCGGCGCTCGGGCCCAAGGACTACGCCAAGAACTACGTCGGCGAAGCCTTTGGTTCATTGCTCAAGAATGTCGCCGCATTTGCCACCGCCAATGGCCTGAGCGGCAAGGACGTACTGGTCAGCGGCCACAGCCTCGGCGGGTTGGCGGTCAATAGCCTGGCGGACCTGAGCGGCGATCACTGGAACGGCTTCTACAAGGATTCCAACTACATCGCCTACGCGTCACCGACCCAAAGCAGTACCGACAAGGTGCTCAACATCGGTTACGAAAACGACCCGGTATTCCGTGCGCTGGACGGTTCAACGTTCAACCTGGCATCGGTCGGCGTACACGATGCGCATCAGGATTCGGCAACCAACAACATCGTCAGCTTCAACGACCATTACGCCTCGGCGGCATGGAACATGTTGCCGTTTTCGATCCTCAATGTCCCGACCTGGATTTCCCATCTGCCCACCGGTTACGGCGATGGCATGACCCGGGTGCTGGAGTCGAAGTTCTACGACCTGACCAGCAAGGACTCGACAATCATCGTCGCCAACCTGTCGGACCCGGCGCGCAGCAACACCTGGGTTCAGGACCTCAACCGCAACGCCGAGCCGCACAAGGGCAGCACCTTTATTATCGGCAGTAACGGTGACGATTTGATCCAGGGCGGCAACGGTAATGACTATCTGGAGGGCGGCGATGGCAACGACACCTTCAGGGATGCCGGTGGTTACAACATCCTGTTGGGCGGCAAGGGCAGCAACACGCTGGACTTGCAGCAATCAGTAAAAAACTTCAATTTTGCCAGCGATGGCGCCGACACCTTGTACGTGCGCGATGCGAATGGCGGGATCAGTATCACCCGCGATATCGGCAGCATCATCAGTAAAGAACCGGGTTTTCTCTGGGGTTTACTCAAGGATGACGTGACCCATAGCGTCACCGACAAAGGCTTGCAGGTCGGCAATAACCTGACCCAGTACGCGTCATCGGTGAAGGGCAACGCGGGAGACAATGTCCTCACGGCGCATGCAGCTGGCGACTGGCTGTTTGGCCTGGACGGCAATGATCATCTGATCGGCGGCAAGGGCAATGACGTGTTTGTCGGCGGTGCCGGTAATGACCTGATGGAGTCGGGAGGCGGCAGCAACACCTTCCTGTTCAGTGGCCACTTCGGCAACGACCGGATCCTCGGCTACCAGAGCAGCGACAAGCTGGTCTTCCTCGGCGTCGAAGGCGTGGGGCAAAACTACGACGTACGTGACCACGCCAAAGCGGTTGGCGCCGATACCGTATTGAGCTTCGGTAATGACTCGGTGACGCTGGTCGGGGTTGGGCTGGATCACCTGGCCAGTTCAGGCGTGGTAATCGCCTGACGTTAAAAAGCCCGGCGCGAACCTCGGTTCGCGTCGCAATGCTGTTCACTTAAGCCGATGTTTCAGGCTCATCCGCAGTTGTGGCGAGGGAGCTTGCTCCCGCTGGACTGCGTAGCAGGCCCAAATCAGGGCCGCTTCGCACCCCAGCGGGAGCAAGCTCCCTCGCCACAGATACTTCTCAGGCCTCCAGACTTCCTTAAGTGAACAGCATTGCGGTTCGCGTCGGGCTTTTCAGCGTTTATTCATAGTGAATCACGATGCCCTTGAGCTTGCGTCTCTGCTCGGAATGGAGATCCCGGTCCAGCGGAAGCGCGACGCTGACGTAATCCGAAATGGGTAGGGTCATGTCGTAGATCACCACCACCGCATCGCCGCCGATTTTCGCCGCTTCTTCACGCAGTCTCTGCTCGAACTCGCTGACGGGCGGGGCCGGCTGCGTGCGTGTGTGAAGAATCACTTCACCCAACCGCGTGTACGGTCGTGTCGGCGCGGTACGCAGTATTTGCACCGAGTCCGGGGACGTCGCGGTTGTGTGCTGGGCCCCGGCGTATTCGGTGGTGTGTGCGTGGATACTGCTGCACGCACTGAGCCCGAATACGGTAAGGGCCAGTGCCAGCACTTTGAAGCCGGGCAGGGGAAGCGCGAAGTCCTTATCGCTCAATGGGCGTTGTAGGGGCTGCACGCTGGTAATTCCTTCTGATTGAAAAAGGTGACCTGTCGCTACACGACAGGCTCAAATACCGGACAAAAGCGTTTTCCCAGGCTCAGGAAAGCGCCCGTCGACTCTGAAAAGCATAGCCACAATGTTCCGGTGAGCCAGGCCTAAATCAGAATTTTGCGGGTGTGCCCCAGTTTTTTTTTTGCCATGGCATTAAACCACCGGGCAGGCCATGCGTTTCCAGAGGGCGCCACCTTCGAGCAGCACAGACACCAGGCGCGGTGAACCGAAACAGGAGATTGAACACAGTGAGTAACAGCAAGAGGCAGGCAGTCGCAGCAGTGCTGATGATGTTATCGGCGGGCGCGATGGCTGAGGAGTTGCCTCATGGCTCGATTTTGAATCGATATGGCGTGACCGCCGATCAACTGCCAACACCCGCACAGGTTGAACAGACCGAGCCTGAACCCGAGAACAGCCGTTTCCAGATTCAGCCGGAACAACCCTGGGTGAAACTGAGCCTGGGTGACGGCAAACAACCGCCCGTGACCGGCAATATCAGCATCGACAACGCGAATGCCCGGGAATACGAGCGCTGCCAAACCATCAGGGGGCAATTGCTGCGACGCGGCGGGCAGGTCATTTCCTGCGATAACAGTATCCCGGGGCAAGACCCTGCATTGCAGATGCCCTGAGGCTTTCGATCATTTTCCGGTGCGGATGGTGGCGACATCGTCCGCCTTGACCTTGATCTTGGCGTCGGAAATGTCCTTGAACTCAATGAAACCGTCTGTGCCTTTGGTTTTCGGCGTGTCCTGGGTCAAATATTGCGTACCGTTCTGCAACGTCACCACCGTTGGCGACGCGCAACCGCCTAATGCCAGCAAGCCTACGATCGCCAAGGGCATGCTCAGAATACGGATATTCATCAATAAACCTCTCTTACAGAATTCTTTTGATCGTCTCGACGCACAGGTGCGTCATTTCGATACCGACCGTTGTTGGTGTCACTCACTCCAGGAAAGTTCGGTTGATAACGGAAAAAGTCGAAAACCGAATGATGACGATCAGTTAAGCCGTAACACGAGCCGGACATGGTGACCTTCATTACGCAAAACCGGCCGCCGATCTTTTTCCGTTTGCCAGCACTGGGTTCAGCTGATATCTGTACGCATAACCAGTATCTGCTCGCCATGGCGTTTTCTATTCGTGACAGTCAATCCGCTCGAAGATCCGTTCTATTACCTGAACAACTTCCAACAAGTGCTCGCCTGGCTTGAGCAGCGCTATGCCGATGTGCTGAGCCTGGAAGAGCAGCAATTTATCGTTGATTTTGGCCAGTTGCCGCGCGCCTCTCAGGCACTGCTGGTCAGGATGGTCATGCGCAAGGGCGAGCATTTTCGCCTCGGCAAGTTGCATTACGCCGAAATAGGCGAGATCGCCCGCGCGGCAGAACCCTTGCTGACCCTTGGCTGGGTTGACGAACAGGCGCCACTTTCGATTGAGCAACTGTTCGAGGTGCTGCTCAAACCGGAAATCCTTCAGTGCTTCAGCACGGCAATCGAACAACCCAAAGCGAAGAAGTCCGAGTGGCTGGCCGCACTGAGCGAGCAGTTCACCGAGGCGCAGTCCTTCAAGAACTGGTGCCCGACGCTGGATGACCGGTTGTTGAGCCTGACCACCATGGATCTGTGCGATCGGCTGCGGCTGATGTTCTTCGGCAACCTGTATCAGGACTGGTCGGAGTTTGTCCTGGCCGATCTTGGGATTTTTACCTACGAGAAAGTCGAGTTTTGCGCCGAGTCCCGAGGCTTGCGCAGTCGTGACGACGTCGAGGCGTTTCTCTATCTGCACGATTGTCAGCTGCGTTTTGAAGCCGGGGAGCCGCTGGAACAAGTCGTCGAACAGATCCGTATATTGCAAACCGCCAACCCCTGGCTCGAACGGCGACGCGCCAAGCTACTGTTTCAGATCGGGCAACACTGCGAGCGCATTGCTGATTTCCCGGCAGCGCTGACGATCTACCGCGAATGTGCGTACCCCGGCGCCAGGTTGCGCTTGATCCGGGTGCTGGAACGTTGTGCCGAGTTTCAATTGGCCCTGGAGTTGGCGACCCACGCCGAACACGCGCCGGAGAGCGCCGCCGAGCAACAACAGCTGTCGCGGGTGCTGCCCCGGTTGCGGCGTAAACTCGGCGGCCCGCCGGCGCCTCGGGTCAAGACGCGCGAGGTTGAGCGCCTGGACCTTAGCCTGTCGCGAATCGACCCGGCACTGTCAGTTGAGTTCTACGTGCAGGCTCATCTCGATGAACCCACGGCGCCAGTGCATTACGTCGAAAACAGCCTGATCAACTCGTTGTTCGGGCTGCTCTGCTGGCCGGCGATTTTCGCACCGTTGCCTGGAGCATTTTTTCACCCATTCCAGCGCGGGCCGGTAGACCTGCTCAGCGAGGATTTTCATTCCCGGCGTGCCGATCTGTTCCAGGCGTGCCTGGCAGAGCTGGACGATGGGCGTTATGCCGATACCATCCGCCAGCGCTTTCGCGCCAAGTCGGGGGTGCAGTCACCCTTCGTGTTTTGGGGCGTGCTGACCGAGGAGCTGCTTGAGCAGGCGCTGGACTGTCTGCCGGCCGAACACCTCAAGCACTGGTTCAATCGCCTGTTGCTCGACATCAAGGCCAATCGTGCCGGGATGCCGGACCTGATCCAGTTCTGGCCGCAGCACAAGACCTACCGGATGATCGAAGTCAAAGGCCCGGGCGATCGCCTGCAAGACAACCAACTGCGCTGGCTGGAGTTCTGCCACCAGCACCAGATGCCTATCGCCGTCTGTTATGTGCAATGGGCGGAGCACGAGGCGTGAGCTATAGCGTTGCGGTGCGTGCGCTGTGTGAGTTCACCGCCAAGGTCGGTGATCTCGACCTGCGTTTCACCCCGTCGCCGACTGCCCTGGAAGGCATCGTCGGTCACCGTACCGTCGCTTCGCGGCGAAGTGAGACCTATCAAAACGAAGTGGCCCTCGAAGGCGAATATCGGCAGTTGACAGTCAGGGGCAGGGCGGACGGTTATGACCCCGACCAGAACCGCCTTGAGGAAATCAAAACCTACCGTGGCGAACTGGAGCGGATGCCGGTCAACCACCGCCAGTTGCATTGGGCCCAGGCGAAAATCTACGGCTGGCTGATGTGCCAGAAATTGCAGCTGGCCGAGATCAAGCTGGCGCTGGTGTATTTCGATATCGTCAGCGAAAAGGAAACCAGCCTGGTCGAAACCTGGAGCGCGCTTGAGCTGGAGCATTTCTTCACGCTGCAGTGCGGGCTGTTTCTGCAGTGGGCCGAGCAGGAAATGGCCCATCGCGAAGCGCGCAATCAGGCCGCGCAGGTACTGGGCTTTGCGTACCCGGACTTCCGCCCGGGGCAACGTCACCTCGCCGAATCGGTGTTCAAGGCAGTCAGCACCGGTCGCTGCCTGATGGCCCAGGCTCCGACAGGCATCGGCAAGACGGTCGGCACGCTGTTCCCGATGCTCAAGGCGTTCGCGCCGCAGCAACTGGACAAGGTGTTCTTCCTCACCGCCAAGACACCCGGACGCAAATTGGCGCTGGATGCGGCACAGGTGATCGTCGACCGCAGCGACGGTTTACCGTTGCGAGTGCTTGAGATGATTGCGCGCGACAAAGCCTGCGAGCACCTGGACAAAGCCTGTCACGGCGAATCCTGCCCGTTGGCGAAAGGCTTTTACGATCGCCTGCCGGCGGCCCGTGAGGCGGCGAGCCGAGTGACGCTGCTCAATCAGACGGCCCTGCGCGGGATCGCCCTGGAACATCAGGTATGTCCGTATTACCTGAGCCAGGAAATGGCCCGTTGGGCTGACGTGGTGGTTGCCGATTACAACTACTATTTCGACTTCAGCGCGTTGCTGTTCGGTTTGGCCCAGGCCAACCAGTGGAAGGTCGCGGTGCTGGTGGATGAGGCCCACAACCTGGTGGAGCGCGGTCGGCAGATGTACAGCGCCAGCCTCGATCAATTCGCCTTGAATACGCTGCGCAAAAGCGCCCCCGAGGTGCTGAAGAAGAGCTTGCAGCGGGTCAACCGTGAATGGAACGCGCTGCACAAAACACAGATAAGCCCTTATCAGGCTTACGCCAAGGCCCCGGAAAAACTGTTGCAAGCGCTGTCGCTCTGCACGACCGCCATTGGCGATTACCTCAACGATCACCCGCAAGGGCTGGATGCTGCGGTGCAGAGCTTCTATTTCGATGCGCTGCAATTCAGCCGGGTCGCCGAACTGTTCGATGAACATTTCCTGTTCGACATCAGCAAGCGCGACCTCGGCAACACGCGCAGCCTTTCGCAGCTGTGCCTGCGCAATGTGGTGCCAGCCGGTTTCATCCGCCCGCGCCTGACGGCGGCGCGCAGCACGGTGATGTTTTCCGCGACCTTGAGCCCGCAGCGTTATTACGCCGACCTGCTCGGGTTGCCGGCTACCACGGTGTGGATCGACGTTGAGTCGCCGTTCAACGCCGAGCAACTCAAGGTGCAGATTGTCAGCCGGATCTCCACCCGATTCGTGCACCGGCAGGCCTCGCTTGCGCCGATTGTCGAGTTGATGGCCCGACAGTTCATTGAGCGTCCCGGCAATTACCTGGCGTTTTTCAGCAGCTTTGATTATCTGCAACAGGTGGCGCAGCTGTTTGCCGAGACTTGGCCGCAGATCAACCTGTGGTCACAGTCACGCGGAATGGACGAAGCCCGGCGTCAGGCCTTTCTGGAGCAGTTCACACCCACCAGCCAGGGCATCGGTTTTGCGGTGTTGGGCGGGGCGTTCGGCGAAGGTATCGACTTGCCGGGCTCACGCTTGATCGGTGCGTTCATCGCGACGCTGGGGCTGGCGCAACTGAACCCGGTCAACGAGCAACTGAAGCAGCGCATGGCGGCGATCTTCGGTGCAGGTTATGACTACACCTACCTGTTTCCCGGTGTGCAAAAGGTGGTGCAAGCCGCCGGACGGGTGATTCGTACCCAGCAGGATCAAGGCGTGGTGATGCTGATCGATGACCGCTTTGGCGAAAGCAAGGTCCAGCAGTTGTTGCCGCGCTGGTGGTCGGTCAGCGGGCGCGCGTGAGACGCGCCGCCGCCGTCAATGCATGCCGACTGTCCGGTCGGTCCGGCGCGAGGTCTGAACACTGCGTGCCTGGTGCACCATGCTGACCAGCTCCGCGGCAAAACGGTGGCAGTCGCCCGGCCAACGTGCGGTCAACAGGTTGCCGTCATGCACGATAAACCCGCATTGCGGGTTTTCTGTCGAATCACGTTGCGAGAATCTTGGCCCCGGCAAGAAGTCATGGACGCTCGCCAATGCTGCGGTGACTTCGGCCTGCACCGTTTGCGAATAGGTGCGGTAGTAGCGGCCGAGCCACGGCGCGGTGATCCACCAGGCTGGCAGCTCCATGGTGTTGGCCAGCAACGCGGTCACCTTGCGCCCGTGCAGCACTGAAAGAACGTTGTCGGCATCCAGCGTGCGGGCCAGCAGCAAGACACCGTGGCAGACCGCCGCGACCGGTTTCTGTGCATCAAAGAAGTGCCGGACAATCCGCCGGGCGTCTTCGGATTCGAGCAAACTGCGCATGCCCTTGGCGTGACCGCCCGGGATCACCAGCCCCTCGTACTGCTCGGGGTCTACTTCGGCGTAGGCCATGGGTGATTTGAAACCTTCGTCGGCGGTCATGGCCGCGTAACACTGAAGATCTTCCTTGCGGGTCATCAGTAGCGAGTTCAGTGGCCCGAAACCGATGTCCACCAGTCGCGCATCGGCGTAGGCCGGCAAGCCTTTTGGTGTCGCAAAGCACACCTCGATTCCGGCGTCATGCAACGCCTGCCAAGGCACGCTGCTTTCGGTGGGGTCGTAGTCAGCCTGAGGTAACAGGAAAAGCAACATGCTCAAAGCCTCGAGTCGTCAGCGCTGGGGATCGTCTATTGCTCTGAGTCTGGACGCAGGGACTGGACTTCGCCAGCCGTTACCTGCCGATTTGATGCAGTCAGCGGCTCAAGCCTCAGTGAACCGAAACTTGAACAGCGTGCACGGGTAGCCGTCGACGGGAAGCTGATGAAGAGTGAACTGACCCTGGGTCAGCTCGGGGATGATTTTTGACCAGAACGCCTGCGCCGGCTGATTGGCGTCGATATGAAAAATCTGCCACTGACCGGGAAGCTGCTGGAGCAGGGCAGACACCACAAACCTGCCGACGCCGCGCCCGCGATAGCGGCGGCTGACGAAGAGATAACCGATGTTGTACTGCACGTCGTCGAAACGAACTGCGTCGTCAACCGTCACGAACCCGGCGATATCTCCGTCAACCTTGATCAGGAACGCTTGCGTCGCAGGCTTTCGCCAGTAGTCGAGCATGGGCTGAAGGGGGAAGAATCCATGGGCGCCAATCGTCAGCGGCAGCCACTCGCTGAAGTCGTACAGATAGAACTGCATCAGGTTTTCGATGCAGTCCAGTTCATCCCGTTGTGCGCGGTGCAGCTCGATCGCGGCCATTGCCCGAAGCTCCAGACGATTCGATGGCGATGGTCATTAACCTAGCACCTCACGCAAACGATGCCACAACATGCCCAGTGCCAGGAGCGGTGTACGCAATGCACGGCCACCTGGAAAGGTCATGTGCGGCACTGCGCTGAAGACGTCCAGGCCGTGGCTGTGTCCGGCATGAATCGCTTCGGCCAGCAATCGCGCGGTCCAGTGTGTGACGTTGAGGCCATGACCGGAATAGCCTTGGGCATAAAACACGTTCGGGTACTGCGACAACCGCCCGACCTGGGGGAAACGATTGGCGGTGATACCGATCCTGCCGCCCCATTGATAGTCGATGCGCGCATCGGCCAGCTGTGGGAACACCTTGAGCATTTTCGGGCGCATGTAGGCGGCGATGTCCGCTGGATCGCGCCCGGAATAATGGCAGGCGCCGCCGAACAGCAGGCGCCGGTCTGCTGATAATCGGTAATAGTCGAGTCCGACTTTCTGGTCGCACAGCGCCAGGTTCTGCGGGATCAATTCGGCGGCAGCCTGCGCTGACAATGGCTCGGTCGCGATGATGTAACTGCCCGCCGGCAGCACCTTGCCGCTGAGCTGTGGTTCCAGATCCTCCAGGTGCGCGTTGCAGCCCAGCACCAGACTTCCGGCGCGCACCGTGCCGCCTGCGCAGCGAACCTGCACGGTGCTGCCATGGATGATCTCCAGCGCCGGGCTTTGCTCGAAAACCCGCACCCCCAGCGACTCGGCGACCCGAGCCTCGCCGAGCACCAGGTTGAGCGGGTGCAGATGGCCGGAGCCCATGTCCACCAGTCCGCCTGCGTACACACCGGAGTTCACCACCTGGCGCATGTCTTCGGGCCTGACGAGGCGGGTTGCATGGGCATAACCCTGGGCGTCCAGGGTTTCTTGCTCCAACTGAAACGCGGCAAACTGCGCGGGGGTATTGGCCAGTTCGCAAAAACCCCAGCGCAGGTCGCAGTCGATGCCGTGCTCGCGGATGCGATTGCCCACCACCTCGACCGATTCGGTGCCGGCGCGCTCCAGATAGCGCACGCCTTCCTGGCCGACATAACGGGCAAAACCCGAAACGTCGTGGCCAATGCCGCGGATCAACTGCCCGCCATTGCGGCCGCTGGCACCCCAGCCGATCCTTCGCCCCTCCAGCAGAATCACCGAGAGTCCGCGCTGGGCCAGCTCAATCGCGGTGTTGACGCCGGTAAAACCACCGCCAATCACACAGACGTCGGCTTGCAGATCCGACGTCAGCGTCGGGTGTTGCGCCATCGCATTGGCCGAGGCGTTGTAATAGGAGCGGGCGTGTTCCGCCGACAGGTTTATAGCGATCTGATTCATTTGTTGGACTTCACTTTGCTCCAGGAACGGGTCATCACGCGCATGATTTCCGCTGTCGGTGTGGTCGAGATGTACAGCTTGTCCAGCACCGCCTGGGAGGGGTAAACCTCTGGATTGTTCACCAGTTCCGCGTCCATGAACTGCTTGGCCGCAGGGTTGGGGTTGGCGTAACCGACGGTGGCGCTGACCTTGGCGATCACTTCCGGCTCGAGCAGGTAGTTGATGAATTCGTGGGCTTGTTTGGCGTTACCGGCGTCGGCGGGCACGGCCAGCAAGTCGAACCACAGGTTGCCGCCTTCCTTGGGAATCGCGTAGGCGATGTTCACGCCGTTCTTCGCTTCCTTGGCGCGGTTTGCCGCCTGGAACACGTCCCCCGAGTAGCCGAAGGCGATGCAGATATCGCCGTTGGCCAGGTCCGACACGTACTTGGAGGAGTGGAAGTAGGTGATGTATGGGCGGATGGTCAGTAGCTTGGCTTCGGCTTTCTTGTAGTCTTCGACATTCGAGCTGAGTGGGTCCATACCCATGTAGTTGAGCACCGCCGGGAATACTTCGTCGGGCGAATCCATCATCGACACGCCACACTGGCTGAGCTTTTTCAGGTTTTCCGGTTCGAACAACACGGCCCAGGAGTCGATGTGATCGACACCCAGCACTTTTTTGACCTTGTCGACGTTGTAGCCGATGCCGTTGGTGCCCCACAGGTACGGTACCGAATGCGCGTTACCCGGGTCGTTCTTCTCCAGCAGTGCCAGCAATTTAGGGTCGAGGTTTTTCCAGTTCGGCAGCTGCGATCGGTCCAGCTTGAGGAACGCGCCGGCTTTGACCTGACGAGCCAGGAAATGGTTGGAAGGCACCACCACGTCATACCCGGTACGCCCGGCGAGCAGTTTGCCTTCCAGGGTTTCATTGGAGTCGAATACGTCGTAGATGACCTTGATACCGGTTTTCGCCTGGAAGTCGGCGAGGGTGGTCGTACCGATATAGTCGGTCCAGTTGTACACACTGACGCTCGGCTGCGCTTGCGCGCCGAGGCTGCAGAACAGCGCGAGCGCTGCGGGAACGACTGATTTCAATAGACGCATTTCGACACCCCTTTGAATGATTGTTTTCGATGTTTGATCGTTCCCACGCAGAGCCTGGGAACGATCATCAGCGCTGCGGGTTAAACACTCAGCAACAGGAACTCGCGCTCCCAGGAACTGATCACCCGTTTGAAGTTTTCGTGCTCGGCGCGCTTGACCGCGACGTAGCCGCGGACGAACTTGGCCCCCAGGTAACGCTCGATGGTCGGGCAGTCTTCCATGTGCGCCAGTGCATCCTCGATGGTGATCGGCAGGCGCAGGTTGCGTCGCTCATAGGCGCGGCCCTGTACCGGCGCGCTCGGTTCGATGCGTTCGATCATGCCCAGATACCCGCACAACAGGCTGGCAGCGATGGCCAGGTACGGGTTGGCATCGGCGCCCGGCAAACGGTTTTCCACGCGCATGGCCTCGGGACTGGAGGTCGGTACACGCAACCCCACGGTGCGGTTTTCTTCACCCCACTCGACGTTCACCGGTGCCGAGGTGTCCGGCAGGAAGCGGCGGAACGAGTTGACGTTGGGTGCGAACATTGGCAGCAGTTTCGGAATGTACTTTTGCAGGCCGCCGATGTGGTGCAGGAACAGCTCGCTCATCTGCCCGTCGTCTGTGGCGAAGATCGGCTTGCCGGTGGCGATGTCGACCACGCTCTGGTGCAGGTGCATAGCGCTGCCCGGTTCGTCGCCGATCGGCTTGGCCATGAAGGTCGCGGTGACGTTATGCTTGAGCGCCGCTTCGCGCAGGGTGCGCTTGAACACAGTGATCTGGTCGGCCAGATCCAGCGCATCGCCGTGACGGAAGTTGATTTCCATCTGCGCCGGGCCGTCTTCGTGGATCAGCGTGTCGAGGTCCAGACCTTGCAGTTCGCACCAGTCGTAGACGTCTTCGAACAGCGGATCGAATTCGTTGGCTGCATCGATGGAGAACGACTGGCGCCCGCTTTCGGCTCGACCCGAGCGACCCAATGGCGCCTTGAGTGGCAAGTCCGGATCTTCGCAGCGCTGGGTCAGGTAGAACTCCATTTCCGGCGCCACAATCGGCTGCCAGCCCTTGTCGGCATAGAGCTTGAGGACTTTTTTCAAGACGTTGCGCGGCGACAGTTCGATCGGATTGCCGAGCTTGTCGAAAGTGTCGTGAATCACGATGGCGGTCGGCTCGATGGCCCACGGCACCAGGTAAATCGCTGAAGAATCCGGCCGACAAACCATGTCGATATCGGCAGGGTCGAGCAGGTCGTAGTAAATGTCGTCGTCGACAAAGTCCCCGGTTACCGTTTGCAACAGCACACTTTCCGGCAGGCGCATGCCTCGCTCATGCAGGAACTTGTTGGTGGGCGCTATCTTGCCGCGAGCGATACCGGTCAGGTCACTGACCACGCATTCGACTTCGGTAATCTTGTGTTCTTTCAGCCATGAGGACAGCTGATCGAAAGGGGCATTCATAAAGACCTCGTTGTTGGTTTTATCAGCGCCAGAGTCGGTCTCTGCATCTCGTACAAGTGGCGAGAGACTTTCCCTGTAGCGCGTTGACGACTATCTTGGTCGACGCGTTTCGTTCCATCTATCCACTTTAAGCAGAACAAAAACGCACCAAAAAAGTGCGCACAGGTCATTCCATGACAGAGTCAAACCCCTTGCACGTGCAGGCTTTCAACACCGCTGATGTCGCCGAACAGATCCGCGCGACGCCTGGGTGGGTGCAGCACTATCAGCAGATGTCGCCCGGGCATTTCGCAGGCCTGGTGCGTTATCTGGACCTGCAAGGCGTGGAGATTTACGAGGAGTGCATGAACACCCGTGTCGAGCAGAATTTCAGCGCGCCGCCGGGCTCGCTGGCGTTCTGTTTCGATCGCAGTGACAACGCGCTGTATGTGCTGAACGGCGAAAGTCGCAACATCTGGATCACCCCAGAGAACTATCAGGAAGTGGCTGTGGTGTTCGGCCCGGAATTCGTTCAGCGCAATGGATTGAATGTAGAGCGGCTGGAAGGCCTGTTCATGGCGCCGCTCAACTCGCAGCAGAACGCATTGTTCAGCCGCTGGCTGAGCGGCACCCTGACCCGGCTGTCGCACACCATCGATCCGCCAAGCAAGGACGCGCTGACTCAACAGCTGCTGGACGACTGCCTGTTTATTCTCGACAACGCCTGCGTGTGCCTGGACCAGGGCGCGTTGCAGCGCCGGACAGGGGAGCGAGCGATCATGAAACGGATCGGTGAATGGGCGGCGGATACGCCGGAAGAGAACCTCAATTTGCTGGAGCTTTCCCAGGTCGCCGAAGTCTCGCTGCGCCAGCTGCAACACGCATTCAAGACCTACACCGGCATGGCGCCGACGCAATGGCTGCGTTTGCGCCGGCTCAACAGCGCCCGTCGGGAGTTGCTCAACCGTACCGCGACCGACACCACGGTGGCCGAAGTGGCGATGAACTGGTCGTTCTGGCACCTTGGGCGGTTTTCCAGCAGCTACCGGGCGCTGTTCAAGGAATTACCGAGTGACACCTTGAAGCGCGCTTGCGCCACTCAGCCGAATGGGCGCCTGCGCCGTTAAAATGTCGGCGGGGTAATCACCCATATCACCACTGCATCGACGTCGCCGGGGTTGCCATAGCGGTGGGGTTCCTGGCTGGAAAAACTGAAGCTGTCGCCTTCGTTGAGCTGGAAATGACGTTCTGCGACCCACAACTCGAAAGTGCCCGACAGCAGATAACCGGCTTCTTCGCCTTCGTGGCTGTAGCTGTGCTGGCTGTAGGTGCCTGGCGGGAAGCGTGAATGGAGCATTTCCAGCTGACGGTTGGGTTGCGGGGTCAGCAGTTGGTCGACGATGCCGTCTTCGTAATGCACGCTCATGCGGCTGTTCTTGCGCACCACGTAACCGTGGTCTTCGGGCGCGGTGTTGGCTTCGCTGGCGAAGAACCACTGGATGGTCACGCCCAGGCTTCGGGCGATGTTGAACAGCGCGGGAATCGAGGGGTAGGCGAGGTTGCGTTCGAGCTGGCTGATGTAGCCTGCCGTCAACTCACTCATGTGCGCCAGCTCCGCCAGGGTCATGCCCCGACGTTTGCGCAGGCCGCGAATCCGCGTGCCGAGAAAATGCGGTTCGGCGCTGCCGGTTGCGGGCTGTGTCGTGCTGTTGTTGCTCATGGTGAATTCCGAACCGGGCTGATGAGCGCAATCGCTGTGGGAGCAAGCTCGCTCCCACAGGTTATACGGACCCGGAGTATAAACAGCCTCAAAGCTCCCAGGCGACTTTCAAGCCTTCATAAATCGCTTCTTCGGCGGTGCGCGGGGCCAGACAGTCGCCGATCCGCCGAAACTCCACCAGACCTTGCAGCTCAAGACCCAAGGTGTCCACGGGCTGATGGCCCTGACACAGCACCAGCGTATCGACGTTTTCGAAGAGCATCGGTTCGCCGCTGGCGGTGTGTTGCAAGTAGACGGTGTTGTCGTCGCAACCGTAAAGCCGCGCATAAGGCGTGATCGGGATGCCCAGCTTATGCAGTTCGCCGGCCAGTTGATCGCGCACGTACAACGGCAGGTTTTCCCCGCAATGAGTGCCGTTGACCGCCAGTTGCACCTGATGCCCGGTGCGCACCAGGCGTTCGGCAATGCCGGGGCCGATCCAGTCACAGCGCCAGTCGACCACCACCACTGAACGGCCAATCTGCACCTCATCGCGCAGCACCTGCCAGGCGTCCACCACCTGCAACTCACCGCCACGTTCGAACGCCGGCCAGTAGGGCTCGGCGCCGGTGGCGACGATCACCATGTCCGGCCGTTCGCGCGCAACCAACGCCCGGTCGACTCGGGTATTGCGCACCACGCGCACGCCGGCCAGTTCCATCTCGCGCTGGAGGTTGGTGCTGGCACCGCCGAACTCGCTGCGCCGTGGCAACAGTTGCGCCAACAGCACTTGCCCACCGAGTTGCGAACTGGCCTCGTAGAGCGTCACCTCATGCCCGCGTTGTGCAGCCACGGCAGCGGCTTTCATTCCGGCCGGACCACCGCCGGCAATCATGATGCGTTTGCGCTGGGTGGTCGGTTGCCGGTGGCCGAACAGCAACTCGCGACCGGTTTCCGGGTGCTGGATACAGGAAATCGGCAGACCTTTGTGGAAGTGCCCGATACATGCCTGATTGCAGGCGATGCAGGCCCGCACATCTTCGGCGCGCCCGGCGTCGGTCTTGTTGGGCATTTGTGGGTCGCAAATCAGCGCACGGGTCATGCCGCACACATCGGCCTGGCCACGCGCCAGAATCAGTTCGGCTTCCTGTGGCTGGTTAATGCGCCCGGTGACAAACAACGGAATGCTCAGGCTGGCCTTGAAGGTTCCGGCTTCCTTGGCCAGGTAGGCGGCTTCGATCGCCATCGGCGGCACGATATGCACCGCGCCACCCAACGACGCCGAGGTGCCGGCGACGATGTGCACGTAATCCAGCTGCGCTTGCAGCGATTGGACGGCTTGCAACGACTCGTCTTCAGTGAGCCCCTCCGGGTCGCGCTCATCGGCGGAAATGCGCAAGCCGATGATGAACTGCTCGTCGGTGTTGGCGCGCACGGCGGCGATCACTTCGCGCAAAAAGCGCAGGCGCTGTTGCAGGTCACCGTTGTAGTCGTCGGTACGGCGGTTGACCCGTGGGTTGATGAATTGCGCCGGCAGGTAACCATGGCTGGCGACCACTTCGACGCCGTCGAGTCCGGCCTGATACAGGCGCCTGGCAGCGGCACCATAACCGGCGACGATCTCGTCGATCATCGCCTGATCGAGCGCGCGCGGCATCACCCGAAAACGCTCGTTGGGTACTGCCGAAGGCGAATAGGCAACCGCCAGCAGGCCATCGCTGGACTCCATGATCTCGCGTCCCGGATGGAAGATCTGCGAGAGCACCACGGTGCCGTGGGCGTGGCAGCTTTGCGCAAGTTTCCGGTAGCCCTCGATACAGGCGTCGTCGGTCGCCATCAGCACATGCGAGGTGTAGCGCGCACTGTCATGCACACCGGCCACTTGCAACACGATCAACCCGACACCGCCTTCGGCGCGCGCCTTGTGATAGGCAATCAGTTGTTCATTGACCAGGTTGTCGGTGGGCATCGAGGTGTCATGCCCGCTGGACATGATGCGGTTTTTCAGGCGTTTGCCACGAATCTGCAAGGGTTCGAACAGATGCGCAAAAGCTGGGGTCGAGGTCGACATGGTACGGGTACTCCAGGCGGGCTGAAGCCGAAAGGCCGGGTTTTCGGCGTTGTTATTATTGCCCTATAGAAATTTACCGCCAGTAAAAAATCAACTTGTTTTTTTACTGATGCTTGCAGTAGCTTGTTTTGGCGCCCACTCCTGGGGCGAACCTCACCACAATAAAAAATGGGTCACGCCGGCATTGCCTGAGTGACACCTGCACGAGGAACCACTGATGAAATCGAACACGCTCAAGCACGGTTTTTATCCCTTGTTGTTGACCTTGGCCATTGGCCTTGGCAACGCTCAGGCAGCACCGGAGATGGTGGTGGTAGGTTACGGCGGAGCCGGACAAAAAGCCCAGGATGTGGCGTTCTTCCAACCCTTCAGCACGGCGGATCGGAGCAAGCTGATCCAGAGCGAATACAACGGCGAAATGGCCCGGATCAAAGTGATGGTCGACACCGGCAACGTCGATTGGGACGTGGTGCAGATCGAAGGCCCGGACCTGATGCGCGGCTGCGACGAAGGCATGTACGAGCGACTGGACTGGAAAGCTCTGGGACACGCCGAGCAGTTGATCCCCGAGGCCGCGCAGGAATGCGGTTCCGCCGCGCTGGTCTGGAGCGTGGCGATTGCCTACGACACCCAGAAGCTGGCGCAGGCCCCGACCTCATGGGCCGACTTCTGGGATGTGCAGAAATTCCCCGGCAAACGCGGGCTGCGCAAACGTGCGGTGTACAACCTGGAGTTCGCTTTGCTGGCGGACGGGGTGAAAGTCGAGGACGTGTACAAGGTGCTGAGCACCCCGCAAGGCGTCGACCGGGCGTTCGCCAAGCTCACTGAACTCAAGCCGCATATCCAGTGGTGGGAAGCCGGTGCACAACCGGCGCAATGGTTGACCGCCGGCGATGTGGTGATGACCTCGACCTACAGCGGGCGGGTGGCCGCTGCTGCGCAAAGCGGCAGTCACCTCGGGCTGGTCTGGCCGGGCAGTCTGTACGGCATGGACTACTGGGCGATCATCAAGGGTTCCAGACACGTCGATCAGGCCAAGCGTTTTATCGCCTTCGCCAATCAGCCGGATGCCCAGGTCAAGTATGTCGAGCAGATTCCCTACGGCCCGACCAATACCCAGGCCGCAGCGCGACTGGACAGCAAACTGGCGCAATGGGTGCCGACTGCGCCGCAAAACCTCAAGGGTGCACTGTCGATGAACGTGGCGTTCTGGGTCGATCACGGCGAGGAGCTTGAAGAGCGCTTCAACGCCTGGGCCAGCAAGTAATTGCAACGGGGCGACTGACCGAGCCGTGCGGGAAAACCCGGGATCTGACGCTGGAGACTTTTGTCGCTCTTGCTGTACAGTCGTTTAGCTCGCGGTCTTCCCGACCGTGGCCCCAACGATTGATCCAGGAGAGTGTCGCGCATGAGTCAGGAAGCCCGTTTTTCCCGCATGGAGCCGGAGTTGCGCAAGGCCAATCTGATCGAGGCGACGCTGGTGTGCCTCAAGCGGCATGGTTTCCAGGGCGCATCGATCCGCAAGATTTCCGCCGAGGCCGGGGTTTCGGTCGGGCTGATCAGCCATCACTATTCGGGCAAGGACGAACTGGTGGCCGAAGCCTACATGTCGATCACCGGACGAGTCATGAGCCTGCTGCGCGAGGCCATGGAACAGGCTGCACCGAATGCCCGCGAGCGTTTGTCGGCGTTCTTCCGCGGCTCGTTTTCCGCCGAGATATTGGACCCGCAACTGCTGGACGCCTGGCTGGCGTTCTGGGGCGCGGTCAAGACCGCAGAGGCAATCAACCAGGCGCACGATCAATCCTATGGCGAGTACCGCGGCGTACTGCGCAAGGTGCTGATGGAGTTGGCGCAGGAGGAGGGCTGGGAACACTTCGACGCCGATCTTGCGGCCATCAGCCTCAGTGCCTTGCTCGACGGCTTGTGGCTGGAGTCGGGACTCAACCCGGGGACCTTTACCCCGGAGCAGGGCATGCAGATTTGCGAAGCCTGGGTCGACGGTTTACAGGCCGGTGGGCGCCAGCGTTTTTGCTTGCAGACGACTGACTGTTGATCGCCCGTTCAGCAATGGATACTCTCTGGCGCCAGTGCAGGAAAAAACTCTAATAAGAAACACGCCTTCGGGCATACGCAGGACTCCAAGCGATGGCTCCTCGGGTACTGATCGTCGATGACGATCCGCTGATTCGCGAACTGCTGCACGCCTACCTGTCCCAGGAAGGTTATGAGGTGCATTGCGCCGCCACGGCGGAACTCGCCGAAACCTTTCTGGCGAGCCAGACGGTCGATCTGGTGATGCTCGATATTCGCTTACCGGGCAAGGACGGCCTGACCCTGACCCGGGAACTGCGGGTCCGTTCGGAAGTCGGGATCATTTTGATCACCGGCCGTAACGATGAAATCGACCGTATCGTCGGCCTTGAATGCGGCGCCGATGACTATGTGATCAAACCCCTTAATCCACGCGAACTGGTGTCCCGGGCAAAAAACCTGGTGCGCCGGGTTCGTCATGCCCAGACGCCGCAACCGGTTGCAGCGATTCCTCGGCCGGTCAAGCAGTTCGCCGCCTGGGCGCTGGACACTGACCGCCGACGGCTGATCGACCGCTCTGGCAGCGAAACCCTGCTGACCCATGGCGAGTACCAGTTGCTCAGCGTATTCCTGCGCAACAGCGGCCACACCTTGAGCCGTGACCAATTGATGGACCAGATCCGCAACCGCGAGTGGGTGCCCAACGATCGTTCCATCGATGTGCTGGTCGGGCGCTTGCGGCGCAAGTTGAACGACGATCCGGCCGAGCCGCAATTGATCATCACCATCCACGGCGCCGGTTACCTGTTCACCGCCAGCGTCGCGGCCTGAGCCATATGTTGCGGCTGTTTTGGCTGATGTTGGCAATGGTGGCCAACAGCGCGATAGCGGCGGAAAAGGTTCGCTACTGCGATTATCCGGTGTACCCGCCAATCTCCTGGAGCGACGGCAAACAGGTCCGCGGCCTGGCCCCCAGCGTGGTGAAAAACCTTTTCGGGCAACTGGGCTACGAGGTCGAGATCGTCGTGCTGGGCAACTGGAAACGCTGCCTGCTGGACGCTGCCGAGGGCCGGGTCGACGTGGTGCTGGCCTACAGCACTGTGCAACGCGAGCAGAGCATGGTTTTTTCGACGGTGCCGGTGTTGCGCGAAGAGGTCGCGCTGTTCACCAATCGTCAGCATCCGGTGAAGTTCGAACGCCTGGAGGACTTGGCCAATTACCGTGGCGGGCTGTTGTTCGGTGAAAGCTACGGCGTGGATTTCGATCGCTTGGTCGCCCAACACCAGAACATCGAATGGGTGTCCGACAGTAGCCAGAACTTCGGCAAACTGATTCGCGGGCGCATCGACTTCATCACATCGGAACGGCGCACCGGGCAGTTGTACGTCGAAAACCTGCCAGGGGCGCAAGACATCGTGGCCTTGCCTAACGCCTTGAGCGTGGACTATCTGCGGGTTGCGGTGTCACGCCGTTCCCCGCTGGCCAGCCGCATGCCGGACATCGATGCGCAGTTGAAGCGGATGGTCGATGCCGGGGACATCGACCGTTGGCTGAACGAAAGTGAAGTCACCTACCGCGACATGATCAACCTGCCGGCAGATGCGCAATGATCCGCGCACGGCCCGGCGGACTGTTGCGGCGCCTGCTGCTGTTCATTCTGTTGTTCAGCCTGTGTTTCACCGTACTGGCGAGCACCGTGCAACTGTATTTCGAGTACCGCCGCGAGATGCGTGACATCGACTCGCGCATGGAGCTGATTCGCGCCGGTTACCTGGCCAGCCTGGAGCGCAGCCTCTGGGACCTGAACCAGGAACAGTTGAATGTGCAACTGCGCGGCTTGGTGGATTTTTCCGACGTGGCTCGGGTTCGTCTGACCAGCCCGGACTTCGATCTGCTGCAAGGCAACCAGGCCCCGATCGGACCGTTGCGTGTCGAGCGCTTTGAACTGGACTATCAACCGCCGGCAGGTCCCGTGCGGCATCTGGGACAATTGGAAGTCAGCACCGATCTGGGCGCGGTGCATCAGCGGCTGTTCGCCACCGGTTTGACCAGTCTGTTGTGGATGAGTGTATTTCTCTGTGGATTGGCAGTGGCGCTGTCGGGGTTGTTTTACCGGTTGGTCACGCGGCACCTGCAAGTCATGGCCGGGTTTGCCCGGCGCATCGCCGCCGGTGACTGGCATGAGCCTTTGCATCTGGACAAGAGCCGCGGCGTCAACGAAGACGAAATCGACACGGTGGCCCATGCGCTGGACGATATGCGCCGGGCGATCCTCAGTGACATTGATCGGCGCGAAACCGATCGCCTGGCGTTGCAGGATAACCGCGATGAACTGCTGAGAATGGTCGAGCGCCGCACGGCCAGCCTGATGCGCGCCAAGGACGAAGCCGAAGCGGCCAACCTCGCCAAGTCGCGGTTTCTGGCGACCATGAGCCACGAACTGCGCACACCGCTCAATGGCATCCTCGGCATGGCCGAGTTGCTGCGTGGTGCCAGTCTTGACGAGCGTGACGGTAAACGTCTGGATGCGCTGTACAAGGCCGGCGAAGGGTTGCTGACGATTCTCAACGAAGTGCTGTATTTCGCCCGGCTGGAAGAGGGTGAAACCCACCCGGAACCGGTCGATTTCTCGATCCGGCACTTGCTCGACGAGGTGCTGACGCTGCTGGAACCGCGTGCGCTGAGCAACGACACGACACTGCATTGCCGGATCGATCCGCAGGTCGTCGACCGGCAGCACGGTGCCGAGCAGTTCTTGCGTCAGGTGTTGAGCAACCTGCTGGCCAACGCGATCAAGTTCACCGAAGGCGGGCGGGTCAGCGTCGAAGTCACGTTGCTGGCGCAAGATTCGGGGCAAACCGGCCAACGGCTGCGGCTGAGCGTGACCGACAACGGCATCGGCATTGCTCCGGCGATGCAGGCAAAGATTTTCGAACGTTTCACTCAGGCCAGCGAAGATGTTGCGCAACGGTTTGGCGGTACCGGCCTGGGCCTGTCCATCAGCAAACACCTGGTGGAGCAACTCGGTGGACAGATCGGTGTTCAGAGCGAGAGGGGGCAGGGTAGCTGTTTCTGGTTCGAGCTGACGTTGCAACCGGCCACCGGCATGATCGATGTAGTGTCGAGCAGCGCAGCGGGTCACGTGCTGAACGTTCTGGTGGTCGAGGACGTGGCGCTGAACCGTGACGTGGTCAGCGGCTTGCTGCAACGCGACGGGCATCAGGTCTGGCTCGCCGAAGAGGCCGAACAGGCGCTGGCGCAATGCGCGAGCCAGACCTTCGATTTGATCCTGCTCGATGTGCACCTGCCGGGTATCAGCGGCGTCGAGCTGTGCAAACTGATCCGCAGCAGCGCCGGGCCGAACCGCCACAGCCGGATTTTCGCCCTGACGGCCAGCGTGCAACCGGCGTTGGTGCGCGGTTATCTGGATGCCGGCATGGACGGCATTCTCGCCAAACCCTTGAAGCTCGAAAACCTGCGGCAGGCGCTGGCCGGGCAGTCGCCAATTCCCGAGCCGCAACCCAATAACGAGGCGATGGATTGGCCACTGTTACAGACTCACCGGACCTTGCTCGGTGAGCAGAAGGTTCAGGGATTGCTCGCGGTGTTGCGCAATTCGATCACTCAGCATCAAGAGGCGTTAACGGAGGCCATCGAGGCCGACGATTGCACCGAAGTCGCCCACCTGGCGCATCGCTTGGCTGGCAGTAGCGACTCATTGGGCTTTCGCGCACTGGCCAATGTGCTGCGTTTGTTGGAAGAGGCGGCGCTGGTCAACGATGAGTCAGCGTTGCGGGCGTTGGCGCCGCAGGTGCATGAGCAATTGCAGCATTCGCAACAGACGCTGGCCGAGCTGTTGAACGCCTGACATACAAGATCGTTACGACTTTTTACATCTTTGATCTTTACGTTCAACGCGAACTTACACGGGTTTCCAATAATCGACACAACCGCCGTCAGCGCGGTCTTCGAAGCTTATTGGAGATAATAATAATGAACTGCCGTAAAGCTGATCCTTCCCAGCGTCATGACGTCCTGTCATCCGCCGCGCACCTCGCCGACTACTGAGGTGCCGACATGAGCGAAATTATCGAACGCAAAGGCATCCAACTGACCCGTGCCCTGAAAAGCCGGCACATATTCATGCTCTCGCTGGGCGGCGTGATCGGCACCGGGCTGTTCATGGGCTCTGGCGTGACTATTAATCAGGGCGGTCCGGTGGGGGCGATTCTGGCCTACCTGGTCGCCGGCTTCCTGATGTACCTGGTGATGGTCTGCCTCGGTGAATTGTCGGTACAGATGCCGGTGTCCGGTTCGTTCCAGACCCATGCCACCAAGTTCATCGGCCCAGCCACCGGGTTCATGATCGGCTGGGTGTACTGGATGAGCTGGGCGTCCACCGTCGGCCTGGAATTCACCGCGGCCGGGATGTTGATGGTGCGTTGGTTCCCGACAGTGCCGATCTGGTACTGGTCGGCGCTGTTCGTGGTCGTCTTGTTCGGGCTGAATGCATTGGCCACCCGTGCTTTCGGTGAAGCGGAATACTGGTTCTCCGGAATCAAGGTTGCGGCGATTCTCGGTTTCATCGTGGTCGGCGTCCTGGTGATCTTCGGCGCGATCCCGCTGACCAGTGGCGCACCGGCGCCGATGATGAGCAACCTGATCGGCGACTCGTTGTTCCCCAACGGCTTGCCTGCAGTGTTCGCGGTGATGATGACTGTGGTCTACGCGTTCCAGGGGTGCGAAATCATGGGCGTGGCTGCCGGCGAAACCGATCAACCGGAAAAAAGCATCCCGCGTGCTGTGCGCAACGTGGTGTTCCGCGTGCTGATTTTCTACGTGCTGGCGATCGTAGTGCTGTCGGCCATCGTGCCATGGCAGCAGGCTGGGTTGATGGAGAGCCCGTTCGTACAGGTGTTCGACATGGTCGGCATTCCTTACGCTGCCGACTTGATGAACTTCGTGATCCTCACCGCGATTCTGTCGGTCGGTAACTCCGGCCTGTACGCCTCGACCCGGATTCTGTGGGCGATGTCGAAGACCGGCATGGCACCGAAAAGCCTGTCGCCGTTGAGCAAGCGCGGCGTGCCATTGCGGGCGCTGAGTATCACCTTGTGCTTCGCGCTGGTGTCGCTGATGACCAGCTTCATCGCTGCCGACACACTGTTCATGGTGCTGATGGCGGTGAGTGGGATGTCCGGCACCGTGACCTGGATCGTCATTGCACTGGCGCAGTACAAGTTCCGCAAGGCTTATCTGCGCGATGGCGGCAAGCTCAGCGACCTGAAATACCGTGCGCCGTGGTTCCCGCTGCTGCCAATCCTGTGCATCGCCTTGTGCTGCTCGCTGTTCGTATTCCTGGCCATGGATGAAACCCAGCGTCCTTCGCTGTATTGGGGCTTTGGGTTCATGGCGCTGTGCTACGGCGCGTATTTCCTGATTCAGCGCAAACGCCAAACGGTGTTGGTACCGAGCTTGCCGACCGTGTAATGGCAAGTAGCAAGAAAAAACGCGACAGGCGACTGTCGCGTTTTTTTATGTCCGCAGTGCCGAAGCACGGACCTGCGCACGCTATGGGGTTGTGCACGCCACGGCTTTTGTAGCAGCTGGCGCGGCCTGCGACCGCTGCTACCGGATTGTGGGCGGCATGGGGTCTGTAGCCAGTTGTTCAAAGTTGTAACAGCTCAGCTGTCGCACGGTCATGCATCAGAAAATAACTCAATAAAAACAATAATTTAAAGGATTTTTAAGGCTGTTACAGCCAATTTTCTCGCAGATTGCCGTCTTGCTGAACACTCGTTTAGTATGGCCTCAAGTCGCATCACCTCATGCCAAACACAATAATTCGAGGACTCGCATGACTATTCAATCTTCTCTGCTCAGTCAGGTCGAAGCGGGCGTTGCCTGGATCACCCTCAATCGCATCGCACAGCGCAATGCGCTGGACATTCCAACCCTGAAAAATCTTCACACCTTGCTCGATGGCTTCAATGCCGACCCGGCCGTTCGGGTCGTTGTATTGACCGGCAGCGGCCGCAGTTTCTGCGCCGGCGCCGACCTCGCCGAATGGGCTGAAGCCGAAGCGCGTGGCGCGCTGGAAAGCTACGGCTGGACCGAAACCGCCCACGCGCTGATGAGCCGGTTGTACAGCCTGGACAAGCCGACCATCGCAGCGATCAACGGCACCGCCGTCGGCGCCGGGATGGACCTGACGCTTTGCTGCGACCTGCGCATCGCCGGACAATCGGCGCGGTTCAAGGCCGGCTACACCAGCATGGCGTATTCGCCGGACGCCGGTGCCAGCTGGCATCTGCCACGCCTGATCGGCACCGAACAGGCCAAACGCCTGCTGTTCCTCGACGAATTGTGGGGCGCCGATCGCGCCTTGGCAGCGGGGCTGGTCAGCGAAGTTTGCGCCGACGAACAACTGCTCGGCGCCGCCAGTGAATTGGCCACGCGCCTGGCCAACGGCCCGACCTTTGCGTTTGCCCAGACCAAGAAGCTCATGCGCGAAGGCGCCCAGCGCAGCCTGCCGGAGCAACTGCACGCCGAACTGGCGGCGGGTTTGCTCTGCGGTCGCAGTGAAGACGGCGCCGAAGCCCTGCGCGCGGCCATGGAAAAACGCCCGCCACAGTTTGTCGGCAAGTAGGCCCACGCCGCTCATTTATTCAGTGAACGAACAACAGGTAACACCATGAATTTCCAACTGACCCAAGAACAAGAAATGTTGGTGGACGCGGTCCGCAGTTTTGTCGCGAAGGAATTGCTGCCCCATGAAGAAGCGGTCGATCGCGCCGACGAAGTCTCTCCGGAGCTGGCGGCACAGATTCGCGGCAAGGCCATCGCGGCGGGCTTCTATGCCTTCAACATGCCTGAAGAAGTCGGCGGTGGCGGCCTTGATTACCTGTCACAGGCGCTGATCGAACGGGAGCTGTCCAAGGTTTCCTGGGCGCTGCATGTGTTTGTCGCACGGCCGTCGAAAATCCTCATGGCCTGCACCGGCCAGCAAATCAACGATTACCTGTTGCCGTGCATCCAGGGCGAGAAAATCGACTGCTTCGCACTGACCGAGCCAGGTGCCGGCTCCGATGCCAACGCGATCAAGACCCGCGCGGTGCGTGACGGCGATGACTTCGTGCTGAACGGCAGCAAGCATTTCATCAGCCACGCCGGGCACGCCGATTTCGCCATCGTTTTCGCGGTCACCGACACCTACGAACACAACGGCCGCAAGCGCAACGCCGTGACCTCGTTCCTGGTGGATCGCGATACCCCGGGCATGACCATTCGCCGTGGGCCGAAGTGCGTGAGCAACCGCGGTTACCACACCTTCGAAATGTTCTTCGACGATTGCCGCGTACCCGCCTCAAAGGTGTTGGGCGAAGTCGGCAAGGGTTGGGAAGTCGCCAATGCGTGGCTGACCGCCGGGCGAGTGATGGTCGCCGCCAACTGCGTGGGCCAGGCCCAGCGTGCACTCGACGTGTCATTGCAATGGGCGGCGGATCGCAAACAGTTCGGCCAGCCGATCGGCACCTATCAGGGTGTGTCGTTCAAGTTGGCCGACATGGCGACGCAGATCCGCGCGGCTGAACTGCTGACCTTGCACACGGCGTGGAAGATGGATCAAGGCACGATGACCGATGGTGAGGCCGGAATGGCCAAGCTGTTCGCCAGTGAAGTGCTCGGTCGGGCGGCCGATGAGGCGGTGCAGATTTTTGGTGGCATGGGCCTGATGGATGAAGGACCGGTGGAGCGGATCTGGCGTAACGCGCGGATCGAGCGGATCTGGGAGGGCACTTCGGAAATCCAGCGCCACATCATTTCCCGCGAACTGCTGCGGCCGCTGTTGCGCTGATCGCCCCGGAGAATACCCATGTCCCAGACGATTCGTGACAACCTCAAACGCCTGCTCGCGCCGCGCCATCTGGCGTTTGTCGGTGGCCGCAGCATGGCTCGGGCCCTGAAGCGTTGCGCTGAAGGTGGCTACCTTGGGCAACTGTGGCTGGTCAATCCGCAACATGAAAGCCTTGAAGGCGTGCCGTGTGTGCGCAGCATCGCCGAACTGCCGTGCGGCCCGGACGCGGTGTTCGTCGCGACCAACCGTGAATTGACCCTGACCTGCGTCGCCGAACTGGCTGCCAAAGGTGCGGGCGGGGTGATTTGCTACGCCTCCGGTTTTGCCGAGACCGGCGCCGAAGGTCAGGCATTGCAACAACAGTTGCTCAAGGTTGCTGGCAACATGGCTTTGCTCGGGCCGAACTGCTACGGCTTGCTCGATTATCTGCACAGTTCGGCCCTGTGGCCGGTGGCCCACGGCGGCAAACCGGTGGAGCAGGGCGTTGCGGTGCTGACCCAGAGCGGCAACTTCGCTTACAACCTGTCGATGAGCGACCGTTCGTTGCCGGTGGCCTACATGGCCTCGGTCGGTAATCAGGCGCAACTGGGTATTGCCGAGTTGATGGACGTGCTGCTCGACGAACCTCGGGTCACCGCCATTGGCTTGCACCTGGAAGGTTTGAAAAACGTTCCAGGTTTCGCTCGGGCGGCGCACAAAGCGCTGGAGAAGGGCATTCCGATCATCGCCTTGAAAACCGGCGTGTCGCAGATCGGCGCCGAACTGGCCCTCAGTCACACCAGCTCGCTGTCGGGCTCCGATGCGCTGTACGACAGCCTGTTTGCACGGCTTGGGGTGATCCGCGTCAGCGGCCCGGTGAGTTTCGTCGAAACCCTCAAGGCCGCGGCATGCGGCAAGCTGCCGGCGGGCAACAGCCTGATTGCGCTGGCCTGTTCGGGCGGCGATGCCGGGCTGATTGCCGATTACGCCGAACGCAATGACCTGAGCCTGCCCAAGCTTGATGAGCGTCAAACCGATGAGCTGGCGCAGGTATTGCCGAGCTACGCCAACCTGGTCAATCCGCTGGATTTCACCACCGCAATCTGGGGTGACGGCGAAGCCCTGAATCGCATGCTCGACAGCGCCCTGCGCACTGAAGCCGATGCGGCGATGCTGGTGCTGGACTATCCGGCGGAGTTCACCGGCGAGCGCAAAGAGTGCGACTTGCTGCTTGAGCTGTACTGCCAGGCGTTGGTCCGTCACGGCAAGACCGGTTTCGTCACCTCGGCCTTTCCCGAACTGCTACCGGCCAGTGCCCGCGAGCGGTTGCACGCTCAAGGCGTGGCGGCGTTGCAAGGTGTGGAAGATGGGCTGGCTGCGTGGGGCCGAATCGCCGGTTATCAGCGCAATCGCCAGGCGTTGCTGGCCCTTGGTGAATCGGCACTGGTGCCGCTGTGTCCGCAGGCGCTGGATGGCGAAGGCCAGTTGCTCAACGAGTGGGACTCCAAACAGGCCTTGCGTGCGTTTGGTCTGCCGACTCCAAACGGCGTGCTGAGCACCCCGGACCAGGCGCTGAATGACGCCAATGCGCTGGGTTATCCCTTGGTGCTGAAGGCGCTCAGCGCGCAATTGCCGCACAAAACCGAAGCCGGCGCCGTGGCGCTCAACCTCAAGGATGGCGCGGCCCTGAGTGCCGCGCTGGAAACCATGCGCTCGAGCATTGCCGATTACGCACCGAATGTGCCGTTCGATCGGGTGCTGCTGGAGCCCATGGCCACACCGCCATTGGCCGAACTGATTGTCGGCATCAAGCGTGAAAACGACTTTGGCCTGGCCTTGGTGATCGGTGCTGGCGGAATTTTGGTGGAGTTGCTCAAGGACAGCCGCAGCCTGCTGCTGCCGACCACCGATGGTGCGATTCGCAGAGCGTTGTTGAGCCTGCGCAGTGCCGCGTTGCTGCAAGGCTTTCGCGGTCGTGAAGCGGCAGATCTGGACGCATTGGTGGCGGCGATTCGTGCCGTGACCGATTACGCCTGCGAGAACGCCGGACAGTTGCTGGAACTCGATGTGAACCCATTGTTGGTCGGTGCCCACGGCACGACAGCGGTCGATGCGTTGATTCGCCTCGGCCACAAGTGAGGATATGAACATGCAAACCACAACTTTGACCGGCGGCCAGGCCCTGGTACGCCTGCTGGCCAACTACGGTGTCGACACCGTATTCGGGATTCCCGGGGTACACACCCTGGAGCTGTATCGCGGCCTGCCCGGCAGCGGCATTCGCCACGTGTTGACCCGCCACGAGCAAGGCGCCAGTTTCATGGCCGATGGTTATGCGCGGGTCAGCGGCAAACCCGGCGTGTGCTTCATCATCACCGGCCCCGGCGTGACCAACGCCGCGACCGGCATCGGCCAGGCTTATGCCGACTCGATTCCGATGCTGGTGATTTCCAGCGTCAACCACACTGCCAGCCTCGGCAAGGGTTGGGGTTGCCTGCACGAAACCCAGGACCAGCGCGCCATGACAGCGCCGATCACCGCATTCTCGGCGGTGGCGCTGAGCACTGAGGATCTGCCCGAGCTGATCGCCCGTGCTTACGCAGTTTTCGATAGCGAACGGCCGCGCCCGGTGCACATCTCCGTGCCGCTGGATGTGCTGTCAGCACAGGTCACTCGCGATTGGAGTCATGAAGTGGTGCGTCGCCCCGGACGCGGCGTGCCCGCAGCCACTGCGCTGGAGCAAGCCGTGGCCAAGCTGCAGACGGCCAAGCGACCGATGATCATTGCCGGTGGCGGCGCACTGAACGCGGCGCAGGAACTTCAGAGCCTCAGCACCCGGCTGGCGGCGCCGTTTTTCACCAGTGTCGCTGGCAAAGGCTTGTTGCCGCCGGATGCACCGCTCAATGCCGGCTCGACCTTGTGCGTAGAGCCGGGTTGGCAACTGATCGCCGAAGCCGACGTGGTGCTGGCAGTCGGCACCGAAATGGCCGACACCGATTTCTGGCGCGAGCGTCTGCCACTGAAGGCCGAACTGCTGCGCGTAGACATCGACCCGCGCAAGTTCAACGACTTTTATCCATGCGCGGTGGCGTTGCACGGCGATGCGCAACAAACCCTCGCAGCGTTGCTGGAGCGTCTGTCGCCCGCCACGCGCGATGCCAGCGTGCCGATAGCGGCAGTCGCTGCTTTGCGAGAAGCGGTGCAGGCCGGCCACGGTCCGTTGCAGTCGATCCATCAGGCGATTCTTGAGCGTATCGCCGCCGAGCTGCCAGACAACGCGTTCATCAGCACCGACATGACCCAACTGGCTTACACCGGCAACTACGCCTTCAACAGCCTGGCGCCGCGCAGTTGGCTGCATCCGACCGGCTACGGCACCTTGGGCTATGGCTTGCCGGCGGGCATCGGCGCCAAGTTCGGCGCGCCGCAACGACCGGGGCTGGTGCTGGTTGGCGATGGCGGTTTTCTCTACACCGCGCAGGAACTGGCGACTGCCGTCGAGGAGCTGGACAGCCCGCTGGTGGTGCTGCTGTGGAACAACGACGCGCTGGGGCAGATTCGCGACGACATGCTCGGGCTGGATATCGAGCCGATTGGCGTGCTGCCGCGCAACCCGGACTTCGCCGCCCTTGGCCGGGCCTTTGGTTGCAGCGTGAACCAGCCGCAGAGTCTGGCTGAGCTGCAAACCGATTTGCGCCACGGCTTCAAACGCAACGGCGTGACCCTGATCGAACTCAAGCATGCGTGCGCGCGCTGACTTTCAAACACTGTTGCTTTCAAACACTGTTTCGGGGCTTTTTTAAAAGGGGATGGGGCCATGCGCTTTTCCGATCTGACTCAACGTATCGCCGGTGACGGCGCCGCCGCCTGGGACATTCATTACCGCGCACTGGCGCTGCAAGAACAGGGCGAAGACATTCTGCTGCTGTCGGTGGGTGACCCGGATTTCGACACGCCGGTGCCAATCGTGCAGGCGGCTATCGACAGCCTGTTGTCCGGCAACACCCATTACGCCGAAGTGCGTGGCAAACGCGCGCTGCGCGAAAGCATTGCCAAGCGTCACCAGCAACGCAGCGGCCAACCGGTTTCGGCCGATCAGGTCACCGTGCTGGCCGGGGCGCAATGTGCGCTGTTCAGCGTTGCCCAGTGCGTGCTCAACCCAGGTGATGAAGTGATTGTCGCTGAGCCGATGTACGTCACCTATGAAGCAGTATTCGGTGCTTGCGGCGCCGTGGTGATTCCGGTTCCGGTGCGTTCCGAGAACGGCTTTCGAGTGCTGCCCGAAGACGTTGCCGCCCGCATAACCCCACGCACTCGGGCGCTGGCGCTGAACAGTCCGCACAACCCTTCGGGCGCCAGCCTGCCGCGCACCACCTGGCAGGCGCTGGCGGAACTGTGCATCGCCCACGACCTGTGGCTGATTTCCGATGAGGTCTACAGCGAATTGCTGTTCGAGGGCGAACACGTCAGCCCGGCCAGTTTGCCGGGCATGGGCGAGCGCACCGCGACGCTCAACAGCCTGTCGAAATCCCACGCCATGACCGGCTGGCGCGTCGGCTGGGTGGTGGCGCCGCCATCCCTCGCGGCGCATCTGGAGAACCTCGCGCTGTGCATGCTTTACGGCTCGCCGGACTTCGTTCAGGACGCCGCCGTCGTGGCGCTGGAAAGCAACTTGCCGGAGCTGGCCGCCATGCGCGACGCCTATCGCCAGCGTCGTGACCTGGTCTGCGAATCCCTGGCCGATTGTCCCGGTGTGCGGCCGTTGAAGCCGGATGGCGGGATGTTCGTGATGGTCGATATTCGCGAAACCGGGCTCAGCGCCCAGGCGTTCGCCGATCGTTTGCTCGACCGACATGGCGTGTCGGTGCTGGCCGGTGAAGCGTTCGGCCCGAGTGCCGCTGGGCATATTCGTTTGGGGTTGGTGGTGGGGGCGGAACCGTTGCGCGACGCCTGCCAGCGGATCGCCCGCTGTGCCAGTGAACTGATGGAGGCCCAAGTCCATGCATAACCACACCGCGCTGTTTATTGATGGCCGCTGGCAAACGCCGTCGGGGCAGGGCATTGCCGAGGTGATCAACCCGGCCACCGAGGAAGTGGCAGGCTCGGTGCCGCTGGGTGATGAGCGTGATGTCGAGAACGCGGTGGCCGCAGCACGTAGGGCCTTTGGCCCATGGTCGCGAACGCCGTCCAGCGTGCGCGCAGGCTACATCCGCGCCCTCGCCGAGCAGTTGCGCGCACGGGCCGACGAAATGGCGGCGGTGATCACCGCCGAATTGGGAATGCCGGTGCAATGGTGCCGTTCGGTTCAGGTGGATGGGCCGATCACCGGGCTGGAGCAATACGTCGAGCTCGCAAGCTTGATGGATGAAGTGCGCGAAGTCGGCAATTCGCTGGTGATTCGCGAACCGGTAGGCGTCTGCGCCTTTATCAATCCATGGAACTACCCGCTGCATCAACTGATCGGCAAGCTCGCGCCGGCGCTGGCCGCCGGTTGCACGGTGGTGGTCAAGCCGAGTCAGGAAACCCCGCTGCACGCGTTTTTACTGGCGCAGATGATCGAGGCCATCGGCTTGCCGGCCGGGGTGTTCAACCTGGTCAGCGGGCCGGGTTCGAAGGTCGGCGAAGCACTGGCTAAACACCCGGACGTGGACATGCTGTCGTTCACCGGCTCCACCGGCGCCGGCGTGCGGGTGGCGCAAGCGGCGGCACCGTCGGTGAAGCGCGTCTGCCTGGAGCTGGGCGGCAAGTCGCCGCTGCTGATCGCCAAGGATGCGGATCTGGCCGCCGCGGTGCGCTACGGCGTGCAGGACGTGATGATCAACTCCGGGCAGACCTGCACCGCGTTGACCCGCATGCTGCTGCCGGCCAGTCGTTACGCCGAGGCGGTGGAACTGGCGCTGGCGGAAACCTTGAGCTTGCGCATGGGCGATCCGCTCGACCCGCAGAGCTTTCTCGGGCCGATGTGTTCGGCGGCCCAACGGCGTACCGTGCGCGACTACATTCAGGTCGGCCAGCAGGAAGGCGCGCGGCTGGTGTGTGGCGGCGATACGGCGCAAGCGTTCGAGCGCGGTTACTACGTCAGCCCGACACTGTTCGCCGATGTCGACAACCGGATGCGCATCGCTCAGGAAGAAATCTTCGGCCCGGTGCTGTGCCTGATCCCCTACACCGACGAGGCGCAGGCGATTCAGATCGCCAACGATTCGCCGTTTGGCCTGTCCAGCGGTGTCTGGGCTAGCGGCGCTGAACGCGCCTTGCAACTTGCCCGGCAATTGCGAGCAGGCCAGTGTTTCCTGAATGGCGCGGCGTTCAACTATCTGGCGCCGTTCGGTGGTTACAAACAGTCGGGTAACGGCCGCGAATGGGGGGAGGAGGGGCTCAACGAATTCGTCGAAGTGAAGGCGATCCAGGTGTGAGCACCCGATGACTCCACAGACTCCACATACCCATGACCGTCTTCAAATACACAGCGTGCAAACGTCCAAGGAATTACCATGAAAGTACTGATCGTCCACGCCCATCCGGAGCCGAAATCCTTTACCGCTGCGCTGCGTGACCAGGCTGTCGCGACCCTTGAAGCCCAAGGGCATGAGGTCCAGGTCAGTGACCTGTACGCGATGAACTGGAACCCCGTGGCAAGCAGCAATGACTTTTCGTCGCGGGAAAACCCCGAGTACCTGGTCTATGCGCTGGAGCAACGTCTGGGCGTGAAGAGCCAGTCGCTGGCGGCAGATATCCAGTCTGAACTCGACAAGCTGCTGTGGGCAGACTTGCTGATCCTCAACTTCCCGATTTTCTGGTTCTCCGCCCCGGCCATGCTCAAGGGCTGGATCGACCGGGTACTGGTGTCCGGTGTCTGCTACGGCGGCAAGCGTTTTTACGATCAGGGCGGGTTGAGCGGCAAGAAAGCCTTGGTGAGCGTGACCCTTGGCGGTCGCGAGCATATGTTCGGCGAGGATGCGATTCACGGCCCGCTGCAGGACATGCTGCGGCCGATCCTGCGCGGCACGCTGGCCTACGTCGGGTTTGAAGTGCTGGAACCGTTCGTGGCCTGGCATGTGCCTTACATCAGCGATGAGGCGCGCCAGGCATTCCTCGAAGATTATCGCCTGCGTTTGGAGCACCTTGGCGATGAACAACCTCTGGAGTTTCCGCGGCTGTCGCAGTTCGATGAGCAGCTATATCCACTGTATAAGCCGGCCGCTACCGAGGCTTAACCTGATCGTTCCCATGCTCCGCGTGGGAACGATCAATTTGTGTCAGTCCATTATCGCAAGACCGCGTAGCCCTCGACTGACACAGATGAAGGCTGGCGTAACCGTCGTAGCAGCTGCCGAGCCTGCGTTGATCCTTCCTCAGTCGTTTCCCCCATCGGGGTGAAGCTTGCTTCATCGAGTGGCTGCGCCCCGATTGAAGCCTTTCAGCGGCTGGCAGTGTGCGCTAGCGAACAGACATGGCCCGGTCGCTACTACACTCTAATGGACAGTCGCGGCTACCCATCCTGCTGATTATCGGCTTGCCGCATCGTGTGTATCGCTGGCATTGGAGTACAACCATGACAAGTTCATTACGCTCACTTCTGTTTATCGCCCTCACAACCCTGTCACTGGCCTCAACAGGTTTGCTCAATACCGCAAGCGCCGCAACGGCCGCGGACCTGGAACAGGATTCGCGGCATGCCTTGCAAATGCTCTACAAAGCTAATCCGGTGGCCGAGACCATGTCGCGCACTGCCAAGGCCGTGCTCGTATTCCCTAAAGTTATCAAGGCGGGTCTGGTATTTGGTGGCAGTTATGGTGAGGGGGTCATGTTCAGCGGTTCAAAAGTAGACAATTACTACAACACAGTGACCGGTTCATGGGGCTTGCAGGCGGGCGCCCAGTCCTATGCTTATGCCGTGTTCCTGATGACTGACAAAGCGGTTAAGTATGTACGTGAGACCAAGGGCTGGGAAGTTGGCGTAGGGCCGACTGTCGTCCTGGTTGACCAAGGCGTTGCGAAAAATCTGTCGAGCTCGACATTGAAAGATGATGCTTATGCGTTTGTCTTTGACCAGCAAGGCCTGATGGCGGGCGTCAGCATTGAAGGCACCAAGATTTCGCTGATCAAACGATAACTTCGACAACGTACATCCGGGGTAGAGAGGCTGCCTAAGGCAGTCTCTCCCAGACTTCCGTATTGGCTAACTCGCTGTCGGTCGCATGTTTTGCGTGACCGTTTATAGGGTTCAGTTCATAACTGCCGGCAGCGTCATAGGCGGCCAAATAACGTACTCCACTTAACTTGTGGAGGTAGCGTATCAAGGGATGGCACTGTGCATTAATGCGCTGTACCAGGGCTGAATCGGTCATTGTGTTCATGGTGTTACCCGCTGCAGCGAAAGCTGCTCTGTTATTGTTTTTATTTTGTGCCTGATCGTCGCGGCGTTCTGTACGCCATCACACACTGGGTGATCTAAATAACGCAAAAAACGTTGCACAAGCGGAATAACAACGACCGAGCCCCTGATCAATCAAACACTGACGATATGTGTGTTGCCGTACAGACTGTACCGGGTACGTGTGTCAAGTTGGTAGCCTGCAACGCGCAGATCAAGGTCTCACTGCCTGCACAACATCCACCTACTGCAGACTCAAGGAGAAAAGCCATGAGCTTGGGAACCATACTGTTGATCCTGCTGATTTTGCTGCTGGTTGGCGCTATTCCGACTTGGCCGCACAGCCGAAGCTGGGGCTATGCGCCGAGCGGTTTATTAGGCGTGGTCGTTATTGTCCTGGTTGTGTTGCTTTTATTAGGGAGAATCTGACACCCGTTAATAAAACGCGCACACCTCGGTGCACTAGCGCACAGACCCCATCTGGCGACTACGCGCACGCTGAGTGCCAAGCAGATTACTGCTGGTTATTGACCGGAGAAAATATGAAAACCCTTATGTTGTTCAACCATTCACTGACGCTTTCAAGACTCACCCTGACCCTATTGCTCGGTTTGTCTCCCGTGGTGTTGCATGCAGCCACCGCAGAACCGGTTGACATGTCGGCCGTGCAGTTGGAGCCGCAGGAGCAGAATGGCATCCGCTATCTGACGGGAGGCATCGGCCTGGATGAGTCAAAAGCTTTGCTCCAGACCCAGGGCTACAACCTTCACATGACCTTTTCAACCGGACCTGCCAATCAGTACGTCAGCAATGTCGACGTGGTGATCCAGAGTGAAAAAGGTAGCCCCCTGTTATCGCTGAGTCAGGTGGGGCCCATCGTTTACGCGCAATTGCCGGCAAACAAATACCTGGTCATCGCCAGTTTGAATGGTCATGAAGAGCGCCACACCATTTCAGTCGGTGGTAAATCCATCGAAACACTGAACTTGCACTGGAGTGAATAGCGTGCAGCCGAGTATTGCGTACCACGGCACGTTTCATGAGGTGAGGCTGTTCAAGACAGATGAACGGCCTCTCGCTGCCCGCTTGCTTGCCGAGCGGTATCTGGCGATGAACCTCAAGGCCCAATATGCAATGGACGTTGCACGGGATGCGTTATGGAGCAACAACGCCGCCGCAGAAGAGCGGGCGCTGTTCGCCGAACAGCTGATCGGGATTGTCAGTCACGACCTGCGCAATCCGTTGGCGGCGATAAAAATGGCATCGCAATTGCTCGGATGTCTTGACCTGCCTCCCAAGCAAGCACAAATACTCGGCCACATCACGCACGCTGCTGAGCGCGCGCAACGTCTGGTGGCAGACCTGCTGGACTTCACCCTGAGGCAAGTCGGGCGAAGTATTGCGGTTTCCCTCAAACCGGTTGATTTGCACGCATTGGTGGGCGAATGCCTGGATGAGCTGAGTCTGGTGTTCCCTGAGCACACGCTGACCCATCTTTGTGTCGGCCAAGGTCATTTCATCGCCGACAGTGACCGGATCCATCAGCTTATTGGCAATCTGGTGACCAACGCGATTGCCTATGGCACGGCTGAGGGTGAGGTCACGGTGTCTTCGTGCTTCGAGGACAAGGTGACCATCGTCGTGCACAACCTTGGCACGCCGATACCCTCGGAGTTGCTCGACAACGTATTCGAACCGATGATTCGCGGCAGTCACGATAACGCAAAACTGCGTAGTGTCGGGCTCGGCCTGTTCATTGTGAGAGAGATTGTCAGGGCGCATCACGGCGATATCAGGGTGACTTCCTCGATAGAAGGCGGCACTACGTTCACGGCGACCTTTCCCTTACCACGATAACTGCGTCATAACGGAGTCGAGAGGGTGTCGCTATAGCACTCGCATGACGCCGCTTCCAATCCCTTGCGGTCAAGAATCGTGATTTCACCACGGGTGTAACGGATCAATCCACGCTGTTGCAGCGTGCCGGCGGCCAATGTCACGCCGCTGCGCCGAACCCCGAGCATGTCCGCAAGGGACATGTGGGTCAGATGAAAGTGATTGGCGTGCGCGCGATCGTGGGTCATCAGCAACCAGCGCGCCAGGCGTGGCTCAATCTCGTGAAAATGGGTACAGGCGGCAGTTTGAGCGAGCTGCATCATCTGCACGTACAGGTACTGATTGAGCCTGCGCAACAATAACGGGCTCTCGCGCAGTGCGACCTGCAACTGCAAGCCTCTCATCCTCAGGCACGTGCCGGCGCCTTGCACCACGGCGCGCATGGGGGCGGTATTAACCCCCAGAGCGAGTGTCGCCCCAAGCATCCCTTCATTACCGATCAGGCTCATGTGCAGAGGAGGGTGGCGGTATAACGTCACCACTTCAGCGATGAGCGCTGTTTGAGGGAAATACACATGCAGGATCGGATGGCCCGGTTCGAACAGGACAGTGCCAAAGGCCAGTTCGACGTTATCGCACTGTGCTTGCAGCCGGCCGTAGTCAGTCTTCGACAGCCCCTGGAGTAGCCGGTTTTCTATTGGTTGCCCTGACGTAATTGGCATGCGCAGATCCTGCGGCACAGTGGGCCCAGGATGGGCGGGACAGGTGCCGGGGCCGTCTCATGTTTTAAGTGTGGGTGACTCTGGCAGGCCGGTCTGTTCGCTAGAACACGCAGGCACTGGCAGTCAGCGGGTTGGCTTTAGCGGAACGTAAGGCAGCAGGCGCTCGGTTTCTTTTCTGACCACCGCGTAGCACTCGCAGCTCAGTTGCTCGAGCGCGGCTCTGTCCAGCACCTTGATGTGGCCACGGCTGTACTCGATAACGCCGAGGCGTTGCAGCTTGCCGGCGGCATCGGTCACGCCTTCACGACGTACGCCGAGCATGTTGGCGATCAACTCCTGGGTCATGATCAGTTGATTGTCTTGCAGGCGATCGAGAGACAGCAGCAACCAGCGGCACAATTGTTGGTCAATCGAGTGGTGGCGGTTGCACACCGCAGTCTGGGCCATCTGGGTGATCAACGCCTGGGTGTAGCGCAACATCAGCTGGAGCATCTCTCCATGGCGGTTGAACTCATCCTTGAGTCGCTGGCCGGGCAACCGGAAAGCATGCCCGGCACTCTGCACAATCGCCCGGCTCGGCGTGCTTTCGCCGCCCATGAAGACGGCGATGCCGATCAGGCCTTCATTGCCGACCACTGAAATTTCCGCTGATGCGCCGTTTTCCATCACGTACAGCAGGGACACGATGGAGTTGGTGGGGAAGTAGACGTGTCGCAGGGCATCCCCGGACTCGTAGAGCACCTTGCCGAGCGGCAGGGTGATCGGTTCGAGGTGCGGCAGCAAACGCTCCAGCGATTGTGCCGGCAGAGCCGCCAGCAGATGGTTCTGTTGTGGCTTTGGAGCATCAGGCATGTCAGCCACCGTCCGAGTTGAGATTCCCTATCTCTACAGATTAATCCATGGCGTGCTGTGTACATGACCGCGCTTAACCGTCTGTCGGTATTACTGCACGCATTCAGATCCGCTGTCAGCGATAAAAAGCCGCGGGGCTGCTGTGCAGAGTCTAAATTTATGAGCGTTATCGCACCGAAACCATGCTCATTTACTGCCACGATACAGGCACCCCTTCAGTTTCAGGCGGAGGCTGCATGAACCTGTTTTCAATGCGGATTTTGCTGCGAACTCTGACAGTGCTGAGCCTGACACTGCTGGTGGCGTGTGGTTCGTTGCCCACTATCGTTCCCGATATGGCCTACACCAATCCGGCCTCTGTGAAGATCGACAGTACGCACGGACCGCTGTCAGCCGAACGCAGCAAGGCCGTTATTGACCGTTTGAAGGCCAATGGGGTCCAGACAAACATCTTCGACCTGCATATGGCGATCGAGGAGGCCATCGTCGGCAGCCCGTTGACGGACGGCAACACGGTCGAACTGTTACAGAACGGTCCGACTACCTACCAATCAATGATCTCTGCGATTGGCAGCGCGCGTGATCACATCAATATCGAGAGTTACATTTTTGACGACGATGAAATCGGCGAGCGCTTTGCCGCAGCGCTGATTGCCAAACAAGCGGCTGGGGTACAGGTCAATCTGATCCGGGACAGCGTCGGTACCCTCAGCACACCTTCGGCTTTTTTTACCCGCCTGACCGCCGCGGGCATTAATGTGCTGGAATTCAACCCGGTCAATCCAGCGACCGCCAAGGCTGGGTGGCAAGTGAACCAGCGGGATCATCGTAAGCTACTGATCGTTGATGGCCGCATTGCCTTCCTTGGCGGTATCAACGTCAGCAGTGTCCATTCAGGCAACTCGTTCAGCCTGAACGCCAAAGTCAGGCCCGGCGGCAAGTTGCCCTGGCGCGACACTGACCTGCGGGTTGAAGGGCCGGCCGTGGCCGAACTGCAAAAGCTGTTTATCGAGACGTGGCAAAAGCAGAAAGGCAAGCCGCTCGCGGCACGTCATTACTTCCCGCAAACCGAACGCAAAGGCCACGAGGTCGTACGTGCCATCGGCAGCTCGCCAGACGAACCCTACAGCCTGATCTACGCCACGCTGATTTCGGCGCTACGCAGTGCGCAAACCGAAATCTGGCTGACTAACGCCTACTTCGTGCCCGATCCGCAGTTGTTGACGGAGCTCAAGAACGCAGTGGCACGCGGCGTCGATGTGAAGCTGGTACTGCCCAGCAGCACTGATTCCTGGCTGGTTTTCAATGCTGGCCGCAGGCACTACACCGAGCTGCTGGAGGCCGGCGTCAAGCTCTACGAACGCCGCGATGCCTTGCTGCATGTCAAAACCGCGGTGATCGATGGTGTCTGGTCCACGGTCGGCTCTACCAATCTTGACTGGCGGAGTTTTCTGCACAACCAGGAAGTCAACGTCGTGGTACTGGGCAGCGGATTCGGCGAGAAAATGCGCGCGGCGTTCCTTGCGGACCTGCTGAAGTCGAACGAAATTACGCTTGAGCAGTGGCAGCGGCGTTCCCTTGACGTAAGAGCCAAGGAGCAGTTTGCGCACCTCTGGGAGTACTGGTTGTGAGGCAAGCACAAATGACGCCCATGAAGCTTTTGAGCCGGGTGAATATCAGTTTCTGCAGAGGCGCCATGCTGGTTCACGTGGTCTTGCTCTATCTGTTGATCGGCATGCCGCTGGCCCACGCGCAGGATGCTCAAGCACTGACCGCACGCTACGGCGCCTTGCGTGAACAGTTGGCCAACAACCCGTTCCACCGCCCGCTGTATCTTCAATCAACTGAAACGTCAGGCAGCCTGACAGGCGACGTCTATTCCTTGATCGAGCAACCCTATGCGGTGGTCAGTCCGGCGCTGCAGGGCATTGGCCATTGGTGCGATATCCTGATCCTGCATTTGAACGTGAAGAGTTGTCACGCCTCTTCCGGCGCAGAGGAAGGGTTACTCGTCAATATAGGGCGCAAGTCAGATCAGCCGCTGGCCGATACCTACCCGTTCGATTTTGTTTATCGGGTTGTGACCGATAGTGCCGATTACCTTCAGGTTGTGTTGAGCTCCGCGCAAGGACCGTTTGGAACGAGCAACTATCGGGTCAAGCTTGAAGTGGTGAAGCTCGATGCTCAACGCAGCTTCCTGCATTTGTCATATTCGTACGACTACGGTATTGCGGCCCGTGTGGCCATGCGGGGTTATCTGGCAACAGTCGGTCGCAACAAGGTCGGTTTCAGCATCGTTGGCCGCAAGGCCGATGGTCAGCCAGCCTATATCGGCGATATGCGTGGTCTCGTCGAGCGCAATGCGATGCGCTACTACGTGGCGATCGAAGCCTACCTCGGCGCGCTGACGACACCCGCGCCGCAACAGCTCGAAAAACGTCTGAGCGACTGGTATGCCGGGATTGAACGTTACCCGCTGCAGTTGCATGAGATTGAGCGCAGCGAGTACCTCTCCATGAAGCGCAGTGAAGTCCAGCCCCAGCAAGTAGAAGGTTCGGCAGCAGCGAAATAAAAAAGCCGGCTCTAGAGCCCAATGCTGTTCACTTAAGCCGATGTTTCAGGCATATCCGCCGTTGTGGCGAGGGAGCTTGCTCCCGCTGGGGCGCGAAGCGGCCCTGAATTGGGCCTGCTACGCAGTCCAGCGGGAGCAAGCTCCCTCGCCACAGATACTTTCTCAGGCCTCCAAACTTCCTTAAGTGAACAGCATTGCGGCTCTAGAGCCGGCCGTGATACGCCGCTTCGAAAATCTCCATCGCGCCATGTCGGGTCAAGGGCAGCGGGTTACCGCCGGCGCAGGGGTCGACAATCGCCATGTCGGCGATCAGGTCGACCTGCCGATCATCCACTCCTAGCTCAAACAGCGTATGCGGCACGCCGATGTCCTTGCGCAACTTGAGGACGAAGGCCAGAAAACTGTCGAAGCCTGGGGTCGGCAGACGCAGATATGCCGCCAGGCGGGTGATGCGCTCCTCGATGGCCGGGCGATTGAATTTCAACACATAGGGCATGAACGTGGCGTTGGTCATGCCGTGATGGGTGTCGTACAGGGCGCCCACCGGATGCGCGAGCGCGTGCATCCCGCCCAGGCCTTTCTGGAAGGCAGTGGCACCCATCGCGGCGGCGGCGAGCATTTCCGCGCGCGCCTCAAGATCAGAGGGGGTGCGTACTGCCCGTACCAGCGCATTGGCTACCAGGCGCATGCCTTCTACCGCAATCCCTTCGGCCATGGGGTGAAAACCGGGGGCGCAGTACGACTCCAGGCAATGGGCAAAGGCATCCATCCCGGTGCCGGCAGTAACTTTTGCCGGCATGCCGACGGTGAGCGCCGGGTCGCTTATGACCACCCGCGGCATCATTTTCGGGTGGAAGATGATCCGTTTGGTATGTGTCCGCTCGTCGATGATCACCGCTGCACGGCCGACCTCGGAGCCCGTACCCGCGGTGGTCGGTACTGCAATGATCGGGGCGATGCTGCTTTCGTCGGCGCGGGTCCAGTAATCGCCGATGTCTTCGAAATCCCACACCGGCCGGGTTTGGCCGCTCATGAAGGCGATCAGCTTGCCCATATCCAGCCCGCTGCCACCGCCAAAGGCGACCACGCCATCGTGCTTGCCGGCACGCCAGGCGTCGAGCCCTCCCGCCAGGTTGGCCTCGACCGGATTCGGCTTGAGGTCGCAAAACAGCGCTACGCCGAGGCCGGCGGCGCGTAGGGATTCCAGCGCCGCAGTGGTGATCGGCGCGCGCGCCAGGCCACTGTCGGTGACCAGCAACGGTCGCTGGATACCTTGGCTGCGGCAGGTGTCGGCCAGCTCGGCGATACGGCCAACACCGAAGTGGATGCTCGTGGGGTAGTTCCAGTTCGCAGTCAGGCTCATGGCTCAGATCTCATGGCGCAAATGGAAGGATTTGGCTCGGGTCAGGTGTTCGTAACCGATGCGCGACAGCGTCACGCCGCGCCCGCTGTTTTTCACCCCGGTCCAGGCCAGAGCCGGGTCCAGGTAATCGCAGCGGTTCATGAATACGCTGCCGGTGGCGATCTCGTCGCCGATGCGTTCGGCGGCGGCGAGGTCGGTGGTCCAGATGGAAGCGCTGAGCCCGAACTCACTGTCGTTCATCAAGGCGATGGCTTCGTCGTCACTGGCAACCGGCATGATGCCGACCACCGGACCAAAGCTTTCTTCGCGCATCACCGACATGTGATGGCTGACATCGACTAACACCTGCGGCGCGAGGTAGGCGCTGCCGGGCACGTCCGCTGGAAAAGCCTTTGGATCGATCAGTGCTTTTGCACCTTTTGCCAGCGCTTCGGCGATCTGCCCGCGTACGAACTCCGCAGCTCCCGGATTGACCAACGGGCCGAGGGTGGTGGCTTCGTCCAGCGGGTTGCCCAGCACGTATTGGCGGGTCAGGGCGGCAAAGCGTTCGACAAACGCCGGGTAAATTGTTTGACCGACATAAATGCGTTCGACGGCGCAACAGCTTTGCCCGGAATTGAAGAAGCTGCCGTCCACCAGGTTTTCCACGGCATGCTCAAGGTTGGCGTCTGCGCGGACGTAGGCCGGGTCTTTGCCGCCGAGCTCCAGCCCGATGCCGAGGAAGAGCCCGGTGGCGGCGATTTCGATGGCTTTGCCGGCTTCGACCGAACCGGTGAAGTTCACTTGCTGCACCCGTCCCGAGGCAATGATCGCCGCGGTATAGGTGTGATTGAGCAGCAGGTTATGGAACAGCCCTTCGGGCAGGTTGGCGCGGCGAAAGGCCTCGGCGAAACGCTCGCCGACCAGCAGCGTTTGCGAGGCGTGTTTGAGGATGACGCTGTTGCCGGCCATCAGCGCCGGAATAATCGTATTCACCGCCGTCAGGTAGGGGTAATTCCACGGAGCGATAACCAGCACCGTCCCCAGCGGTTCGCGTTTGATCTGGCGTCGAAACCCCGCGACAGGCGCAGGTTCGACCGCAGCCAAGGCTTCAGGTGCGATGGCGATCATATGGCGCGCACGCTCTTCGAAACCACGCAGCTCGCCGGCACCAAAGCGTACCGGGCGGCCCATTTGCCAGGCAAGTTCCGGGACTATTTCGTCTTTCATGGCCAGCATCGCGTCCACGGCAGCACTGCAAAAAGCGGCGCGTTCGCTCAGTGGCCGGCGCTTCCATGACGCCTGGGCGGCTGCAGCAGCCGTCAGAGCCTGCTCGATCTGCGCCGCATCGGCGCAGTGGCGTTCGGCGTAGACCCGGCCATCGACCGGGGAGATGAGTTGAATCATCGTCGTCATGGCTGCCTCAATAATCGATTGCTCAATAGCGCTCAAAGCCGCGCTGCAGTTCCCAGTCGGTTATCCGTCGGTCGTACTCTTTCTGCTCCCATTCGGCGGTGTGCACGTAGTGGTCGACCACTTCGTCACCGAACGCCTCGCGCAACATGCTCGAGGCCTTGAGCGCGGCGCAGGCTTCGCGCAGGGTCTTCGAGACTTCCGGCAAGTGTTCGTCGAGGTAGGCATCGCCTTCAAAGGGTGGCGCCAGGCTGAGCTGCTCGTCGATACCGGCCAGGCCTGCGGCGATCAACGCGGCGAAGGCCAGATAAGGGTTGAGGTCGGCGCCGCCGATGCGACATTCGATACGGATGGATTTGCTGCCTTCGGCGCACAAACGAAAGCCTGCGGTGCGGTTGTCCCGACTCCAGATCGCCCGGGTTGGCGCGAAAGTGCCGGCCTGGAAGCGCTTGTACGAATTGATGTAAGGCGCGAGAAAACAGGTGATGTCGTTGGCGTACTTGAGCTGCCCGGCCACCCAGGCACGCATCAGCGTCGACATGCCGAACTCGGCCTTGGGGTCGAAGAACAACGGCTTCTTGCCATTCTTGTCCCACAACGAGTTGTGGATATGGCTACTGGACCCGGCGGCGTCATAGCGCCACTTGGCCATGAACGTGATCGCCTTGCCCTGCAATTGCGCGATCTCTTTGCAGGCGTGCTTGATGATCACGTGCTGGTCGGCCATGGTCAGGGCATCGGCATAACGGACGTTGATTTCTTCCTGGCCCGGGCCCCATTCACCCTTGGAGTTCTCCACGGGAATGCCGGATGCCTGCAAATGTTTGCGAATCGCCCGCAGCACCGGCTCCTCGCGGGTGGTCTGGAGGATGTTGTAATCCTCGATGTAGTGGCCGGCAGTTTTCGGCTTTTGGTAATTGCGCTCGTGGATGGCCTCGTAACTCTCGTCAAACAGATAGAACTCCAGCTCAGAGGCAAACATGCCGCTGTAGCCGCGCTCGCGCAGTCGCTCGATCTGCTTTTTCAGGATTGCCCGCGGGCTGTGCGGCAAGTCCCGCCGATGGTGGTGATCGAGCACGTCGCAGAGCACCAGCGCCGTGCATTCCAGCCACGGCACGCGACGCAAGGTGGCCATATCGGGTTTGAGCACGAAATCGCCATAGCCTTTGCTCCAGCTGGCGGCGGCATAACCCGGCACCGGCTCCATGTCGATGTCGTCGGCCAGCAGGTAATTGCAGCAGTGGGTTTCTTCATGGCCGCTGTCGATGAAAAACTCGACCTGGAATCGCTTGCCGACCAGTCGCCCCTGCATATCGACCATGCAGACCAGCACGGTATCGATATCACCTGCGCTAGCGGCGAGTTTCAGTTCTTCGAAGCTGAGAAGGGGCTCGGTCATCACGTCAGTCCTGCGTGAATGGTTTGGGCCGGTCTGAAATAGCTATTGCAGACGCTCTTCAGAAAAACCAAAACCTGCAGGCGCGAGCATCGTGAGCAATGAGCTGCTGAAAGCTTAGCCTACTGCTGCCGGGCGCACGTCCTGGCGAGCGGATCCCGACGAATCACCAGCAGTTCCAGCAGCTAAAATGACACTCAAGAGGGATGGCACTATGAGTGAGTTCGTCAAGGTCGCCTGCGTGGGGGATGTCGAACCGGGTAACGGCATAACCGTGAACCTTGGGGGCACGCCCGTCGCGCTGTTCAATGTCGATGGCCGGTACTTCGCCATCCACAACACCTGTCCGCACGAAGACGGTTCGCTGGGGGACGGAATACTGTGCGACACCGTGGTGATTTGCCCGGTTCACGCCTACGAGTTCGACGTGACCAGCGGCGAGTGCCTCACCGAACCGGCTTACCAGGTCGAACAGTTCGAGGTCCGGGTGGACGGAAACGACATCCTGTTACGGCAATCGTCGGATGTTTGAACGCCAGGGGCTAGCTCGGGTCGTAAGGAACAGGGAAGGAGTATAGTTAAACGATCACATCGTCCTGCCAACAGCAGGAGGCATCCGCGATGAGCACTGACAATTCGAGGATCCGCGAACTCAGCAACCGGGCCTACAAGTACGGCTTTGTCTCTGATTTTGAGAGCGACGCGGCCCCGCGCGGGCTCAACGAAGACCTCATCCGCCTGATCTCGACGAAGAAGAACGAGCCGCAGTGGCTGCTCGACTGGCGCCTGAAGGCCTATCGCCACTGGCTGACGATGCGCGAGCCCTCCTGGCAGAACGTCCATTACGCGCCCATCGACTACCAGGACATCATCTATTACTCGGCGCCGAAGCCGAAAACGCCAGGGCCCGGCAGTCTTGACGAGGTCGATCCCGAGCTGCGCGAGATGTTCGGCAAGCTCGGCATCTCGCTCGCCGAACAGGAACGCCTGACCGGCGTTGCGGTGGATGCGGTGGTCGACTCGGTCTCGGTCGCGACTACCTTCAAGCACAAACTCGCCGAAGTCGGGGTGATCTTCTGCTCGTTCTCCGAGGCCGTGCAGAACCATCCGGAACTGGTGCGCAAATACCTCGGTTCGGTCGTGCCCTACAGCGACAACTTCTTTGCCACACTGAACTCGGCGGTGTTTTCCGACGGTTCCTTCTGCTACGTGCCCAAGGGCGTGCGTTGCCCGATGGAACTGTCGACCTATTTCCGCATCAACGCCGCGGACACCGGGCAGTTCGAACGCACGTTGATCGTTGCGGAAGAGGGCGCCTATGTGAGCTACCTCGAGGGCTGCACCGCGCCGATGCGCGACAATAACCAGCTGCACGCGGCGGTGGTCGAACTGGTTGCGCTGGATAACGCCCAGATCAAGTACGCCACAGTGCAGAATTGGTACCCCGGCGATGCCCAAGGACGCGGCGGCATCTTCAATTTCGTCACCAAACGTGGCAAGTGCGCAGGCGCACACTCGAAGATCTCCTGGACGCAGGTCGAAACCGGCTCCGCGATCACCTGGAAATACCCGGGAGTGATTCTCCAGGGCGATTATTCGGTCGGCGAGTTCTATTCAGTCGCCCTGACGGCCAATCACCAACAGGCGGACACCGGCACCAAGATGATCCACATCGGCCGGCATACGCGCAGCACCATTCTGTCCAAGGGAATATCCGCCGGTCATGGACAGAACACCTACCGCGGCCTGGTGAAGATCCAGAAAGCCGCGACCGGCGCCCGCAACCACACGCAGTGCGATTCGCTGCTGCTGGGCAGCGAATGCGGCGCGCACACGTTTCCTTATATCGACGTAAAGAACCCCAGCGCCCAGGTCGAGCACGAGGCCTCCACGTCGAAGATCAGCGACGAGCAGCTGTTTTACTGCCGGCAGCGCGGTATCAGCGCGGAGGACGCGGTGCCGATGATCGTCAACGGTTTCTGCCGCGAAGTGCTCAAGGAGCTGCCGATGGAGTTTGCGGTGGAAGCCCAGAAACTGCTGGGTGTGAGCCTGGAGGGCTGCGTGGGCTAAGGCCCGGGGTGGGAGCATGCTCGAGATCAATGATCTGCACGCCAGCGTCGACGGCCGTGAAATCCTGCGGGGCATCACGCTGCGGGTGGAAGCGGGCGAGGTGCACGCGATCATGGGGCCGAACGGCTCCGGCAAGAGCACGCTGGCCCAGGTCCTCGCGGGCCTTGAAACTTATGAGGTCAGCGGCGAGGTGCTGTATGACGGCCAGGACCTGCTCGCCATGCCGCCAGAAGCGCGGGCGGTCGCCGGGATTTTCCTGGCGTTTCAGTACCCGGTGGAAATTCCCGGCGTCGGCAACCTCTACTTCCTGCGCACGGCCCTCAATGCCGTGCGCAAGCAGCGCGGGCTTGAAGAGCTGGATGCACTGGATTTCCTTGAGCTCGCCAAGGAGCGCATGGCGCTGGTCGAGATGGACCAGAGCTTCATGAACCGCTCGCTCAACGTCGATTTTTCGGGCGGCGAGAAGAAGCGCAACGAGATTTTCCAAATGGCGATTCTCGAACCCCGGCTGGCGATCCTCGACGAGACCGACTCGGGCCTCGACATCGACGCGCTGCGGACAGTCGCAGCCGGCGTCAATGCGCTGCGCAGCAAGGACCGCGCGCTGCTGGTGATCACCCACTATCAACGCCTGCTCGACTACATCGTCCCGGATCACGTGCACGTCATGGCCAACGGGCGGATTGTGCAGTCCGGTGGCAAGGAGCTGGCCATCGAGCTGGAAAAGCACGGCTATGCGAGCTATGAGCAGGATTCTGCAGCGCCCGGAGCCAGGCCATGAACAGCGCGGCGTTGCTCTCGCAGCTCAACCCCAGCGTTGACGCCCGGCGTCCGGCCTGGCTGCAAGCGTTGCGCCGCGATGCGTTCCAGTGGGTGACCGAGCAAGGCTTTCCGACGGCCAAGGACGAAGCCTGGAAGCACACGCGAGTCGCGCCGATCCTGGAGATTCCTTTCCAGCCGGTCGAAACGATCGCGAGTCAGGAGCTGTCCGCCGTCGACATCGAACGACTCGCCGGCAACTACGGCGGCGTGCGGCTGGTCTTCGTCAACGGTTATTTCGCGGCTGAACTGTCGGCACTTGAAGGGCTTCCCCGGGGCGTTAAGGTGTGCCCATTCGCACCGCTGCTGAACGCCGACAATGGGGCGCTCGAAAACCTGTTCGCCCATGCGTTTCGCTCACAGCCACAAGCCTTTACCGCACTGAATGCGGCGTTTGCCGAGGATGGGGCGTTGGTGCAGATTCCTGCCCACACGACGCTCGACGTCCCGATCCATCTGGTGTTTCTCTCGCCATCGGACGCCACGCCGCGGGTGACCCATCCGCGTGTCCTGGTGCAGATGGGGGCAGGGAGCCGGGCGATTCTGGTGCAAAGCCATGTCAGCAGCGGGGAAGAGGTCTACCTGAGTAACGCAGTCAGCGAGGTGCTGCTGGACGCCGACGCTACGCTTGAACATTACACGCTGCAGAACGAGAGCACGGCGGCCTTCCATGTCGCGCTGCTCAGCGTGCGCCAGGCTCAGGGCAGTCACTTCACAGCGCATTCCCTGGCACTGGGTTCGAAACTGGCAAGGCAGGAACTGCGCGTGGTACTCGAAGGCCCAGGCGCCGAAGTCGCCCTGAACGGTTTGTACTTGCCGCGAGGCCAGCAGCATTTGGACAATCAGACAACCATCGAGCATCGGGCCCCGCGGTGCACCAGCCGCGAGCGCTATAAAGGCGTGATCGATGATCATGGGCATGGAATCTTTGACGGACGGATCATCGTGCGTCCGGGAGCGATGAAGACCGATGCCAGCCAGACCAACAAGAATCTGCTGTTGTCGACGTCGGCCCAGGTCAACTCTCAGCCTCGGCTGGAGATATTCGCCGATGACGTCAAGTGCGCTCACGGTGCCGCCGTCGGCCAACTCGATGAGCAGGCTATTTTCTACCTGCGCTCACGCGGTATTCCGCTGGCGGCGGCGCGGTCGCTGCTGACCTTTGCGTTCGTCAGCGAGATGCTCAAGCTCATTGAACTGGAGCCGTTGCGCGAGCATGTGCAGCGACTGGTCACCGCGCAACTGCGCGGGCGGGAGGTGTCGGTATGAGCGACCTCGGAAACCGCCTTCAAGGGCTATCGAAACCGCTCCACCTTACGCCAGGCTACGACGTCGAACGTGTGCGCCAGGCGTTCCCGATCCTCGCGGAGACGATCTACGGCAAGCCGCTGATTTACCTCGACAGTGCCGCGACCAGCCAGAAGCCGCAGGCGGTCATCGATGCTATGTCGCACTTCTTTTCCAAGGAGAACGCCAACGTGCACCGCGGCGTGCATTACCTCTCGGTGCGCGCCACCGAGGAGTATGAGAAGGCGCGGGCCAAGGTCCAGGGCTTCCTCAATACCGAATCCGTCGAAGAGATCGTGTTCGTCCGCGGCACGACCGAAGCGGTCAATCTCGTGGCGCAAACCTACGGCAAGACTCAGCTCCGAACAGGCGACGAGGTGCTGATCACGGCCATGGAGCACCATTCGAATATCGTGCCGTGGCAGATGCTCTGCGAGCAGACCGGCGCGCGGCTGCGGGTGGCGCCGATCAACGACGCTGGAGAACTGCTGCTCGATGAGCTGGAACGGCTGATCGGGCCCAGGACCCGACTGGTGGCGGTGACCCATGTCTCCAATGTGCTGGGCACCATCAACCCGATCCGGCGCATTGTCGAGCTCGCCCACGCGCGGGGCGTACGCGTGCTGGTCGACGGCGCCCAGGCAGCTCCGCACCTGAAGGTCGACGTACGAGCGTTGGGCTGCGATTTCTACGCCTTGTCTGGCCATAAAATGTACGGCCCCACCGGCATCGGCGTGCTCTACGGCCGTCACGAGCTGCTCGAAAGCATGCCGCCTTATCAGGGCGGCGGCGACATGATTCTCTCGGTCAGCTTCGAGAAAACCGTCTACAACAAACCGCCGTACAAGTTTGAAGCGGGGACCCCGAACATGGCCGGCGCTATCGGCCTTGGTGCGGCGATCGACTTTCTCGCTGAACTGGGGCCTGGGGCGATTGCGGCTCACGAGCAGGCCGTGCAGGCCTACGCCACCAAGGCGTTGGCGGCGTTGCCCGGCCTGCGGTTGATCGGTACGGCAGCAGAAAAGGTCGGTGTTCTTTCGTTTGTCCTCGACGGCATCCACCCACACGACATCGGCACCATCCTTGACCGCGAAGGGATCGCGATTCGCACCGGGCATCACTGCGCACAGCCCTTGATGAACCGTTTCGGCGTGCCCGCCACGGCTCGCGCGTCGCTCGGCTGCTACAGCACCGAGCGTGATATCGATGCACTGGTGGCGGGGTTGGCCAAAGTTCAGGAGGTGTTCCGATGAGTGGCGACGAACTGCGCGACCTCTACCAGGACGTGATCATCGACCACGGTAAGCGGCCGCGTAACTTTCACCCGCTTGCGGACGCGACCTGTACGGCGGAGGGGTTCAATCCGCTGTGTGGCGATCAGCTGAAGATTTATCTCAAGCTTGCGAACGGGGTGATCGAGGACATCAGCTTTCAGGGGGTTGGCTGTGCCATCTCCCAGGCCTCGGCGTCCCTGATGACGTTGGCGGTGAAGGGGAAAAAACCGGAGGAGGCGCAGGCACTTTTTGCCCGAGTGCATACGTTGCTCACCGAAGGGCCAAACGCCCGGGTAACACCCGCGGAGCTCGGTAAACTCGCGGTGCTTTCGGGCGTTTGGGAGTTTCCGGTGCGGGTCAAGTGCGCCACTCTGGCCTGGCACACGCTGCGTAGCGCCCTCGAAGGTGGCGCCTCGCAGGTCACGACGGAGTAATCAGCCATGGCAGCCACATTATCAATCCCGCGTATTCACCTGCGCGAACCGGCACGCAAAGTCTTGCTCGATGCCCTGGCGGACGGGCATGTGCGCGGAGTGCGGCTCAGGATCGACGAGCATTTCGCGCATGAGTTTTTCTTCGAACGCGCTGCCGAAGGCGATATCACGGTTGAGGCAGACGGCATCAAGCTGTTGCTCGATCCCGCGAGCGCAGAGCGCGCGGATGGCTTGTCCGTCGATTTTACGTATGACCTGCATGGCGCCGGCTTCCATTTCGATAACCCGAATAAACCGGGCTACCTGCAACCGATCGAACTCACGCGCGATTGCGCAGTGACCCTGATTCCGGGCGGGGAGCGACTGCAACTGGGCCGTGGCGAGCGAGTGGTGGTAACCCAGGCGCTCGGTGGCAGCTTCACGGTGCAAATCTCCAGGGGCCGGCTGGCACGGATCGCCGCCGCTGACGCCGATGCGTTGGGGCGGGATGCTCAGCGGCAGGAGCAGCCCCAGGCGAGCGGTGGCGGGTTCGACGTCCAGCAAGTGTTCGACATGCTGCGCACCGTCTACGACCCGGAGATCCCGGTCAATGTGGTCGATCTCGGGCTGATCTATCAGTGTGAAACCCGTTTGCTCGCCGACGGCGGCCAGCGAGTCGAGATCAAGATGTCCATGACCGCGCCCGGTTGCGGAATGGGCGACGTACTCAAAGAAGAGGCGTACACCAAGGTCCAGAGCATCCCTGGGGTCAGCGAGGTCGAAGTCGAGATCGTTTGGGACCCGCCATGGGATCAAAGCCGCATGTCCGAGGCGGCGCGCTTGCAGTTGGGGCTGTTCTGAGGAACCCGGCGTGAGGAGCCAGCCATGAGCAATCGACTCGCCAAAGAGACTTCGCCCTATCTGCGTCAGCACGCAGAGAACCCCGTCGATTGGTATCCGTGGGGCGAGGAAGCGTTCCGCCGCGCGCGCGACGAGGACAAGCCCATCCACCTGTCGCTGGGTTACGCCGCCTGCCACTGGTGTCATGTGATGGCCCACGAGTCGTTCGAGAACCCCGAGACCGCGCGCCTGATGAACGAGCGCTTCATCAATATCAAAGTCGACCGCCAGGAACGGCCTGATCTCGACGACATCTATCAACAAGTCGTGCAGATGATGGGGCAGGGTGGTGGCTGGCCGTTAACGGTGTTCCTGACTGCCGAGCGCGAGCCGTTCTTCGGCGGCACCTACTTTCCGCCAGACGACGGTTATGGTCGGCCGGGCTTCACTCAGCTGCTGCTCGGTCTGAGCGATGCCTGGCAGAACAACCGCGCGGCGCTGCAACAGAACGTCAAGCAGTTCCTTCAGGGGTACCGCAAGCTGGACGCATCAATGCTGGAGGGCGATACACCGCTGGAGCCTGACCAGCCGGCTGCCGCTGCCCGGTTGTTTGCCCGAAACACCGACCCGGTGAACGGCGGCCTGGGCAACGCTCCGAAATTTCCCAACCCGGCCTGCCATGATCTGGTCCTGCGTCTTTATCAGCGTCTGCACGAGCCGGATTTGCTGCATTCGGTAGAGTTGACCCTTGATCGCATGGCCGCCAGCGGGCTCTATGATCACCTCGGCGGCGGTTTTGCTCGCTATTGTGTGGATGAACGCTGGGCCGTCCCTCATTTCGAAAAGATGCTCTACGACAACGGCCAGCTCGTGAAGCTCTATGCCGATGCCTACCGCGAGACCGGCAAGCCTGCCTGGCGGCGTGTGTTCGAGGAAACCATCGACTACATCCTGCGTGACATGACTCACCCTGACGGCGGTTTCTACGCCAGTGAAGACGCTGACAGCGAGGGTGAAGAGGGCAAGTTCTACGTGTGGACACTCGCTCAAGTGCAGGCTGCGCTCGGCGAGCCGGATGCCGCGCTGGCCTGCCGGGCTTACGGCGTAACCGCCAACGGCAACTTCGAGCATGGCAGCACGGTGCTGCACCGCGCAGTCGCACTGGACGCGGTGCAGGAACTAGAGCTCAAGGGCCTGCGTGGCAGGTTATTGCTGGCGCGTGCCCAGCGTATTCGTCCGGGGCGCGACGAGAACATCCTCACCAGCTGGAACGCGTTAATGGTCCAGGGGCTCTGCGCGGCATACCAAGCGACCGGAACCACAACGTATCTGGACGCCGCGAGGCGCGCCGCCGACTTCATTCTGGACCGACTCTCGACGCCTGAAGGTGGACTTTACCGGGCCTGGCGGGAGGGCACGGCGAAGGTTCCAGGCTTCCTCGAAGACTACGCCTTCCTCGCCAACGCCTTGATCGATCTCTACGAGTGCGACTTCGATAAACGCTATGTCGAACGCGCCACGCAACTGGTCGAGGTGATCCTGGCCAAGTTCTGGGAGGACGGACTTTACTTCACGCCCAGCGATGGCGAGCCGCTGGTGCACAGGCCTCGGGCACCGCACGACAGTGCCTGGCCGTCAGGAACTTCGGCCTGCGTGTTGGCTTTCCTGAGACTTTTTGAACTGACCGGCCGCGAGCTTTACCACGAGCGTGCCGAGCAGGTCTTGGCGATGTACCGCGCCGCAGCCGCGCAGAATCCCTTCGGTTTCGCCCATCTGCTGGCGGCGCAGGACTGGATGCAACGTGGCCCGATCAGCATCGTCGTTGCCGGCGAGCGTTCCGCCGCCAGCACCTTGGTCGCGAAGCTGCAGCGCCGCTACCTGCCGGCACGCGTCCTGGCCTTTGCCGAGGATGTGCCCATCGGCGCGGGTCGGCATCCGCTCGCGGGGCAAACCAGCGCCTATGTCTGCCGAAACCGCACGTGCGAACCCCCGGTCACCAGCGCCGAGGAGCTTGTAGAGCGCTGCCTGAAGTGAAGAGCCAGAATTGAATCAAACCGTCAACGCGAGGAGACAACGATGGACAACAAGAACAGCCACAACCCGTACACGTACCAACGTCTCAAGCATCTATATCCTGATTACTTCAGTGCCTTGGAGGCCCTGGGTACAGCGGTGCATCATGCTGGGCCGCTGGAAGAGAAAACCGTCCAACTGATTCAGCTCGGTGCCGCGGCGGCAATCCGCTCGGAAGGCGCAGTGCACAGTCATACCCGACGGGCACTTGCAGCCGGGGCGACGACTGAGGAGATCCATCACGCACTGATCGCCTTGACCAGCACGATCGGCTTCCCGACAGTCATTGCAGCGATGAGCTGGGTGGATGATGTGATCGGGAAAAGAGGCAATGACGCGCCGGAGCTCTGAGTACACCGCCGACGACCGGGTTTCGCTACATCCGGTGCAATCTTGACTATAGTTTCAAGTGTCGGCGGCCGTCGTTCAGTCACCGTGTTCGTCCAAGATTTCCCGGGCACGTTCCGGGTAACTCCACCTGATCAGGAGCGCACGATGGACCTCAACCGTCGTCAGTTCTTCAAGGTCGCCGCTATCGGCCTTGGAGGCTCCAGCCTGGCCGCGCTGGGTATGGCACCCGCGCCAGCCTTCGCCGAGCAAGTCCGCCACTTCAAGCTGGCCCATACCCATGAAACCCGCAATACCTGCCCCTACTGTTCGGTGGGTTGCGGCTTGATCATGTACAGCCAGGGCGATGCGGCCAAGAACGTCAATCAGAGCATCATCCACATCGAAGGGGATGCCGACCACCCGGTCAATCGCGGCACGCTGTGCCCCAAAGGCGCAGGCCTGCTGGACTTTGTCCATAGCCCCAGCCGGCTGCAATATCCGCAGGTACGCAAGCCGGGCAGCAAGGAGTGGACGCGGGTGTCGTGGGATGAAGCGCTGGATCGCATCGCCGACCTGATGAAGGCCGACCGTGACGCCAACTTCATCGAGAAGAATGCCAAGGGCCAAACGGTCAACCGTTGGCTGACGACGGGTTTTCTCGCCGCTTCGGCGTCCTCCAACGAAGCCGGCTACATGACCCACAAGGTCGTTCGCAGTCTGGGCATGCTGGGGTTCGATAACCAGGCACGTGTCTGACATGGCCCGACGGTGGCAAGTCTTGCCCCAACGTATGGCCGAGGTGCGATGACCAACCACTGGACCGATATCGCCAACGCGAATCTGGTCCTGGTCATGGGCGGCAATGCCGCTGAAGCCCACCCCTGTGGCTTTAAATGGGTGACCGAAGCCAAAGCGCACAACCAGGCGCGATTGATCGTGGTCGACCCGCGTTTCACCCGTACCGCCTCGGTGGCCGACTATTACGCACCGATCCGCACCGGCACCGACATCGCCTTCATGGGCGGTCTGATCAACTATTTGCTCACTGAAAACAAGATCCAGCACGAGTACGTGCACGCCTATACGGACGTGGCGTTCATCGTCAAGGACAGCTATGGATTCGAGGACGGGCTGTTTACCGGCTACGACGCGACCAAGCGTACCTACAGCGACAAGTCGAGCTGGGGCTATGAAATCGGCGAGGACGGTTTCGCCAAAGTCGACCCGTCCCTGATGCACCCGCGTTGCGTCTACCAACTGATGAAGCAGCATTACAGCCGCTACACCCTGGAGCTGACCAGCCAGATCTGCGGCATGCCGCAAGATGCCCTGCAAAAGATCTGGGAAGAGATCGCCACTTGCTCGCAACCGGGCAAGACCATGACGATTCTCTACGCGCTGGGCTGGACCCAGCATTCGACGGGCTCGCAGATGATTCGCAGCGCAGCCATGGTGCAGTTGCTGTTGGGCAACGTCGGCATGCCGGGCGGGGGCGTCAATGCCCTGCGCGGGCATTCCAACATCCAGGGCCTGACCGACCTTGGGTTGCTGTCGAACCTGCTGCCCGGCTACTTGACCTTGCCGGGCGATGCCGAACAGGACTACGACGCCTACATTGCCAAGCGTGCGCTCAAACCATTGCGGCCGGGGCAATTGTCCTACTGGCAGAACTACGGCAAGTTCCACGTCAGCCTGATGAAGGCCTGGTACGGCGCCAACGCTACTGCCGAGAACCACTGGGGCTACGACTGGCTGCCGAAGCTCGATATCCCCGGTTACGACATCCTCAAAGTGTTCGACATGATGTCCAGCGGGCAGGTCAACGGCTACGTCTGCCAGGGCTTCAATCCTATCGCCGCCTTACCTGACAAGAACCGGGTGATGGCCGCGCTGGCCAAACTCAAGTGGCTGGTGGTGATGGACCCCCTCGCCACCGAGACCTCGGAATTCTGGCGCAATGTCGGGCCTTACAACGATGTCGAAACGGCCGGCATCCAGACCGAAGTCATCCGCCTGCCCACCACCTGCTTCGCTGAAGAAGACGGCTCGCTGGTCAACAGCGGCCGTTGGCTGCAATGGCACTGGAAGGGCGCCAATGGCCCGGGACAAGCACGCACCGACATCAAGATCATGAGCGAGCTGTTCATCCGTTTGCGTCAGCGCTACCAGGCCAATGGCGGCGCCTTCGCCGAGCCGATTCTCAAGCTCAGCTGGCCCTACAAGGTGCCTGACGATCCGACACCGGAAGAGATTGCCAAGGAGTTCAACGGCTACGCGGTTGCCGATGTCACTGACGCCACGGGCGCGACGCTCAAGGCCGGGCAGCAGCTATCCGGTTTTGGCCAGCTCAAGGACGACGGCAGCACGGCGTCGGGCTGCTGGATCTTCTGCGGCAGCTGGACCGAGCAGGGCAACCAGATGGCTCGCCGCGACAACAGCGACCCTTTCGGGATGAAGCAGAATCTGGGATGGGCCTGGGCCTGGCCGATGAACCGGCGCATTCTCTACAACCGCGCCTCAGCCGATCCGAAAGGCCAACCCTGGGATCCGAAAAAGCGCCTGGTGTGGTGGAACGGCAAGTCCTGGGGCGGCACCGATGTGCCTGACTACAAGGCCGACGTACCGCCGGAAGCAGGCATGAACCCGTTCATCATGAACCCCGAAGGGGTGGCGCGTTTCTTCGCTCTCGACAAGATGAACGAAGGGCCTTTCCCGGAACATTACGAACCGTTCGAAACGCCTATCGGCATCAACCCGCTGCACCCCACCAACAAGAAGGCGACCAGCAACCCGGCCGGGCGCATCTTCGATTCGGTCTGGGACTCGCTCGGGACGGCGAAGGATTTCCCCTATGCCGCCACGAGCTACCGGCTCACCGAGCACTTCCACTTCTGGACCAAGCATTGCCCGATCAATGCCATCACCCAGCCCGAGCAGTTCGTCGAGATTGGTGAAGCCCTGGCCAAGGAGAAGGGGATTGCCCCGGGCGACCGGGTAAGGGTCAGCTCCAAACGCGGGCATATCGAGGCGGTGGCGGTGGTGACCAAGCGGATTCGTCCGCTGCAGGTCAACAACCAGACCGTGCACCATATCGGCATTCCGTTGCACTGGGGGTTCACCGGGGCAACCCGGCATGGCTACCTGACAAACACCCTGGTGCCGTTCCTCGGTGACGGCAATACACAGACCCCGGAATCCAAGTCGTTCCTGGTCAATGTGGAGAAAATCTGATGGCCAACCAAGACATCATTGCCCGTTCGGCCACCACCACCTTGCCGCCCTCGGTACGTCAACAGGAGGAAGTCGCCAAACTCATCGATACCACCAAGTGCATCGGTTGCAAGGCCTGCCAGGTCGCCTGTTCGGAATGGAATGAATTGCGCGACGAGGTCGGCCACAACCATGGAACCTACGACAACCCGCAGGATCTCAGCGCCGAGACCTGGACCCTGATGCGCTTCACCGAGCACGAAACCGACGCCGGCAACCTCGAATGGCTGATCCGCAAGGACGGTTGCATGCACTGCGCTGAACCTGGCTGCCTCGCGGCCTGCCCAAGTCCCGGGGCGATCATCAAGCACGCCAACGGCATCGTCGATTTCGACCAGGACCATTGCATCGGCTGCGGTTATTGCATCACCGGATGCCCCTTCAACATTCCGCGCATTTCGCGCAAAGACCACAAGGCCTACAAGTGCACGCTGTGTTCGGACCGGGTGGCGGTCGGGCTGGAACCGGCGTGCGTCAAGACCTGTCCGACCGGCGCCATCGTGTTCGGCAGCAAGGAGGACATGAAAGAACACGCCGCCGAGCGCATCGTCGACCTCAAGTCACGGGGCTTCGACAACGCCGGCCTGTACGATCCCGCCGGCGTCGGCGGCACGCATGTGATGTACGTCCTGCACCACGCCGACCAGCCATCGCTGTACGCCGGCTTGCCGAACCAGCCGGTCATCAGCCCATTGGTCGGGCTGTGGAAAGGCGTGAGCAAACCACTGGCGTTGTTGGCCATGGGCGCTGCAGTGCTGGCGGGTTTCTTCCATTACGTGCGCATCGGCCCGCAGCGCGTCGAGGAAGACGAACACCCGCCCGGCAAGGATTCCAGCGTGCATGAAGTCGACCCGACGGTGCATGTCTATGACCCGAACACGCCAGGATCGCAGGAGGACAGGCGACCATGAAAGACAAAACGATCCTGCGCTACAACGCCAACGAACGCACCAATCACTGGCTGGTGGCGATTCTGTTTTTCATGGCGGCCCTGTCGGGTCTGGCACTGTTCCACCCGTCGCTGTTCTGGCTCAGCGAGTTGTTTGGCGGCGGGCCATGGACGCGCATCCTGCACCCCTTCATGGGCGTGCTGATGTTCGTGTTTTTCCTGGGGCTGGTGATCAGCTTCTGGCGGGCCAATGTCTTTATTGCCAACGACCGCCTGTGGCTCAAACGGGTCAACCGGGTGATGCGCAATGAGGAGGAAGGCGTACCGCCCATCGGCAAGTACAACCCCGGGCAGAAGCTGCTGTTCTGGACCTTGCTGGCCTGCATGCTGATATTGCTGCTGAGCGGTGTGGTGATCTGGCGGGCCTATTTCAGCCAGTACTTCGGCATCACCTCGATTCGCCTCGCGATGCTGTTGCATGCGCTGGCAGCTTTCGTGCTGGTGCTGAGTATTATCGTGCACATCTACGCCGGCCTCTGGATCAAGGGCTCGGTCAGCGCAATGCTGCATGGCGGGGTCAGCCGTGCCTGGGCGAAGAAACATCATGCGCTCTGGTACCGCGAGGTGACACACGACGAGAACCCTGACAGCCAGATAAGCAAGAAAGGATGATGCCTTGAGCACGATACTCGAGCCCGGACAAATCGAGGCGGCGGCGAGCACACCGCCGTTCCTGCGCCTGCCGCCGCCCAACCTGTACACCTTGCGTGCGATGCGCCTGGAGCGATTGGCCAATGGGCATCCGCTGGCCGATTTCCTGCGGCTGGTCGCCGACCTGTGTTACGTCCAGCAAAGCCTGTTGGACGAGCCACCGCTGGCCCCGGCCCCGAATCCTGAGCGCCTGTTGTTATGCCAGGAACATGGCTTGCCGCCGCTGGCCGCCGACAGTCTGGTGCGCGAAGACGGCTGGCTGCCGTACCTGGAAACCCTGCTGCGGCGTTACCAGGCACCGCCGCGTTCGGCAGTGAAAAGTGCCGTGGCCACCTTGAACACCGCCAGTGTCGGACAGCGCAAGGTCTGGGCAATTGCCTTGCTCAGCGGCCAGTATGCAGGGCTTCCAGCGGCGCTGGTGCCGTTTCTCGGCGCGGCTTTGCAGGCGGCATGGAGCCACTGGCTGCTCGGCATGCCGGTTAGTGAACTGAAGCCTTGCGCGAGCCTTGGCCAATGCCCGGCCTGCGGTTCGCCGGCCATGGCCGGGGTGATTCACCAACGGGGAAAATACAACGGGTTGCGTTACCTGGTGTGTTCGCTGTGTGCCTGCGAATGGCATGTGGTGCGGGTCAAATGCGTCTACTGCGAACAAAGCAAAGGACTCAAATACGTCAGTTTCGAGGATGATCGGCATACGGCCAACCAGGCGCCACTGCGGGCTGAAATCTGCCCCGGCTGCAACAGTTACCTGAAACTGCTGTACCTGGAAAACGACGCTGACGCCGAAGCGCTGTCGGCGGACCTCGCCAGCTTGATGCTGGACATGCGCCTGGACCTGGACGGCTACCAGCGTCTGGCACCGAACCTGATGCTGGCGCCAGGGGGAGATTGATCTCAGCGGCTACACTCAGGTTTCCGGGACCGGAGCCTGTTTCATTCCACTCCCGCGACGGCCAACCGTTTCAGGGAGCCCCCTTGATGCCCGCAAAACTTGCCAGCGTCCCCGCGCGTTTACCTTCCATCGATAGCCTGTTGCGCAACGCCGCCTGCCAGCCGCTGGCTGAACGTTATGGCCGCGATGCCTTGCTCGCGACTCTGCGACAGTTGCTTGACGATGTGCGTGAACCGGTTCAATTGGGTCAGCTTGATGCCCTAGAGCTCACGGCTCAGGTATTGGCGGGGAGGGCTGGTGAACGCCTGGCAAATCAGTACCGCAGTCGGGTACGGCGAGTGTTCAACCTTACCGGCACGGTACTGCATACCAACCTCGGTCGGGCATTGCTGCCGGAGGAAGCGATCGAGGCGGTGCAACAGGCTGCCCGTTATCCGCTGAATCTGGAATTCGACCTGGCAAGTGGCAAGCGCGGTGATCGTGATGATCTGATCGAAGGCCTGATACGCGAGCTGACCGGTGCCGAGGCGGTGACGGTGGTCAACAACAACGCAGCCGCCGTGTTGCTCGCGCTCAACAGTCTGGGAGCGCGCAAAGAGGGGATCATCTCCCGTGGCGAACTGATCGAAATCGGCGGGGCATTCCGCATTCCCGACATCATGGCGCGGGCCGGGGTCAGACTGCATGAAGTCGGCACCACCAACCGCACCCATCCCCGCGACTACGAAGCCGCCATCGGCCCACGCAGCGGCTTGTTGATGCGCGTACACGCGAGCAATTACAGCATTCAAGGCTTTACGGCACAGGTACCGACCGCCGAACTGGCGCAACTGGCCCACCGGCACGGGCTGCCATTGCTGGAAGATCTGGGCAGCGGCAGTCTGCTGGACTTGACCCGTTGGGGCCTGCCCGCCGAACCGACAGTGCGCCAGGCGCTGGTCGACGGGGCCGATATCGTCACCTTCAGCGGTGACAAGTTGCTCGGTGGTCCTCAGGCGGGATTGATCGTCGGTCGCAAGGAACTGATCGCCCGAATCAAGAAGAACCCGCTCAAGCGGGCCTTGCGCGTAGACAAATTGACCCTGGCCGCCCTCGAAGCCGTGTTGGGGTTGTACCGTGATCCCGACCGATTGGCCGAGCGCTTGCCCAGCCTGCGCCTGCTCACCCGACCGCAAGCGGACATCCTCGCTCAGGCCGAACGCCTGTGTCCGCTGCTGGCGCGCGTACTGGGCGCCGGATGGGCGGTTAGCGCGCTGCCGGCGCTGGGCATGATCGGCAGTGGCAGCCAACCGATTGCGCGCTTGCCAAGCGCCGCCTTGTGTCTGCGTCCGCAGGTGTCGAAACGCTTGCGTGGTCGGCAACTGCATGGCCTGGAAGCGGCTTTTCGAGCCTTGCCCATTCCGGTGCTCGGTCGCATCGACGACGATGCGCTGTGGCTGGACCTGCGCCAACTCGACGACGAAGCGACCTGGCTCGCTCAACTCGAGCTGCTGCAAGGAGTGGGGGAGGCAAGGTGATCGTCGGCACCGCTGGACACATTGACCACGGCAAAACGGCCTTGCTCAAAGCCCTGACAGGACAGGCCGGCGATCGCCACCGGGAAGAACGCGAACGCGGTATCACCATCGACCTGGGCTTCCTTTATGCGCCGCTGGAGCCTGGGGCAGAGATGACCGGTTTTATCGACGTGCCGGGGCATGAGCGCTTCATCCACAACATGCTCGCCGGCGCTCAGGGCATTGATCTGGTGTTGCTGGTAGTGGCCGCCGATGACGGGGTCATGCCCCAGACCCGCGAGCACTTGGCGATTGTCGAACTGCTGGGGATTCCAAAGGCGCTAGTGGTGATCAGTAAAATCGACCGGGTCGAGCCGGCACAGGTGCAGTCGGTACACGCCCAGGTCGCCGCGTTGCTAGCGCCGGGGCCGTATTGCGGCGCGCCGCAGTTCGCCGTGTCGAGCCTGACCGGGGAGGGCGTTAAAGCCCTGCGCCAAGCATTGTTGACCGCCCAGCATGAGGT